>JAZOOQ010000069.1:0-46426 GCA_045655105.1 Alphaproteobacteria bacterium | reverse complement strand
CCAACCTTGAATTCTAAACAAAATACAATCCCTTTTGTTAATAATACAACATCGATACGTTTGCCAAGACGAGGAATATCATATTCAAAAATAATCTGTCCATTTTCATCATCAATATTTTTAAGAATATTCTTTATTATAGATATTTCTGATTTCCAAGCTTCAATTGTAGTGGTAAGAGTCACACCATGGTAAGCTTCACAAAGTATGCCTAATACCTCCCCATCAGGCATATGCAAAAAAGTAGAAAAGTTACTATGGTACAAACATCTATTCATGGGCAATTCCTTTCGAAATTTAAAACAATTTGCCTTTGATTTTGAGAAAGCATAGCATGTATTTTTTTTAATTTCATTATTTTTTTATATATTTCACATTTTAATCATGGGATCTCAACTGAAATTTCACTCAACACAAGCGCTTAAAAACAAACAAAAAAAACCACCCGATATGGGTGGTTTTAATTTTTGGTACCTCTAGCCGGACTTGAACCAGCATGACCTTGCGGTCAACAGATTTTGAGTCTGTCGCGTCTACCAGTTTCGCCATAGAGGCATCTTTTTGCTAGACAAGTTCATTATACTTATTTATAATTCAATGTCAAGCGTTTTTTAAAAAAAAGGATAAAAAAAATGAAAAAAGTTATTACTTCTCCCAAATCAATCTTTATCACTGGTGCTTCAAGTGGCATTGGCAAAGCTATTGCCACTCAATTTGCTGAACCTAATGTAACGCTTTTCTTATGTGGAAGAAATAAAGAACGCCTTCAACAAACAGCATCAATATGCGAAGAAAAAGGAGCTTTTGTTCATTTATTTTTATTTGATGCAACCGATAAAGAAGCTTCCAAAAACGCGGTTTTAGAAGCACACAAAATCAAACCGATTGAGCTTTTAATCGCAAATGCGGGTGTTTCCGGTGGCGTTCTTGGAAAAGAAGATTCTGAAGAGTCTATTCGCCAAATTTTTGACACAAACATTTACGGCGTTATCAACACTGTTTTGCCCGTTATTGATCTTTTTAAAACACAAGGCTTTGGCCAAATTGCGCTTATGAGCTCCATTGCGGGATTTAGAGGGTTAATGAATTGCCCGGCCTACTCCTCATCTAAAAACTTTGTTAAAGCATGGGGCGAAGCTTTAAGAGGCGCATTAAAATCAAACAATATTAAAGTAAACGTTATTTGTCCTGGATTTGTTAAAACACCGCTCACTGATAAAAATGTTTTCAAAATGCCATTTTTAATGCAACCGGAAAAAGCCGCTCTCATTATTCAAAAAGGAATTTTAAAAAACAAAGGCATTATCGCATTTCCAATGATTATGCATTTTTTAATTGCCTTACTTACGGCCCTACCTCGTGTTTTAACCAATCCAATTTTTGAATATTTACCTCAAAAAGAAAAAAAGACAAAGTAAATAACTCTCTTTTTAAACAGCTCTTTATTAAAAAGATTGCAATTATAAATGTTTTTTGGTAAAATCCATAAAAAATTTAAACAATAAAAAGGACTTAGAAGATGAAAAAACAACAAACCCAAGATGAAATTGAACGCATTCAACAAGCTATTTTAGACCGCGAAGTTGAAGAAGAGCTTCAAAAAGAAAGATTGCTCAATTTTTGGAACAAATATCGTTTTTTACTCATCGGCGGTGTTGTTGCAGTTATTGTGAGTGTTGCAGGAACAGAAATGTATCTTTCTTGGCATAAACAAGTTCGTTTAACTGAATCAAATTTGTTTGAAAAAGCAGTCGTTTCAAATGCAAAAGGCGAAAAAGAAGATGCTTTAAATGATTTAAATTTACTTTCTAAAACTGCTAAAACAGATTATAAATATTTGGCAGAACTTAAAAAAGCTGGTATTTATTTATCAAACAATAATCAATCAGAAGCTTTAGCAACTTTAAAGGCCGTTTTTGAAACAAAAAGCGCCCCCGAAGCCCTTAAAAATGTTGCATTACTTAGCTATGTTGGACACCAAGTTGAATCAGGAAATACTGATGAACTTCTTTCATTATTAACCCCTCTTTTAAATCAAAACAGCCCTTATTTTTCCGCCGCAATTGAATTAAAAGCCGCTCTTCTTTTAAAAGCCAACAAAAAAGAAGAAGCTTTAAAAATATTGCAAGACGCTCTTTTGAATCCTAATTTAACACCAAATGCAACCGATCGGATAAATATGCTTTTATCTGGCATGTAAAAAAGGAGATTTTATGAAACATCTTGTTTTTGCCGTCTGTGCTATGGCTCTTTTAGTTTCTGGGTGTACGCAAACAAAAAAGGGAGCCCCAAAAGAAGGAAGAGAAGCCATTCAAGTTAAACTTGAAACACAACAAATTGAAAAAGAAACTTCTGTTTTAAATTTAGGTAAACCCCAAATTATAACAGAATGGAATTTTTTAAATCAAAATATCCAAAATAAAATTCCACATGCTAACATAAGTGGTTGGAAAGAAAAATCATGGGATGAAAATGTTGGCAAAGGAATTTCTTCTAGTTTTATTCATTTACCCTCCCCTGTTATTCATGACAACATGATTTATACATTGGATAGCCAATTAAAATTAACAAAAACAAGTAAAGAAGGTGATGTTATTTGGGATATGTCTTTAAGAGATAATAAAGATATGCCTGCTGTTGCTAGCATCGGTCTTGCTTATTATAATGGTTTAGTTTATGTTGTTTCTGGAGATGGAATTATTTATGCCGTTGAACCAGAAGGTGATATTATCTGGCAAAAAGATACTGAAAAGATTCTTCGTTCTTCACCTGTTATTTATGATAACAAACTGTTTGTGCTTTCAGCCAATAATGAATTGTTAGCTTTAAGCACAAAAGATGGTGAACTTGTTTGGAATTATAAAAACTTGGAAACGGAAACAAATTTGCTTGGCATGGGAATTCCAGCCATTCAAAATAAAACAATTGTTGTTCCTTTTTCCAATGGAGAAATCATTGCCTTTAACACTGACACAGGCGAACCAAAATGGTCAAACATTTTGCTTTCTTACCGCACCTTTAATAAGATTGCAGATTTAGGGCATGTGTTAGCTTCTCCAGTTATTGAAGGCAGAGTTGTTTATTTGATTGGCAATGCGCATCAAATGGGAGCTTTCCATTTAGATACAGGAGAAGAAATTTTCACTCAACCAATTGGTGGGCAAACAACGCCTGTTATTTCAGGGGATATCCTTTTTATGATCACAAATAAGGATACCGTTGTTGCTTTAAATAAATATACTGGTAAACTTATTTGGGAAAAAGATTTATATAGCAAAACTCAAAAACAAGTTCGCTGGTTTACTCCAGTTATGGCAAATGAACATTTGCTTATTTATTCTGGCGAAGGGGATAGAATTATTTTCAACATGAAAACGGGAGAAGAAGTTTTAAAAGAATTATCCGATAAACCATTTTCAACACCAATTTGCTATGATAACCAAGTGTTGATTTATACGGATAAAGCCGATTTAATCATGTATAGATAAAGGAATAAAATGAAAACAGTTGCGATTGTAGGAAGAACAAACGTCGGGAAATCAACGCTTTTTAACAGGCTTTGCAAAAAGAAGCTTGCGATTGTTCACGATGAACCAGGCGTTACAAGAGATCGAAAAGAAGGAACAGCTACGCTCGGCGATATTTCGTTTAGAGTGATTGATACGGCAGGTCTTGAAGATTCTTCAAGTTTAGCTAAAGCCATGTGGCGACAAACCCAAATGGCCATTGAAGAAGCTGATATCATTTTAGCAGTTGTTGATGCTAGAAGTGGATTAACAACTTTGGATGAAAAAATGGCAACTGAATTAAGAATGGTTGATAAACCAGTTATTTTGCTTGCCAATAAAGCAGAAGGGCAACAACACACTGGTGATTTTTATGCGCTTGGTCTTGGCTCGCCACTTAAAATTTCTGGCGAACATGGCGTTGGTATCAGCGATTTATATCAAGAATTAAAAATGCTGATCAACCCACCAAAAGAAGGAGATGAAGACGAAGAGGATGATGATTTCTTTGAAGATGAAGAAATTGTTGAAGAAGAACCCAAAATTAAACCATTAAAATTAGCCATTGTTGGCCGTCCAAATGTTGGAAAGTCAACTCTTGTTAACCAACTTTTGGGGCAAGAAAGATTATTAACAGGGCCAGAAGCTGGCGTTACCAGAGATGCGATTACAATTCCTTGGAATTGGAGAGGAAATGAAATTTTATTAACAGACACAGCTGGTCTTAGAAAAAGAGGAAAAGTTACTAATCAAGTAGAAGAAATTTCAGCCCAAGATACAAATACAAGCATTGATTTTGCCGAAGTTGTTATTTTGGTTTTAGATGCCAATGTGCCAATGGAAAAGCAAGACTTGATTATTGCTTCAAAAGTTTTGAATGAAGGCCGCGTTCTTTTAATTGCCTTAAATAAATGGGATTCAATTGAAAATCCACAACAAGTTTTGCATCGATTAAAAGAAAAATTGGTTGAATCATTGCAACAAGTTAAAGGCATTCCTGTTCACACGATTTCTGGAAAAACAGGTTATGGTTTAGACCGATTGATGAGTGATGTATTTGAAATGTATAAACTTTGGAACAAACGTGTGCCAACGCATAAACTCAACACATTCTTGCAAGAAATGACTCAAGCACACCCAACCCCTGTTGCAAGCAATGGTAGACGCATTCCAATGAAATATATGACACAGGTTTCAAAACGCCCACCAACCTTTGTGATCTTTTCAAGCAACCCAGATCAATTGCCAGAATCTTATTTAAGATATCTTTCAAACGGATTGAGAGAGCGTTATGGTTTGGTTGGTGTGCCAATCAGAATTCATATGAGAAAACGCGAAAACCCTTATGCTGAAAAAGCAAAAGAACGTGCCTCAATTAAGAAAAAGGCAAAGATTATGGAAAAGAAACAAACAAAAGGCAAACCAAAGCCAAAATCCAAAGTTAAACAAGGTCCAAAATCTTTGCATAGAGAAAAAAGACGCAAATAAACATAAAACCCACTGTTTACTTTCAGTGGGTTTTTATTAACAAAAATCAGTAGCTTTTTATCGGCTTTTTTGCTGCTTTTGAATGGATAAAAGATCTTGTTTTTGAGAAGTAATTTTTCTTTCTTTCAAAACAATGCCATCTTTTTCTAATAACCTTTTAAATGTTTCAAGTGCCAATGGATGCTCATGCAAAGCTAATGTAGCTTGTGAATAAGATTTTACTTTTTCAACTAAAGGATATTGGATTCCATCAATCTCAAAAGTTTTATTTTCATTATAAAATCTTTGCATCTGTTTTGCATAAAATTGATTGTCTTTTTTAAACAATATAGTTAAATCTCTACTGGACAACATCCCTTCTCTTTTTACTGAAATATCAAGATCATTCCCTTCTTCTTGCAAAAGCTTTTTAAACGCTTCTAATGCATTTTCATGTTCATGTAATGCCAACACGATGATTGTACGGGATTTTACTTTTTCAACCAAAGGATATTGGATTCCATCAATCTCAAACATTTTATTTTCGTCATAATATTTTTGTAGTCTCTTTACAAAAAATGTACAATCTTTTTTAAGCAACAAACCCAAATCATTACTAGATTTCATTCCTTCTCTTTTTACTGGAATATCAAGATCATTTCCATCTTTTTTCAACAGTTTTTTAAATGTTTCAAGAGCATTTTCATGTTCATGCAAAACCAAGGCAATTTTCGATCCAGATTTTACTCTTTCAATCAATGGATATTTTTTTCCATTAACATCAAACATTTCATTTTTATCATAATATTTTTGAAACTGTTTTGCGTAAAATTGATTGTCTTTTTTAAACAATATAACCAAATCTCTACTTGATTTCATTCCTTCTCTTTTTACTGGAATATCTGGAATATCAAGATCATATCCATCTTTTTTCAACAGTTTTTTAAATGTTTCAAGAGCATTTTCATGTTCATGTAATGCCAATGCAATTTTTGTTCCAGATTTTACTCTTTCAATCAATGGATATTTTTTTCCATTAACATCAAAAATTTCATTTTCATCATAATATTTTTGAAACTGTTTTGCGTAAAATTGATTGTATCTTTTAAACAATATAACCAAATCGCTACTTGATTTCATTCCTTCTCTTTTTACTGGAATATCTTGAGCTTTCAACGCTGCAACAGCCTCATTTTCAAGAGTAATCAACTCTTCAACATTTGAAAAAATATCAAAAACTTCAAGGGAAAGTTTTGATGATGAGCGTTCTTTTCTTGCCCATGGTTCTAAATCACCTGATCTCTCATCCATCTTTTTATCTGAAATAACCACACTTTTGTTTGTAATATCACGATAAAGAACTTGTCCGTTTTCGTGAGATGACAAAATTGGGTTATCATAATCTGGATGCGCAAAAACAACATCCACAATCAAAGCAAACTTATTTTCATTTTGTGGGTTTAAACGCAAAACACGACCCCCACGTTGCGCTTCAACCACTCTGGAACAAGTTGGATAGTTAATACACATATCCAATTCAGGCATGTCAAACCCTTCAGAGAGTTTTCCAACCTGACATAAAATGGGCAAATTGCCATTCACAAATTTGTTTAAAATGGTTTTATCTTTTGTATTTGTTGTCCAAATACCAGCAACTGTTTTTCCAAACAATTTATTTAAAGCTCTGGCCTGTAATTTTGCTTCAGCCTGTGAACGGCAGTTAATCATACATTTTTTACCTTGCACTTTGCCAACTGTTTCATCCACATAATTTTGATAAAACACAGCAATTTCATTTGCAATTAACTCATGCACATTTTTCCAATTTTTTGCATTCCCATTTTCTTGATAAGATTTCAGAGCTTGAGAAAGCAGTTTTTCAAGTTCAGCTTCATTATATTCACCCGTGGTTGTTTTTGAAACAAAACTCAAATCCACCTTAATTTTGGATGAAAGCAAAACATTTTTGCAAGGCGTAAGCAATCCATCTTTAACGGCTTGCACTGTGTTCATTTCAGATATCACTGAACCCAATAAATTTTCCAATGATTTATCTGGGGAATAAGCTGGCGTTGCTGTTAAACCATAACAACAAGCATTTGAAAATTCTTTAATCGCATCCATTCGGCTTTGGGATAAGCTGTGATGTGCTTCATCCAACAACAAAAGGCCAACTTCTTTTGGGTTAATGTTGTTAGCAAAGGTATTGAGTGAAGAATAAGTTGTTACAATAACATTACTTGTTGTATCTTTTCCATATGTATAAAATGCACCAATGCTTAATGGTTCATTAAAATGCATTTGATGAAAATCTTGAAAGCGCTTAATCATCCCCTCGCCATTTGCATCTTTCACCAAACTTTGAGTTGGCACAACAACAACCACTTTACCTTTCGGGTTTTGCAATAAAAAGCTTTCAGCTAAAACGTTCATCATTCTTGTTTTGCCAAACCCAGTGGCAAGATCAAAAAAGCCTTTTGTTAAATTTTCATCCGCTCTTGATAAAAATTCTTCAAAAATATCTTTTTGCGCCGGTCTTAAGTCCGAAATTGGCAAAAAAGACTTTATACCACTAATAAGCGCATTAAAATTTTGTTGTTTCATATGATTCCCCTCTAAAATTTTTGTAATTATATCATAAATCAACAAAATTGTCAATCTTTTTTGTCAATATTAAAAACAAGCAAAAAAAACACCCCTATTCTTTTACAGAATAAGGGCTATTTTCTTAATTTTTAACTATCTTTTTCCATTATTATAATGAGCTAAAATGCGTTGTTTATCTCGGTTCCAATCTCGTTTTTTAATGTCTTCGCGCTTATCTGCCATATTTTTACCAGTTGCCAACGCAATTTTCACTTTTGCAACTCCTCTAGAGTTAAAATAAAGCTCTAAAGGAATAACTGTTTTTCCCTTTTGCTCAATCGCCGCAAAAATTTTATTTAACTCTTTTTCATGCAATAAAAGCTTTCTTGGACGAGATGATTTTTCTTGCACAAAACCACCTTTTGATCCCAAATATTCAGCAATATGCGCATTAATCAAAAACAACTCTCTGTTTTCCGTATCCGCATAACTTTCATTAATGGTGGCATGCCCTGCCCTCAAAGATTTCACTTCCCCACCTGTTAACACAATACCAGCTTCATAGGTTTCCAAAATTTCATAGTTAAACCTTGCTTTTCTGTTTGTTGCAACCGTTCCGGTTGAAATAAGTTTTGCCACTTTTTTATCCTTTCAAAAATCCACTCATCAACGGCATAATCAATTCTTTTTCTTCCGCACTTAATGACGGGAAGACTTTTTTTAAAATTTCCTCATGATAGGATTTTAACCATTCTTTTTCTTCATTCGTTAATAAATTAAAATCAACAAATCTTTCATCAAATGGAATGAATAAAAGATTTTTAAACCCTAACACGCCATCTTCTTTTTCATAAGATAAAAGCATATTTTCAAGGCGGATACCAAATCCCTCTTCAACTGAATAAAAAGCTGGTTCATTCGAAAAAAGCATACCTCCCACTAAACCTTTTTCATCTTTTGAATAAACAGCTGGTGGATATTCATGAACGCCCAGCATCATACCAATCCCATGCCCTGTTCCATGATAATAATCAACACCGGATGCTCTTAAATAATGATGTGCCTTTTCATCCAAAAGAGATGTACTTTCCCCTTCTTTTAAATTTGAAGAAGCCAACGCAATATGCCCTTTTAACACTTCGGTATATCGTTGTTTCATCAACTGAGTTGCAGAACCGATTAAAATAGTTCTTGTCATATCCGTTGTACCATTTAAATAATGTCCACCTGTATCAACAAGAAGAATTGGATAATCCGCTACTTGCACGTTTGATTCATTTGTTGGGGCATAATGGGCTTGTGCTGCATGAGGTCCAGAAGCGGCAATTGTTTGAAAACTATCATGAAAATAAAGAGGCGACAAGGAACGCAACTCTTTTAATTTTTCATCACAATCAATTTCCGTTATCGATCCTTTATTCTTTTCAACAAAAGCTAAAAATTTAGTTACAACCAAGCTTTCAAACAAACAAGCTTCTTTAATATTTTGAATTTCAATACTGTTTTTCTGCGCTTTTAATTCATCAATAATTTCTGTTTCATGCTGAATCAAAACATGATTCTTTTTAAGCTCATTTACCAAATAAAGACTTGCCTTTTTTAAATCAACCGCTGTTTTTAAACCTTTTAATGCTTTAATATTTTCATCAAAATCTAAAACATCCCCATTTTTCATCACAATTAATCTTTTATAAACAACTGGATAATCACTTTTATTTTTATCCCTTTTATTTAATAACCACGAAACATTTTCTGGAGAAAGGATAAAAAGCGCATCTAAATTCTTTTCATTTAAATAAGCTTGAACTTTTTTTATTTTTTCTTTTGATGAACACCCTGCATACTTTTCATCATAATCAAAAAGGTCTTGTTTAAAAAATTGAGACGCAAACCATTTATCAAATAAACGATTACTATCCGGCAATAAAGAAACATTTGATTCTTTTAAAAGAACTTCCATTTGATGAACCCATTCAACAGAATGCACCTTATCATCAAACAAAATCTTTTTACCTTGCATATTTTCTTTTATCCATAAAGACAGCCTTGTTTCTTTTGGCACTTCTAAAACTTTAAAATTTGATTGCAATTTTGCCTGTTCGGTATACCTTGAATCAACAAACAAAACACCACCTGTTTTTAAAACAAGTGCCACACCATCTGATCCTGAAAAAGAAGTGACTTCTTTCAATCTATCCTTATATGGCGCATAGTAACCCGACAAAAATGGATCACTTTTAAGGATTAAAACACCATCTAAGTCATTTTCAATTAAATCCGCTTGAATTTTGGATAAAAGAGCGGTCATTTACTCTTCTCCTTTTTGAAGAACAAGTGTACTCCACCCATTAATGCGATAACGTTTTAAAAATTTAAATCCAAGATCTGTATGCGCTTTTAAAACCCAACGTTCTTGTCGATTTAAAAATCCAGATAAAATAGCAACCCCGGCTTTATTTAAATGAGCTTTTAAATCAGCCGCCATATCCATTAATGGACGAGCCAAAATATTGCAAAGAACTAAATCATATTTATCTTTAACCTGTTCATAGCCGTTACTATGCCACACAGTCATTAAATCACTTAAGCCGTTAATAGAAGCATTTTCACTTGCCACACGCACAGATTCTGGATCAATATCAACAGCATCCACTTTTCTATTAAATGTTTTAGCATAAGCCATTGATAAAATCCCTGACCCACAACCAACATCAATCACTTTTTGTGGAATAAAATCAAGATCATTTAAAGCTTCTAAACAACCATGTGTTGTTTGATGTTCCCCTGTTCCAAAAGCCGTTGCCGCATCAATTTGAAGAGCAATTTTATCACTTGGCACTTCATCAATATGCGAGCCATAAATAAAATATTTTCCGATTGTAATTGGTTTAAAACTTTGATAACATTCTAAAAGCCAATTTTTATTTTCCATCGGATTAATTTTAATTTCAGGCGTTTTAATACCAGCCATTTTAGATGCCTGTTCCATCAAAAATTGAACTCTAGCTTCATCGGGCTTTCCTTCAAAAATAGCTTGTAATTCCCACTTACCTTTATGCTCCCCTTTTTCAATCATCACAGTTAAAACAGCTACTGCCATTTCACTTAACATTTCTTCAAAAACAGGAACTTCATTTGGGTTTAATAAAACCCGAAAATCATAATTTAAAATTTCAGTCATTTTCATCCTTTCTAATTAGGAAAAAGATACGCTACTTTTTAAGAAAAATCAAGGAATAATAACAATAATAATATAACTTGCATTTCATCCTCTTTTATGCTAGAAACCTAAAATTAACAAAGGATATCCAAAAATGAAAAAAGCAAGCAAACTTCATCAATCGATGGATTATGTTTTTAGAGGTGGTGTCGCCACATCAGCAATGGATTCTTTAGCTGTTGGCAGCACTCTTACCGCCTATGCTCTTTTATTAGGTGCTGGAAATCTTTCTATTGGTTTTTTGGGCGCTATTCCATTTATCGGAAACATGATCCACCTTCTTTCTTCATATTTAATCGAAAAAGGGATTTCAGCAAAAAAAATTGCTTTATGGTCATCATTTTTGGCTCGTCCATTTTATCTTATTGCAGCTGCTCTTTGTTTTTTTCAAGGATCAAGTTGGGTGGTTCCCGTATTAATTATCTCATTGTTATTTTCATACCTTATTGGTTCTATTTGTGGTGGCGTTTGGATGCCTTGGATGAAAGAACTTATTCCTTCACGTATGATGGGAAGATTTTTCTCTCACCGATTTAAGTGGATGATGATTGCAAAAATAATTTGCTTTATTTTTGTATTCTGCTTAATAAAAATTGCTAAACCTTATCAAAATGGCGAACTTTACTCTTATGCTTTTTTAATCTTTTTAGCTTTTTTAATTAGCATTTATGGTGCCTGCACTTTTTTTCATATTGAAGATAAAAAAATCCCAACTAAAAAAGATATACCATTTATAAAAAAAATAGCACATACCTTTCAAAATAAGCCATTTTCAAGATTATTAACAGCCTTGAGTGTCTTAAACTTTTCAATCAACTTCATTACGCCCTTTTTAACTGTTTTTATGCTTAAAAACTTAAATGTTGAAATGTCAACCATTATTGTTCTTACTCTTTTACAATGGCTTGTTTACACTTTTATTGTTAAAAAATGGGGAAAAATGAGTGATAGAAAAGGCCCTGAAAAAATTTTAATTGCTTCTATCCCTATTTTTATTTTATGCACTCTTATTTTTATGGGATTAAATATTTACCCCTTGACGGGTTTTGCATTGCTCAGTACTTTGATATTTGTTAACATCCTTTTAGGAATTTCAACCGCCGCTTTAGCTCTTGGAATTAATAACACAAGTTTACTTTATATGCCAAAAGACATGTCTTCTGTTTATCTATCCGTCAATTCTGTATTTAAATCATTTGCAGCCGCTCTTGGTTCAATTATTGCAGGGTTGTCTCTAAATTGGTTCAGCAATTTTGCAGATATTTTAAACATAACAAACAAAACTGTTTTTCAATGGAATTTATTTTATATATCGACAATTATCCTTTGCATTATTTCCATTTATTTGCTAAAACAAATAAAGAAAGACAACTAAAATAAAAAGGGATATTTTATGTATCAAAATAAATCTATTTGCGCAATCATTACAGCAAGATCTGGCTCAAAAGGGATTAAAGATAAAAACCTTTATCCAATTAATGGAAAACCTCTTATTAATTACACAATTGACGCCACAAAAAAGAGTGAATATATTGATGCCATTTATTGCTCAACAGATGGTAAAAATATTAAAAACTGTTGTTTAGAAAACGGCTGTAATGTAATTGACAGGCCCCCAGAATTAGCTCTTGACACTTCTAAATCAATCGACTGTATTATTCACGCAATTGAAGAATTAAAAAAACAAGGAAAACATTTTGATTATATTTTACAGCTTCAACCAACTTCACCATTAAGACAGTCCTTTCATATTGATGGAATTATTAAAGAGTGCATTGATAAAAATTTAAACCAAATGCTTTCAGTTCACCAAGTAAAATATAATCCCATCTTAGTTCGTTGGCAAAAAGAAGATGCTCTTACAAATGTTTTAACTCAACAATCAACCGTTCGCCGTCAAGATATGCCAAAAGCAGTTTATGTGAATGGCATGCTTTACTTAAGCAAAACAGATCTTCTTTCTTCAGAAACAAGTTTAAATGATATCCCCTACGGCTTCGAAGTTGATCCCAAATATTGCATTGACATTAATGATATGAATGATATTTATTTAGCAGAAGAAATGTTAAAGGAATTATAAAATCTTTTGACAAACTCTTTTTTTTATATTTAAATCAAAGTCAGTTATTTTTTATAACGGAAAGGACAGAAATATGAAAAAATGGATACTTTCCCTCATTGCAGGGTTATTACTCACAACAACAGGAGCAAAAGCTATGGATAAAGAAAATACTCTCTATTTAGATACAGAAAATGGTCGTGTTACAATCGAATTATACCCTGATGTAGCGCCAAACCATGTTGCAAGAATTAAAGAACTCACACGTGAAGGTTTTTATAACGGCGTTAAATTCCATCGCGTTATTCCAGGATTTATGGCTCAAACAGGAGATCCAACGGGAACTGGAATGGGCGGTTCAGGCAAAAAACTAAAAGCTGAATTTAACTCAAAACACCATGGCAGAGGAACTGTTTCAATGGCAAGGGCTATGGATCCAAACTCTGCAGATAGTCAATTTTTCATCTGTTTTGATGATGCAGGCTTTTTAGATGGGCAATACACTGTTTTCGGTCAAGTGACATCTGGCATGGAATATGTTGACATGATTAAAGCTGGTACAAGTGCAAATAATGGTGCTGTTTCAAATCCAGACATTATTGTTAAAATGCAAGTAGCCGCAGATGCAGATAAATAACAAAACAAATAAAGAGAAAAGCGGTTCATTTTGAACCGCTTTTTTATTATCTTAAATGGAAAACAGAATAGCCCAAAAACTCTTTTAAAAGCAAAGGATAAAAAGAAAGAGCCTCTTCAACTTCGGAAAGTATTTTCTTTATTTTTTGCAATGGCAATCCCGATATTTTAGCTGTTTCAATTAAATCTTCATTTAAAATTTTTCTTCCTTTCCCATTAACCATCGCTGTTTGTTCTCCATTAATTCCGTTTGATGGCGTAATATCAAAAGCAGGAGTCATTTTCCATTCATAATTTTTCGTCATCATATAAGCAAAATTTTTTGTATGATCATCTTTATTACCAGCTTTAACATTAAAAAACATTAATCGAACCATTTTTTCAACTTCTCTTGTGTCATGAGTTAAATGGCTGGTCAATCGAATTAAATTTTCATAATCTAACGTTGGAATGCGATGCGATGCATGCAAAAGACCACAAGCACTATGAATATGAATTTTATTTTTTCCATCTCGATCAAATCGTTTTGTTGCAAAATGCCCTGCTGAATTTTTTGAAGGAAATAAATATGTTTCAGGCATTTCAATACCTGCTTTTTTTGCCAGTAATGAATAAATATATTCTAAAGCCCCTAAATTTCTTTCGTCTGTATCTGATGAAAATTTAATAATCCATGGAGAAAAACCTTTTTGATATGTTCGACCACTTCGAATCGTTTTAAAATCATCAGAAACTTGTGCTGTAATTTTTGGTCTTGCACCCGCTGTTGATCCATTTAATGATTTTAAATGATCCAATAAATCAGAACTAGCCCCTTCCAAAATCTGATGCGCCCCCAATGAAAGCTCATCCAATTCAATTTCTTCAATTTTAATATCTTCAGGAGATTCTCGTGGCTCATATTCCAACGCTCCCAAACTTTCTTTACCAACAATAGAAAGCCGATGCAATGGGGTGATATCATAATATGAAAGACCTTGCTTTTGCAAATATCTATCCAATAACAAACAACCCCAACCATCAGGAAGTGAATCATTAAATAATCCAAACAATCCATCAAACGTTTGTTTTTTATCATAAAAAACTCCCGCCTTTAAAGGCAACATAAAGGGAGATAAATTAATGCCCGTTTTTATAAAAGAAGGAGCATATTCAAATAAAATTTCATCTTTTCCCTCCAAAACACCAATAAAATGCCTTTTTTGATAAGCATTCAAATAAACATTTAGTCGCATATCCCCCCTCTTTTTTTATTTTAATTTTCCTCTTTGGCGAACTTTATTTTCTTGTTTCTGATCAAATAAACTTACCTTACTTATATCATTTTGGAATAACTCTTCAAAATCAGATAATGAATTCACAGCATGAGCAAGCTTTAATAAAGATTCTAATGAAATTTGACCCGTTGATTCGAACCTCTTTAAAGAGCCCAAACTCACACCCGAACGAAGAGCAACCCCCTCTTGCGTTAAATTCAAGGCTAAACGCTTTGATTTCACACGAAAGGCAACATCTTTCATTACCTCGGTTGGCGTTTTTAAAAGAATTGTCATTATATTATCCCTTAAGTTTATTTTTTCTTTTTTATGTATAATATATTATCTATTAATAATTGTCAAGACAAGAAAAGACACAAAAAAACCGGTCTTACTGACCGGCTTTTTCTTCATTATTTGGTTTATATTTTAAAATTTCATCTGAATTTAAAAAGCGATCAAAATGCGCTCTCTTTTCGTTCCAAAAATCATTATCTGGTTGTTTTTTAAGAAATTCTTTCCATTTTAAAAGGTCTGGATAAAATTTATATTTTCTTTCATTTGACAACCAATTCCAACGAGGAATAATTCCATCCATATAGACATTTGAAAAAGCTGTTGCTTTTTGCTCATGTTGTGGATATCTGTGAGTTCTTTCCCATATAAACTGACAAATCCTAATATATGAATCATAATGCTTTGGTTTATCTGCTGTAATCGCATTGCCATGAAAACGTTTATAATAAAGCAATATTGGGAAAGGAGAAATACGAGCACCAGCAAAAATATGATGAGCAAAGAAAAGATCATCTTCAAACAATGTTCTGGCAGGAAAATCAATTCCTTGTGATAACGTAAACTCTCTTCTATAAATTTGCTTGCCGCTCGTTACAGGATATCCAATTAAATCACCCACGCTTAAATCTTCAATCGTGAAAATTTTATCAGGATTATTTTCAAGTTTAGATGGCAACATATCATAACCACCCATCCCTAAAAACATACCTTCAGCATTCACATTACTGGTATAAAAAGAAACAATATCTGGAGATGTTTCTTTTGTTTTTTCATATAAGTGTTTAAGAGCATCAACATCAATCCAATCATCCGCATCTACAAACCAAAAATATTTTCCTTTTGCAATTTTCATTGCCTTATTTCTTGATAAGGAAAGCCCTTGATTTTCATGTTCAATAACCGTTATTTTTGCATGATTTCTATATTTATTTAGAACTTCAGATGTTTTATCTGTTGATCCATCATTCACAACAATCAACTCAAAATTTTGATATGAGGATTTTAAAACAGACTCAATTGTTTGTGGCAAAAAATGACCATAATTATATGAACAAACAATAATTGAAAAATAAGGCTTTCTAAAAAAATAATATCCCCCTAAAGAACCTGCAATAACAAAAATTAATGCAGCAACAATGCAAATTATTTTCTTTTTTACAATCATTTTTACTCCCATCATAATAACCTATATCATTTTTAATCAACCTAAAAAAAAATTGCAACAAAAAAGAGCGTTTAAATTAAACGCTCTTTTTTTTATTTTAAAAATTAATCTTCATATTCAACACTTGGATATCTTGCTTCAATTTTAAAATCTTTAATAGCATCTTGTAAAGATTTAACTTCTTGAGCTTGCGAACCCAAACGACGAATAGTAACTGTTTCTTCTTCAGCTTCTTTTTTACCAACAACAAGAATAACCGGAATTTTTTTCAAAGAATGCTCTCTGATTTTATATCCAACTTTTTCGCTACGCAAATCTGTTTCAGTTTTGATACCTGCAACATTCAATTTACGAGCAACCTTTTTGGCATAGTCATCTTGATCGTTTGTGACTGGCATGACCATAATTTGAACAGGAGCCAACCAGAATGGTAAATGTCCACCAGAAATTTCAAGGAATACTCCAGCAAAACGTTCTAAAGAACCAAATAAAGCTCTGTGCAACATAATTGGACGATGTTTTTCCCCATCTTCACCAATATATGAAACATCAAAACGTTCTGGTAAATTTAAATCCGCTTGCAATGTACCTAATTGCCATTCACGACCTAAAGCATCTCTCATCTTAAAGTCAAGTTTTGGACCATAGAAAGCACCATCACCCGGATTAATTGTATAAGAATATCCCATATCCGTTAATGCTTCAGCTAATGAATTTTCAAGCATATCCCAAATTTCATCTGAACCAATGCGTTCTTTTGGTCTTGTTGATAATTTAATAGACATATCTGTCAAACCAAAATCTTTATAAATACTAAGCATCAAGCGGACAACTTTTTGCAATTCTTCTTTCAATTGCTCTGGTGTACAGAAAATATGTGCATCATCTTGTGTAAATGCACGAACACGCATCAATCCATGAATAGCGCCAGATGCTTCATTACGGTGTACACGACCAAATTCACCGATATATTGAGGTAAATCACGATAGCTTGTAATCCCTTGTTTAAAAATCAACATACCACCAGGGCAATTCATTGGTTTTAATGCAAAAGCTTTGCCTTCAATTTCAGTTGTATACATGTTTTCTTGATACCAATCCCAGTGACCTGATGTTTCCCAAAGAACGCGGTTCATTAATTGTGGAGTATTCACTTCAACATAACCAACTTCTCTTTGTCTGTTACGCATGTAGTCAATAAGCGTTTGGAAGAATGTCCAACCTCTTGGATGCCAAAAAACATCCCCAGGTGCATATTCTTCAAAATGGAAGAAATCCATTTCTTTACCAAGTTTTCTGTGATCTCTTTTTTCAGCTTCTTCCAACATCGTGAAATAATTTTTCAATTCTTTCTCACTAAAGAATGCCGTTCCATATACACGTTGCAAAGATTCTTTCGTTGCATCACCACGCCAATATGAAGCTGAAACTTTTGTCAATTTAAATGCTGTTCCAACCTTTCCCGTGCTAGACAAGTGTGGTCCTCTGCATAATTCAACATAATCATCTTGCGTATATAAAGAAACTTCTTTAATTTCTTCAGGCATATCACGCAAAATTTCAAGTTTATACTTTTCACCACGTTCTTCAAAAACTTTTTCTGCTTCTTCTCTTGAAACAACTGTACGTTTAATTTCATAATCGGCAGCAACAATTTTTTTCATTTCTTCTTCAATGGCAGGCAAATCTGATTCTTTAATCACAATGCCAAAGAAATCATAATAAAAACCATTTTCAATAGCAGGACCAATTGTTACTTGAACATCTTTATAAAGACGCGTAACCGCATGAGCCAATACATGTGCTGTTGTATGACGTAAAATCCCCAAAGCTTCTTCATTTTTCGTGGTAATAATTGAAACAGATGCGTTAGTTGTGATTGGTGTTGTGAGATCTGTTAATTCATTATTCACACGAACGGCAACGGCATTTTTAGCCAAGCCTTCGCTGATTTGTTTTGCAATATCTAACCCTGAAACGCCAGATTCCATCATTAGCTTGGAATCATCTGGTAATTTAATTTCTATCATTTTTTATCCTCTTTAATATTGTTAAACAAACCCTTTACTTCTTTTTAGCAACACCACTTAAAAAGATATAAGGGGACAAATTTGAATTATATGATTTTTTATTTAAAAAGTCAAAGAAAAAGTCTTAAAAAACTCTTTTAAGACCTTTCTTTTTGATTCCATTTTACCACTAAATGAGGATAAAACCTTCTTGCAGCCGCTTTCCTTGCTTTTTTCGCTGATTTTTCCCCTTTTTCTTTACGAGTTAAAGGCATTCTTGTTTTACCTTCACGTCTTTCATTCCAAAATTTGCTAATTTTCTTCCCTGTTTTTCGATAAGCTTTATTTTCAGCTCTTATCTTATGCATAATATTTTCAACAATAACTTCATTTTTTTCTTTAGTTTCTTTGTCAAAAAGATCCATATCTCTTTTCAACTCTTCAACAAATCGAAGCATTGAAACCTTATCCCTGTTATTTACCTGTGGCGGAAGATATTCTGGAACACGATTATTTAATTCATCATCCCTAATCTGATCTAATTCTTCATCTGTAAAAAAAATAGAAGCATCTTTCATGGTTAACACTTTTTTTTGTGTTGGCAATATTAAATAAACTTTTTTATCTTCCAAAAAATCAAATTTACTATCCCGATAAATAGGATCCAGCAAATATGCATGTATCCAACGATGCAATTTTTTATCAATAATACAAAGATT
Organism: Alphaproteobacteria bacterium; assembly: GCA_045655105.1. Lineage (GTDB taxonomy): Bacteria > Pseudomonadota > Alphaproteobacteria > CAAHEQ01 > UBA3637 > RGIG4140. Next base: position 27,506 of record JAZOOQ010000069.1, on the reverse strand, counting down.
TTCTTCTTGATGAGAACCACCCATTGATAATGGCAAATAATGATGAACGTTATATTTATTTGGCAAAAATCCACTCTTTTTAGCTTGCTTTAAATCTGCGCCTTCTAACAAACCATCTAATTCACCATTTAAAGCCATTTTTTTCACAAACTCACGAACAAGAGCCATCCGTTCTTGTTCAGACAAAGCCTTTTGAGGCCTTTTTAATCTAAAACACAACTTGGAGCTACCTTGCATCACGCAATAAAATTTTTTATCTTCCGTTCCACCTTTTGAATACATTTCAACCTCTTGTTAACGCGTGCGCCCTGATCTGCAATAAGCATCTCTAAATCCCATATCTGCATTTATATTTTCTTTTTTATGATGAGAAACTAATTTTGCTTGTTTCATTGCATGATGACGCAATTCTGAAAATAAAAAGAATTTCGCGCGATCTTCTTTTTTAATCACACGAGCAAATGGTGGCAAAATTAAAACCGCCTCTTCTGATAATTGCATTTTATCAATAATGGGTTGATAAATTAACTGATGAAGCATTGCATGTGTTTCATAATCAACAACACAAAGATTTTTCACGCTATTACTTCCACCTAATTTTAATGGAATGATATGATGAATTTGATATCCTTCTGGGAGTACACCTTTTTTCTTTGCTGCACGAACAGCTTTATTGCTGAACAACCCATCAAAATACCCTAAATCCGCCATTTCTCGAACGACATGAACAGGCTTATCATTTTCATAATTAAGTTGTTCATAAATAAATCTTGCCTCAGCAACATCTTCTTTAGCAATTTTTTTAATCTTATAAACAAAAACTTCTTCCTCTTTATAAAGAATACTTGGAAGTGTAAAAGTTCTGTTTTCAGCACCTAAAATTTCTTTTATCATTTTCTGCCCATAAAAAAGTAAAGTTCCTATATTTTATCACACCGAGGATAAAAATTCAATATTTTTTTAAAAAAAATAGACAATGATAAGATTTACTCTTTAATCTTCAACAACTTAATCGCTGGAAAATCTTCTTCCGCTTTATTTAAATGCCATGCATTTCTTGATAAAAAGACTGGAGCTCCATCATGATCTGTTGCCATTGAAGCAGAATTTGTTTGAATAAACTTTTGAACTTCAGAAGAATCCCCTTGCACCCAACGAGCTGTAAAATAACTTGTCGGTTCAAAAATAACTGGAACATCAAATTCCGTTCGAATTCTATCAGCTAAAACTTCAAATTGCAAAACACCAACAACTCCAACAATCCATTCAAATCCGTGAGTTGGCTTAAAAACACTTGCCCCACCTTCTTCTGCAATTTGCTCTAATGCTTTTGCCAAATGTTTAGCCTTTAATGGATCTTTCGGGCGCACTTTTTTTAACAATTCAGGTGCAAATGAAGGAATTCCCTTAAACTGCAACCCCTCCCCTTCTGAAAAGGAATCACCGATACGCATTCCACCATGGTTTGGAATTCCAATAATATCTCCTGCAAAAGCTTCCTCAGCCAATTCTCTATCCTGCGCTAAAAACATAACTGGATTATGCAAAATCATTTGCTTTTGCGTTCTTAAATGCATCAATTTCATTCCGCGTTTGAAGTGACCAGAACAAACCCTCATAAAAGCAATTCTATCTCTATGCTTTGGATCCATATTCGCCTGAATTTTAAAAACAAATCCAGTCACCTTTTCTTCATCAGGATTCACAAGACGTAAATTTGCACTTTGCGGTCTTGGTGACGGCGCAAAAGAAACAAGAGCATCCAAAAGCTCTTTAACTCCAAAGTTATTCACAGCCGACCCAAAAAAGACAGGCGTTAAAGATCCTTCTAAATAACTTTTTTCATCAAACTCAGGACACAATCCCCTTACCATTTCAACTTCTTCGCGCAAAACATCAGCAACATCTTTTGAAAGAAGAGTATCCATTTTTTCATCATCAACACCATGAAGTTCAATTGATTCTACTGGCAAAGAAGACTTACTTGCACCCTTTTCAAATAAACGCAATTTATCGTTTAATAAATCATAACACCCTTTAAAATCTCGTCCCATACCAATTGGCCAAGATGCAGGAGAAACATCCAATGCTAAAGTTTGTTCAATTTCTTCTAAAAGTTTAAAAGGCTCCAAACCATCACGATCTAACTTATTTATAAAAGTAATAATTGGAATATCTCTCAAACGGCACACTTCAAACAATTTCTTTGTTTGAGCCTCAATACCCTTTGCGCTATCAATTACCATAACTGCAGAATCAACTGCTGTTAAAACACGATAAGTATCTTCTGAAAAGTCTTCATGTCCAGGGGTATCTAACAAATTAAAAGAACATCCACCATATTCAAAACTCATCACAGATGAAGCCACTGAAATACCACGTTCTTGTTCAACTTTCATCCAGTCTGAATGAGCCCTTCTATTTTCACCTCTTGCTTTAACTGCACCCGCTTGATTAATTGCACCCCCAAAAAGCAATAATTTTTCTGTTAAAGTTGTTTTACCAGCATCTGGGTGAGAAATAATAGCAAATGTGCGTCTTTTTTTTGTGATATCAGTTAAATTATTCGGCATAAGTCCTCTAAGAAATTTTATTTTAAACATTTAAAAAGTTTGAAAAGTATACAAGAAAAAACATTGTTTTTCAAGTAAATTAAAATTTTTCATAAAAAAAAGAGATAAAAAACTCTTTATTTTTTTTATTTAATATGTTATATAGTCTGTTGATTGTGTGAAAAAAAGAACTCACATGTAACAAAAAAAATAATTTTCTTTGATTTTTCAATGATTAATCAAGAAAGCGGATGTGGTGGAATGGTAGACACGACGGTCTTAGAAGCCGTTGCCGAGAGGCGTGGGAGTTCGAGTCTCTTCATCCGCACCAACAGTTAGATATAAAAAGGATTTATGAAATGAAAAAACAAAAGTTAGCTCATTCTTTCACAGTTGTGATCCCTGCAAATGAATTTGCAGATAAAATCACAGCAAAATTAGAAGAAGTTAGAAAAGAAGCCAAAATCCAAGGTTTCAGACCTGGTCAAGCACCATTAAGTCTTATTAAAACAAAATATGAAAACGCTGTTAAAGGTGAAGTTTTAGATGATTTAGTTCAAGAAAAAGCAACTAAAACATTAGAAGAAAACAAAATTCGCCCAGCTTTGCGCCCAAAAATTGAATTAACAAGTTTTGAAGAAGGCAAAGATATTGAATTCAAAATGGAAGTTGAAGCTCTTCCAGAAATCAAACCAGCTGATTTAACAAAATTAGAAGTTAAAAAATTAGTTGCTGTTGCTACAGATAAAGAAATTGATGCAGCAATTGAAAAATTAGCAAATGCGAAAAAAACAACAGCTCCTTGTGATGAAAAAAGAGAAACAAAAACAGGTGACGTTATTGTTATCGATTTCACAGGAACAATTGATGGTGAAGAATTTAAAGGCGGAAAAGGTAAAGATTACTACCTTGCTTTAGGTTCAAACACATTCATTCCAGGCTTTGAAGAACAATTAACAGGTAAAAATATCGGCGAAGAAGTTGATGTAAATGTTTCATTCCCTGAAAATTATCATGCTAAAGATTTAGCTGGCAAAAAAGCTTTATTTAAAACAGTTATTAAAGAATTACGCCAAATGGTTACACCTGCAATTGATGATGAATTTGCAAAAATGTTTGGCTGTGATACACTTGATAAATTAAAAGAAATGATTAAAACTGAATTGGATAAAGAATATCAAAATGTTGCTCGTATGCACACAAAAAGAGCTCTTTTAGATGCTTTAGCCGAAACACATTCATTTGAAGTTCCACAAGGAATGGTTGATTTAGAATTCAATTCTATTTGGCAACAATTTGAAGAAGCCAAAAAGAACAATCAATTGGATGAAGAAGAAAAATCAAAATCTGAAGACGATTTAAAAACAGAATATAAAGCTATTGCTGAACGCCGTGTTCGCTTAGGCTTGTTACTTGCAGAAATTGCAAATGAAAACAAAATCACTTTAACTCAAGATGATTTAACAAAAGCAGTTATGCAAGAAGCTCGTCGTTATCCAGGACAAGAAAAAATCGTTTTTGAATACTATCAAAAAAATCCTCAAGCATTAGATGCATTAAAAGCACCATTGTTTGAAGAAAAAGTTGTTGATTATGTTTTGACGGTTGTTAAAATCAATGAAGAAAATCTTTCAGCCGATGAATTGTATGCATACAATCCAGATGCACCAAAAAAATAATCAATAAGAAAATAAGGAGTTCTTAAAAATGCGTTATTCAGATAAGTTAAGCCCCATTATGGATATGCTTGTTCCCACTGTTATTGAACAAACTGGCAGAGGCGAAAGAGCATTTGACATTTATTCTCGTTTACTCAAAGAAAGAATTATCTTTTTAACAGGCGAAGTAAACGACCAAGTAGCTTCTCTTATCTGCGCTCAACTTTTATTTTTAGAAGCTGAAAACGCAAAAAAAGAAATCTCTTTTTATATCAACTCTCCGGGCGGCGTTGTTACCTCTGGCCTTGCTATTTTGGATACAATGAATTATATTAAGTGTCCAGTATCAACGGTTGTGATGGGGCAAGCCGCTTCGATGGGGAGTTTATTGTTATGCTGCGGTGCAAAAGGGCGCAGATTTGCCTTACCAAATTCTAGAGTGATGATTCACCAACCATCCGGTGGCTTTCAAGGTCAGGCAACAGATATTGAAATTCATGCAAAAGAAATTTTATCCATTAAAGCCAGATTAAATCAAATTTATGTTGAACAAACAGGTCAACCTCTTTCAGTGATTGAACAAGCAATGGAACGCGATAATTTCATGACAGCTGAAGAAGCGAAAAAATTTGGCTTGGTTGATGAAGTAATCTCAAAACCGGAGAAATAAATGATTAAAAATGACACGCCCTCTTCAACGGAATTAAAATGCTCTTTTTGCAATAAAACGCAAAATGAAGTCAGTCGATTAATTGCCGGAAAACCGCAAAAAGATATTGATGGAACAACTAGAACCGTTTTTATTTGCGATGAATGTATTGATCTTTGCAAAAGTGTTTTAACCGAATCTACAGACCCCAAAGAAGAAACAACTGCATCTGCAGAACCAACGTTAAAAACACCTCAAGAAATTCATAAATTTTTAGATGAATATGTTATTGGCCAACACAAAGCAAAAAAAGCTCTTTCTGTTGCTGTTTATAACCATTACAAAAGACTTGCCTCTTTAAAAGATGAGTCTCAGGTCGAAATCGAAAAATCTAATGTTTTATTTTTAGGACCTACAGGAAGTGGAAAAACATTACTTGCAAAAACACTTGCAAAAGTTTTAAATGTTCCTTTTGCAATTGCTGATGCCACAACATTAACCGAAGCTGGTTATGTTGGAGAAGACGTTGAGAACGTTGTACTTAAATTATTACAAAACGCAAATTATGATGTTGAAAAAGCAGAACGAGGCATTATTTATATCGATGAAATTGATAAAATTGCCAGAAAATCTGATGGTCCATCTATTACACGAGATGTGTCAGGTGAAGGCGTTCAACAAGCTCTTTTAAAAATGATTGAAGGTACAGTTGCTTCTTTACCACCTCAAGGCGGTCGCAAACATCCAAATCAAGAATACATCAAAGTTAACACTCAAAATATTTTATTTATTTGTGGTGGGGCATTTGCTGGAATTGAAAAGGTTATTGCAAGACGAGAAGAATCTTATGCAATTGGTTTTGGCGCTGAAAAAACATCTGGTGAAGAAAAAAATGTTTCTGAATTGTTAGAAAAACTGGAACCAGATGATCTATTAAAATTTGGTCTTATTCCTGAATTTATCGGTCGTTTACCCGTTATTGTTAGTTTAGAAGAATTAGATGAAGAAGCATTAATTTCAATTTTAAAAGAACCAAAAAATGCTTTAGTTAAACAATATCAAGCTCTTTTAAAAATGGATAATGTTACATTAACTGTAACAGATGAAGCCTATCAAGAAATTGCAAAAAAAGCTATTGAAAGAAAAACAGGTGCTCGAGGACTTCGTTCCATCATGGAAAATTTATTACTTGATGTAATGTATACACTTCCAGCTAAAAAAGATGTTAAAGAAGTTGTTATTGATAAAGATGTTGTAACAAACAAGAAAAAACCAAAATTTATAAAAAAATAAACAACTCATAATAAAAAAAATTAAAGAAAAAGAGGGATAATAAAACCCCTCTTTTTTTTAAAATAAAAAAACATCTCTTTACTTTTATAAAAAAAAGACATACATATATAGTATTATAAAAAAATAAATTGAGAGACTAAAAAAAAATAGTGCATTTTATTTACAATCACCCTATTTGAAAAATAAATAACAATGCCAAAAATCGATAAAGAAAGGACAAAAATGAGTAACCAAGAAATGATTGATGGTCTTTATCCTGTTTTACCATTAAGAGATATTATTGTTTTTCCACATGTAGTTGTTCCACTTTTTGTTGGAAGAGATAAATCAATTGCTGCACTTGAAAATGCGATGGAAAACAACAAACAAATCTTACTTGTTGCTCAAACTGATGCTCTTGTTGACGTACCATATCCAGGTGATTTATATAAAGTTGGAACATTGGCTAACATCTTACAATTATTAAAATTACCAGATGGAACGGTTAAAATTTTAATTGAAGGTATTTGCAGAGCAAAAGTTATTGAATGGACTCAAAACACAACCTTTTTTGAAGCTCATGCTGAAATTTTACCAGATGTTTTGGATAAAGAAACAGAAATTGAAGCATTAAACCGTTCAGTTGCTATTCAATTTGAAAATTATGTGCGGTTAAATAAACGTATCGGTCCTGAAGTGTTAGCTGCTATTTCTCAAATTAAAAATCCAGAAAAATTTGCAGATATTGTTGCAACACATTTAACTTTAAAAGTTGAAGAAAAGCAAAAAATTCTTGAAATCGACTCATTAAGCAAAAGATTAGAAGCCCTTTACCAAGCAATGGAAAAGGAAATTGGCGTTTTACAAGTTGAAAGAAAAATCAGAAAACGCGTAAAACGGCAAATGGAAAAAAGTCATCGCGAATATTATCTGAACGAACAAATGAAAGCCATTCAAAAAGAATTAGGTGATTCCGAAGATGGCGGAGAAATTAAATCTATTGAAAAGAAAATAAAAAAAGCAGGCATGCCAAAAGAAGCCAGAGAAAAAGCTCTTTCTGAGCTCAAAAAGCTTCAAATGATGGGTCCAATGTCTGCGGAATCCACAGTTGTTCGAAATTATCTTGAATGGTTGATTAATATCCCATGGCGAAAAAAATCAACGCTTCAAAATGATTTATTAGAAGCCCAACGCATTTTAGATGAAGATCACTATGGTCTTGAAAAAGTTAAAGAACGCATTTTAGAATTTTTAGCCGTTCAAAAACGAACAAATTGCCTCAAAGGATCAATTCTTTGTTTTGTTGGCCCTCCGGGGGTTGGCAAAACATCTTTAGGTCAATCCATTGCAAGAGCAACTGGTCGAAAATTTGTTCGTGCTGCACTTGGTGGTATGCATGACGAATCTGAAATTAGAGGTCATAGACGCACCTATATTGGAGCTATGCCAGGAAAAATCATACAAGGAATGAAAAAAGCAAAAACAATTAATCCTCTTTTCCTTTTGGATGAAATTGATAAATTAGCGCATGATCACCGTGGCGATCCATCTTCAGCTTTATTAGAGGTTTTGGATCCAGAGCAAAATACCTCATTTAATGATAACTATGTTGAAGTTGATTATGATTTATCAAATGTAATGTTTATTACAACGGCAAACTCTTTAAATATGCCAAGACCTTTGAAGGATAGAATGGAAATTATTCATCTTTCTGGATATACAGAAGATGAAAAACTTCAAATTGCCAAACGGCATTTAATTAAAAAACAATTTGATTTAACTGGTATCACTTCTAAAGAACTTAAAATTTCAGACGAGGCAATTATTCAACTGATTCGTTGTTATACGAGAGAATCTGGGGTTAGAAATCTTGAAAGAGAAATTTCAAAAATTGCACGTAAAGCTCTTAAAGAAATTCAACTCGAAAACATTAAATCCATTACAGTAACACCTAAAAATTTGAAAAAATATTCAGGTGTTGAAAAATTTAGTTTTGGTGTTGTAGAAAAAGAAGATCAAATTGGAACAACAACTGGTTTGGCGTGGACAGAAGTTGGTGGTGATATTCTTTCAATTGAAGCAGTCACTTTACCAGGAAAAGGAAGAATCAAATTAACTGGTCAATTAGGTGATGTGATGAAAGAATCGGTTGAAGCTGCTCTTTCATTCATCAGAGCTCATGCTCATGATTTTGGAATTGATGATGAAGCATTTGAAAAAAATGATATCCATGTTCATGTTCCTGAAGGTGCAACCCCTAAAGATGGTCCTTCTGCTGGGATTACAATGATGACAAGTCTTGTTTCTGCATTTACAGGCATTCCTGTTCGAAAAGATATTGCTATGACTGGGGAAATCACATTGCGAGGCAGAGTTCTTGCTATTGGCGGATTAAAAGAAAAACTTTTAGCAGCTTTAAGAGCTGGAATTAAAACTGTTTTAATTCCAAAGGAAAACATTAAAGACTTGGAAGAAATTCCAGATAATGTTAAAGAAGGATTAAAAATTATTCCGGTAAGCGATGCCTTAGTGGTATTAGAACATGCCTTAACAAAAAAAACAAAAACAACTAGTAAAGAGAAAAAAACAGTTAAAAAAGCAACAAAAAAGAAATAAAAATAAAAACTGTTTATCTTATTGAAAAGAGGGAAAAATAAAAAATTTTCCCTCTTTTTTCACAAAAAGACAAAAAATCAATATATTGGAACAAAAAAATCAAAAAAAACGCGAATCATATTTAAAATAAAAAAAATAAATAAATCAATAGATTATCAAATACAAATCCTTACATTACATAAATAAAAAAGAAAAAAAGCATTCTTTTTTATAAAATAATAAAAAAGAGTGTTGACAATTTTCTAAAATACCCGTTAAGATAGCGTTTGTAAGGGAGATTCCCTGTTTAACTTAAACAAAAGTTTTAAAGGAGTTTATAATGAACAAACAAGAATTAGTTGATGCAGTTGCAGCAGCATCCGGTTTACCAAAAACAATCACATCAAAAGCATTGGATTCATTCTACAATGTTGTTTCTTCAACAATCCAAAACGGAAATGACGAAGTTCGCATCACAAACTTCGGTACATTCTGCTCAACAAAACGTGCAGCAACAACAGGCCGCAACCCACAAACAGGGGAAACAATCAAAATTCCAGCATCTTACCAACCAAAATTCCGCGCTGGTAAAGGTTTAAAAGATATTGTCAACAAAAAATAATTTTTTTTATTGACATTTAAAAAAAAGGATGGTATAAGTATATCATCCTTTTAAAAAAGGGCGACTAGCTCAGCTGGTTAGAGCACCTCGTTTACACCGAGGGGGTCTGCGGTTCGAATCCGTAGTCGCCTACCAATAAAAAACCACTCTTTGCGAGTGGTTTTTTGCTATTCAGCAAAAAATAAACACGAACTGCTATATCAACACTGATTATTTAAACAAATTTTTTATTGACATTTATTTGTTAATTCTTATAAAATTAAACCTATGAAAAACATTTCGATGCAATTTTCTTTTTTTAAATATTCAACATCTCATAATTTGTGGTGGTGCTAAGGCACCTCATTTATATTTAACGGACTAACCATCCAAAAACGGTTAATAATCAATAAAATTCATATAAATAAAAAAGGAAAATTAATGAAAAAATCTAATGGTTTTTTTGGGGAATTTGGCGGCGCTTTCATCCCCGAAAATTTAAAAAAAGAAATGAATAAAATAGAAAAAGCCTACTACGAATTAAAAACAAATCAAACATTTCTTGATCAACTAAAATATATCAGAAAAACATACCAAGGAAGACCAACTCCTATTACGTTTGCAAAAAATTTAAGCCAAAAAATCGGTGGTGCTCAAATCTATTTAAAAAGAGAAGATTTAAATCATACCGGTGCTCATAAACTCAATCATGCAATTGGGGAAGCACTGTTAGCAAAATATATGGGAAAGAAAAAATTAATCGCCGAAACTGGCGCAGGACAACATGGCGTTGCTATGGCAACAGCCGCAGCTTATTTGGGTCTTAAATGCGAAGTTCATATGGGTGAAACAGATATTGCAAAACAACAACCAAACGTTCTTCGTATGAAATTACTGGGGGCCAAAATCATACCTGTTACAGATGGTCAAAAATCATTAAAAGAAGCTGTTGATAGCGCTTTTAAATCTTATTTAAACAACCTTGATGATTCACTTTATTGCATTGGTTCAGTCTTGGGTCCCCATCCATTCCCTTTAATGGTTAGAGATTACCAATCTGTGATTGGACAAGAATCCAAAGATCAAATAATAGAAATGACTGGTCACTTACCTGATAAAATTATTGCTTGTGTTGGTGGCGGATCAAATGCCATTGGCATTTTTAGCTCATTTATTGATGATAAATCAGTTGAACTAATCGGCGTTGAACCCCTAGGAAAAGGAGCAAAAATCGGCGAACACTCCGCCTCTATTAATTTTGGAGAAACAGCTATTATGCAAGGTTTTAAATCTTTGGTTTTATTAGATAAAAACAAAAACCCCGCCTCTGTTTACTCAATTGCAAGCGGGTTAGATTATCCAAGCGTTGGACCAGAACATGCCTATCTACACAAAATAGGTAGAGCCAAATATGTGTTAATTGATGATAAAGAAGCGTTAGATGCCTTTTATACACTTTCCAAAACAGAAGGTATAATTCCGGCGCTTGAAAGTGCACATGCCGTTGCTCATGCGCTGAAACTTGCCAAAACTTTAACGCCAGAAGATATCATTTTGGTGAATTTATCAGGCAGGGGCGATAAAGATTTGGATTTTATCGCAAAAGAATTTAGGGTTTGATTTTTTCTTAAAATCTATCCCCTTGACCATAAAAAAAAGACGGAACAAGTCCGTCTTTTAGATGGTCGGGGCGACATGATTCGAACATGCGACACCTTGGTCCCAAACCAAGTACTCTACCAGGCTGAGCTACGCCCCGTTGATAAAGTAGTTATTTATATACACCAAAAAAAATATAAATGCAAGCAAAAAATTTAAAAAAATAAAAAAAATTTTAAAAAAAATGTCAGACAATCTATAAGCCGGGTTTTGTAATCGATAATCATTCGTCTTGGATAAGCATTACTACTTACCTCTAGCGACCTACCTCTTGAGAGCAGATCAGAAACGCTCATTTTAACAAAGATTACTCTTTGGCTCTCTTTACTTGGTCTTGCTTCCGATAGGGCTTGCCGTGCCATTTTAATCGCTTAAAATGCGGTGGGCTCTTACCCCGCCGTTTCACCCTTACCAATAAAAATTGGCGGTTTGTTTTCTATGGCGCTATCCCGTGGGTCACCCCAGCTGGACGTTATCCAGTATCGTGTTTCCGTGAAGCCCGGACTTTCCTCCAAAAGTTACCTTTCAGCGATTATCCGATCATCTGACTTGAAAAGTATACGATTTTTTTGATTATTTGTCAAGATAATATCCTTTTTTATAAAAGCAAGTTGTATCTTCTAATTATTTTTGATAATATAAAGAAAAAGACTAACGGAGCAAACTAATGAAAAATATATTTATTCCAAATCACCCCATTTTATCTCATAATCTTTCTCTTCTGAGAGATAAACATACACCTAGAGAAATATTTTTAGCTGCTTTTCAACGCGCATCAAGTATATTAATTCAAGAAGGATTCAAATTTCTACCATTAATAAATAAAGAAATTGAAACACCCTTAACATTAACCACCGTTCAAAAAATTGATGAAGATTATACCTATATTATTGCCCCAATTCTAAGAGCAGGCCTTGCATTCACAGAAACTGCCGTTAGCCTTTTACCTCAAGCACATGTGCTTCATATCGGTATGTATCGCGATGAAGAAACAAAAGAACCAGTTTGGTATTATGATAAAACACCTTCTCACTTTTCAGAAAAAACAAAAATCTTTATTTTAGATCCAATGCTTGCTACAGGTGGTTCAGCAATAGAAACAATCAAACTATTTAAAGAAAAAGATATAAAAGAAGAAGATATTATTTTCATTTCTCTTTTAAGTGCCCCAGAAGGCATCCAAAACGTTCAAAATCTTTTTCCAAACATAAAAATAATAACCGGAAGCATTGATAACCACTTGAATGATAAAGCATATATTGTTCCAGGTCTTGGCGATGCAGGAGATAGATATTTTAATTCTCTTATCCCTTAATTCATAAGGCTTTTAAGAATGGTATTATAATACCACAATAAAAAAATCTTAAAAAACAATGAAAAAGAGCTTGACATTAGATTTATTTTAATGTATAAAGAGGCGTCAAAAAAAAGAAATTAACAAGGATTAAACATTATGACAATGAAAACAACAAAAACAATTAATCCGGCGAACAGCGATATCAAATGGTATGTTATTGATGCTGCTGATTTGGTTTTGGGTCGTTTGGCCAGCCAAATTGCAACAATCTTACGCGGCAAAAATAAACCTTGCTTTTCACCGAATCAAGATTGCGGAGACTACGTTATCGTTGTAAACGCAGAAAAAGTTAAATTAACAGGTCGCAAATTAGAACAAAAAATGTATTACCATCACACAGGTTATGTTGGCGGTATCAAAGGTGTTTCAGTTGCAAAACAATTAGAAGAACATCCAGAACGTGTTTTAGAAAAAGCCGTTGAACGCATGATTTCAAGAAACGCTTTAGGTCGCAAACAAATGAAAAAATTGCGCATTTTTGTTGGCCCAGAACACACACATCAAGCACAAAATCCAATTGTTTTGGATATTGCTTCTAAAAATCCAAAAAATAAAAGAGGTGCATAATGGTTAAAAAAACAACAACTTTAGAAGATTTGAAACAAGAAACAGCTGAAGCTGCTCCTGTTGCACCAAGAACACCAAAAAAAGATTCTTTAGGTCGTTCACAATCTGTTGGTAAAAAGAAAAACGCTATTGCTCGCGTTATTATTAAATTAGGTTCAGGAAAAATCACTGTTAATGGCCGTAGCGTTGAAAATTATTTCCCACGTCCAGTGTTGCAAATGATTATCAACCAACCATTTGCTGTTACAAACCGTGAAGGTCAATTCGACGTTCAATGTAATGTTTGTGGTGGTGGTTTATCAGGTCAAGCTTATGCCGTTCGTCATGGTATCAGCCGTTGCTTAGACTTATTTGAACCAGAATTACATACAGCCCTTAAGAGAGCTGGTTTCTTAACACGCGATTCACGTATTGTTGAACGTAAAAAACCAGGTTTATCAAAAGCAAGAAAACGTTTCCAATTCTCAAAACGTTAATCATTGCCTTTGGGTTTCGACACAAAAGTCCCCGTTTCAAACGGGGATTTTCGTTTTTAAAAACACAAAAAATAATAAAAAAGAATCTATTTATCTTTCACTTGATAAATACTGGTTCATTAATTTTTCCGCTCTTAAAAAAAGATGTGTTCCATAAGTGGAACAATCTTTATAATAAAATTTACCATCCTTCGCCATATAAAGATACCCCTGTGCATTTGAAACTGTTCCATCTGTTTCGCCAATTTGATATGACTTTACCACTCCTTGATAATTACGAACTTCACTTGGAATTTTTGCATGGGGGGACAAAGGATTTCGCCCTAAAAGCATAATGCCCCCTCCTTTCAAAAAATCAATGCGTTTTTGATTTAAAATATCTTTTAAATCAAACGTTGTTTCTTTATTTGCGCCCATTTTCAAAATCGGGGGATTATAAATATCAACTGCAACATTCATTCCTTTTTTTAAATTCACCTGTTTAAAAGGTTTGGGTGGCATAGGTGGACGTGTTTTTTCTTGTTCAATTTCATTACCCTCTACACCACAAAGATTCAAAAATCTTTGTGCATTTTTTGAACCATCATCTGGTATAACCAAACATCGACTTACACTTCCATCCGAATGATTAACAACATCTATCCTTGAACCAACTCCTTTTGCAGAAAGCTTATACTGCAATGACGTTATATAATTTTTATCCATATTCGGCAAATCAAGAATATATAATTTTGTTCCAGCGCCTCCAGATATTCTTCTCCATTTAGAAATATCAAAAATTTCATTCCCTCTAGGGTCCACCAAAATCGTGTTATCAATGCCAGATGTCATCCCATATTGATCAATTACTTCTCCTGAAATAGAAGATTTTGGTGAAATACTAATACCATACTTATTAAAGAAATAATCTTCCATTTTTCTTATTATATCAGCATCATATTTTGTTTTTTTGAAAAAAATTGATTTATATCCCCCTCGAGCAATATGACTGTTATGATACTTATAATAAAAATCCCGCCAATGCTTAACAGCGCTTTTCTCTGAATCATGCCATAAATGATCGCTAAAAGACGATCCCATTATATTTTTAGCCTCATTTTTGGCTAAATCCCTATCAGCGTGCAAACGCAATCGACTCGAAATACCCAAATAATACCGTTGAGCAGCTTCTATGTTTTTAAATTTTTTTAAAGCCACACGATACAGTTCTTCTTCAAACCTATTATCAGGGCTAATCAAATTTGAAATACTTTTTGCTTCTGCTTCAATAAACTGACGATAAATAATATGAGCTCTTTTACTGGTTGCAGCTGGAAGCTTTTTTTCTTGCAGATAGTGCAATGTTTCGTGCCAAAATGTTGCAGCCAAACGATTTCTTCCTTGCTTTGAAAAAGCATGCCGATCCCAATATTTTGTATCAAAATTAATGTTATTACCAAACTGACTACCTACGGCTCCTGCCATATCATCTTGTATTGTGATATGAATAGAGCGAAACCCCGTTTCAATAACCTCACGCGCAATTTTATTCATTACGGGAAATTCATTTAAATAATCAAACAAAAGGCTATGAAAAGCTTGTTGATCAGAGGCTGATAGAGCTGATAAATCAAATCGTTTTAAAAAAGCTTGTTTTTCATACAATGATAAGGGTTGAGTCATTCTTGCCTCCATTCTTTTATGATATATAAAGTATACCATAAAATCGGATTTTTATCAACAATAATGATATAACTATCTGATTTTTTGATAAAATTCAAAAATAATATTTTTAATATTTTTATCGAGATATGATAACGTTTTTTCTTGAATGCAAATTGGCATTGGAAATTTAACCTCTGCAAGCCCACCAGCCATAGCTGCCAAAGTATCACTATCCCCTCCTAATGAAACAGCATTTCTTATTGCATCTTCAAAAGAAGAAGCTTCTAAAACGGATTGAATTGCCTGAGGAACAGAGTTTTTACAACTGCAATAAAATTTATTATAATTGGGACGAATTTCATCTATTGTTTTTGATAAATTAAAATCATATTTTTTTGAAATATAACTTCTTATAAAATCACTTGATTTTTCCTTTTTCAACAAAAACATTGTTTCAATATAAGCTGATGTATATTTTAAACTTTCTTGATGATTATGAGTCATATTCGTTAGATATAATGCTTTTTTAAGGGCAATTTTTAAATCCTTTTCCATTAATCCGATCGGACTTATCCGCATCACACATCCGTTTGTTTTGGCCCCATATGCACACCCTGTTTCAAGCCAAGTCATAAAACCTTTTCCAAAAGCAGGAATTTTACCATTTTCCAATGTACGCGCTTGATAACATCTTCCCCATTTTAAAAATATTTCTTTTGCATTACCATTTGTTAAAAGCCACTCTGCGGTTGCTGCAGTTAAAATTGTATCATCAGTAAACGTATTGTTCTTTAAAAACAAAGGAAAATCTTTTGTTTTTATATTATGAAACTCATAAATCGATCCAATAACGTCACCTGTTATCGCCCCAAGCATATTATTCTCCGCACTAAAATTAAAAATAGCATATCTCATCTTCTTAAAAAATTCAAGAAACCCTTTTAAAAAGCCATTTTTAATACTTTGTAACAAAAGTGTCATTTGATTTTTTTCTTCTTTTCATATATTTTATCGGTTAGAAGTGTATAAATTTTAAAATTTCGATAAAAACAAATAGAAAGGATAAAAAAATGACAGGAATTATGGCGGGGAAAAAAGGGCTTATCATGGGTGTTGCCAACGACCATTCAATTGCATGGGGAATTGCAAAAGCCATGGCTGACCAAGGCGCCGAAATTGCTTTCACTTATCAAGGCGAAGCTCTTGAAAAACGCGTTCGTCCATTGGCTCAAAGCATCGGCTCAGATATTTTAATCCCCTGCGATGTATTAAACAGCGAATCAATGGATAATGTTTTTGCCACGTTAAAAGAAAAATGGGGAAAATTAGATTTTGTTGTTCATGCGATTGCTTTTTCTGATAAAAATGAGCTCAAAGGCCGCTATGTGGATACATCAAAAGATAATTTCACAAATTCTATGCTTATTTCTTGTTATTCATTTACCGATGTTTGCAAACGTGCAGCTGAATTAATGACAGATGGTGGCGCTTGCTTAACACTCACTTATTTAGGTGCAGAAAGATATTTGCCAAATTATAATGTGATGGGTGTTGCAAAAGCTGCTTTAGAAGCTTCTGTTCACTTTATTGCTTTTGATTTAGGCCATCAAAATATTCGCGTTAATGCTATTTCCGCTGGTCCAATCCGCACATTAGCTGCCGCTGGTATTGGGGATTTCCGTCAAATTTTAGGTTGGACAGAAAACAACTCTGCTCTTTGCAGAAACGTCACCATTGAAGATGTTGGCGGAACAGGCATGTTCCTTTGCTCTGATTTAGCTGCAGGTATTACTGGCGAAATCGTTCATGTAGACGCAGGATACCATAAAAATGCAATGATCAATCCAAGAAATTCAGCAAAATCTGCCGAATTGTTATCTCAATTCAAATTGTCTGAATAAAAAAAGTTTAATAAAAAACACCGCCTTGAAAAAGGCGGTGTTTTTTTTACCAACGATTCACATGAACCTTAAGTTCATCATATCGTTCTGGCACACCTTTTGTTTCAATTGCTTTTCCAAGCGAAATTAATCCAATAACACGCACATCTTTTGGAACTTGCAACACATCAGCAAACTTTTCATGCGTTTCAGGATAAACCCCACAAAAACAAGAACCATATCCCAAAGCATATGCCGCTAACATCATATTTTGAGATGCCATTGCCACATCAATAACACCCATACCTGCATGAGAAACACTTTCTTTTTCACAAACAGCAATCATAACCCCAGCAGAACTTGCAAAAGATGCATATTTATGTTCTTTTTCAATTTTTTGAAGCAAAACTTGATCTGTTATCACTAAGAATTCCCATGGAAACCTTCTCATAGCAGAGGGAGCATACATTCCCGCCTCTATAATTTTTTTAATATCCTCAAACGGAACAATAAAACCTTCTTCATAATGACGAATAGAACGTCTTTCTTTTAATACATTAAAAAATTCCATTTAACTCCCTTTCCTTTTTTTACATTTTTCCTTTAGCTGATTTAAGTTGACCACAAGCAGCCATAATATCTTCCCCTCGAGATCTTCTAATTGGTGCCGCAAAATAATTACTTTCAAGTTTTTTAGCAAATTTATGCATCTTATTCATACTAGAAGCTTCAAATGGAGCCCCTTCCCAATGATGGAAAGGAATCAAATTAAACTTCACTTCAAGACCATCTACCAACTTCATAAGGTTTTCAGCATCTTTTTCAGAATCATTAATATCCTTAAGCATCACATATTCCATCGTGATAAATTGCCGTCTTTCACTTCGTTTTTGATATTCTTTACAAGCATTAATTAAAACTTCTAATGGAAATTTGCGATTAACAGGCATAATTTTATCTCTAATTTCATTTGTTGGTGCATGCAAAGAAACAGCCAATTTTACACCAAGATCAGCTAGTTCGGGAATATGATTTGCAACACCTGATGTTGAAACCGTAATTCTTCTTTTAGAAATACCAATACCATCACCATTCATCAAAATTAAAAGAGCTTGTTTTAAATTTTCAAAATTACATAATGGCTCACCCATCCCCATCACAACAATATTTGAAAGCATTCTTGTTTCATCAGTTGGAGTTGGCCATTCATTATAACTATCCCTAGCTGACATAAATTGCCCAACAATTTCACCTGCCGTTAAATTGCGCATCATACGTTGCGTTCCCGTATGGCAAAATTTACATCCTTGTGCACATCCCACTTGTGTTGACAAACACACTGCACCCCTATCTGATTCTGGAATATAAACGCATTCAACTTGTTTTTCATCTTGAAATTCCATAAGCCATTTACGCGTTCCATCAGTTGACGTTTGCTCAGTTACAATTTTTGGATGCGAAACAGTATATAATTCATCAAGATGTGACTGAAAAGTTTTTGCCAATGATGTCATCTTGAAAAAATCTGTTTCACCTTTATTATAAATCCATTGCCACAATTGTTTAGCTCTAAATGGTTTTTCACCCAAACTTTCCATTTCTTCTTTTAGAGCGTCAACACTTAAACCAATTAATTCCTTTTTCATTTAACTTCTCCACCTTCTTGTTTCGAAGAAAGTTGTTCTTCAGCTTTTCCAGAAATGACCTCTTTAGAACGTGGACATTTTTCATTCAACATATCATACGCCTTTGAAAAACCTTTTAATGAAAAAGTTTCTCTTAAAACATTTTTTTTATGACTTTTGCCTTTTGTTCTAGCCACGTTTCCAATAATCATCTGCTCAATCAAAACTTTTTCATCCTTCTCACTCATCACAAATGATGAATCATCAGCTGTTTTCATTTCAAAAGGTTTATGGTTATCAACTTCAATCGTTGGTCTAGATGTTTTATGAAACATTGTTCCAAACATTAATGCAATTGTATCAAAAGAGTTTTCATATGGACGATGAGTAATGCTCAAAAAATTTCCTTCTCGTTCGCTTGACGTGTGTTGGGGCGAGGCAACCATAAAACAAAGCGTTTCAGTTCCTTCTTTTGCCGTGTAAACGCGCCAATTTCCAAAATATCCTTCTGGAGAAACACTTTCATTTGCCAAAGAAACACTTGAAACCAGCATCAAACCTGTTAAAAAAGCTAAAAAACGCATTTTCTTTCCTCTAAAAAATATTTTTCTTTCGCCCATAACTTTACCAAACTTTATAAAAAATTACAAGGATTAAAAAACACTTGCGTTTTTTCTTTTTTTATGCCTATAATCCCTATATTATGAGTGAAAATATTGAAATAAACGAAAATATAAAAGAAGCAAAACTTGCAGACGCGTTAAGCGAAAGATATTTGGCTTATGCATTATCCACAATTGTTGCAAGATCATTGCCTGATGTGCGCGATGGATTAAAACCTGTTCACCGGCGGCTTCTCTTTGCAATGCGTCAATTAAAACTTGATCCTGTTTCTGGATTTAAAAAATGCGCACGCGTTGTTGGTGATGTGATCGGTAAATATCACCCCCATGGAGATTCTTCTGTTTATGATGCAATGGTGCGCTTAGCTCAAGATTTTGCCGTTCGTTATCCTTTAGTTGATGGGCAAGGAAACTTCGGCAATATTGATGGCGACAAAGCCGCTGCTATGCGATACACAGAAGCAAGACTCACTGCCGTTGCCGTTAAATTAATGGATGGCCTAGATGATAACGCTGTTGATTTTGACAAAACTTATGACGGGGAAGAAGATGAGCCTGTTGTAATGCCAGCCGCATTCCCAAATTTATTAGCAAATGGATCCTCAGGTATTGCCGTTGGTATGGCCACAAATATTCCGCCACATAATGTTGGTGAAGTCTGTGATGCTCTTATTTATCTGATTAAGCATCAAGAGGCCGACATTGAAAAATTAATGGAATTTGTTCAAGGTCCAGATTTTCCAACTGGTGGCATTTTAGCTGAACCAAGAGCAAATATTATTAAAGCTTATAAAGAAGGCAAAGGCGCCATGAAAGTGCGCGCAAAATGGGAAAAAGAAGATCTTTCGCATGGACAATATCAAATTGTTGTAACTGAAATCCCATATCTGGTTCAAAAATCAGATTTAATCATGAAAATTGCCAAATTACTCAGCGAAAAGAAGTTGCCTCTTTTAGCAGATATACGTGATGAATCATCTGATAAAGTTCGCATTATTTTGGAGCCAAAATCTAGATCTGTTTTGCCAGAACAATTAATGGAACATTTATATAAAAATACTGATTTACAAGTTAATTTCAACTTGAATATGAATGTTTTAGATGCAGATCATACACCTAAAGTAATGAATTTAAAAGAAGTTTTACAAGCCTTTTTAAAACATCGCGATCAAGTTTTAATTAGAAGATCAAAATATAGACTTGATAAAATTATTCATCGTATGGAATTATTAAAAGGATTCTTAATTGCTTTCTTAAATTTAGATAGAATCATTGAAATTATCCGAAATGAAGATGAACCAAAAGCTCTGATGATGAAAGAGTTTAACCTCACGGAAATTCAAGCCGAAGCTATTTTAAATATGCGCTTAAGATCTCTTAGAAAATTGGAAGAAAACCAAATTAAAGATGAACATCAAGCGCTTGACGAAGAAAAGAAAGGTTTAGAAGCTTTACTTGAATCAAAAGAATTGCGTGATGCAAAATTAACACTCGAAATTAAAGAAATTAAAACATTATTTGGGCAAAAAACAGAACTTGGATGCAGACGCACCGCCGTCATCGAAGCTGCTACTAGCGTAGAAGTTCCAATTGAAGCTATGATTGAAAAAGAACCAATTACAGTTGTTCTTTCTAAAAAGGGATGGATCAGAGCTCTTAAAGGGCATACGGATGTTGCCGATCTTAAATATAAAGAAGGTGATGATTTAAAATGCTTTATTCAAACATATACAACGGATAACATCATTTTCTTCACAACAAACGGGCGATTCTTCACCTTAAGAGGAAATATGATCGCAGGTGGCAGAGGCTTTGGTGAACCATTAAGATTATTGGTAGATATCACTCAAGATGCTGATGTTATCACTATGTTTATTTATCAAAGCGATATAAAACTTTTAGTGGCCACTGAAAAAGGAAAAGGGTTCCTTGTCAACTCTAATGATATTATTGCTCAAACAAGAGCGGGTAAAATCATTTTAAATGTTGCTGATAATGATAAAGCTTGTTTATGTAAACCAGTTTCGGGAACTCATATTGCAGTTATTGGAACAAACCGAAAAATGATTGTTTTCACAACGGATGAAATTCCAATGATGAGTCGAGGTAGTGGAGTTATTTTACAACGTTATCAAGAAGCTAAATTAAGTGATGCCAAATTCTTTAACTTAGAGGATGGACTGGCATTCCCATCAGGAAATGGCATCCGAGTCGAGAAAAACATTTCACTTTGGTTAACAAAACGAGCAGCTGTTGGAAAAATTCCTCCAGTTGGCTTCCCACGAAGCAACAAATTTGGATCTTAAAAAAGATAAAAAAAACAAAGAATAATCCGCCATTTTAAAGGTGGATTATTTTTTTATTGACATTTATCAGGAAAAATGATATCTCTTAAAATATGAAAAATGTAACTCTACTTCTTTTATCAAACTTATTGTTAGGTCATGAATCGCATTTCCTAAGAGGGTAGTGTTATAAAAAATAAGTTATTTCAAACACCCTTTTAGGAGGGTGTTTTTTTTATTTTCCAAACAAATTTAAGGACTTCACATGAAAACAAATATCAATTCAACCACTGCAAATAATTCTCGTCAACCTTTCTTTTATGATGTTACTTTAAGAGATGGCAACCAAGCTCTTAAAAACCCATGGAGCTTAACTGAAAAAGAAGTAATCTTTGATAAATTAGTTGCATTGGGAGTTCAAGGGATCGAAATTGGTTTTCCTGCATCAGATGAAATGGATTTTATTGCATGCGAAGCGCTTGCAAAACGTGCTCCAGACAACATCGTTGTCAGTGTTTTAGCAAGAGCCAATGAAAAAGATATTGAAAAAGCTGTGAGCGCAGTTAAATTTGCAAAAAAACCTCGCATTCATACTTTTATTGCAATGAATCCTTTAGGTCTGGAACATGTTCTTAAAAAAGATATTCAAACGGTTACAAAAATGGCTGTTAAAGCTGTGAAAAAAGCAAAAGAATTGCTTCCAAATGCTGAAGTTGAATTTTCAGTAGAACATTTTGGTGATTGCATTGAAAATTTGCCTGATGTTGTTGATGCTATTGAAAAAGTTGTTGAAGCTGGAGCAGATGTGATTAATTTACCAAACACCGTTGAAAGATATTTACCAACTGATTTCACTGATATGGTAAAAGCTGTTCATGATCGAATTGGTGATAAAGCTATTATTTCTGTTCACTGTCATAATGATCTTGGCATGGCAACAGCCACAACTGCAATGAGCTATTTTGCAGGAGCAACCCAACTTGAAACAACCATCAATGGACTTGGTGAACGCGCTGGAAATACAAATATGCAAGAAGTTGCTGTTGCTCTTTATAATAAAAATATAAACATTCCACTTAAAATGGAAAAAATTCAAGAAACTTCTTTACTTGTTAGCGAAATGTCTGGCATTAAGATTTATGAAAAAGCTCCTGTTATTGGATCTGATGTATTGGCTCATCGTAGCGGAATACATCAAGATGGCTCCAATAAAACAAAAGGATTAAAAAAAGGGCAATATATTGCATTTGATCCAAAACTTGTTGGAAGATATGATGGAGAACATATTGGATTTACAAGCCAATCAGGCAAATCAGCTCTTTTTTCCAACTTTCAAAATTTAGGCTACCCAATCACTCTTCAAGAAGCTGAATATTTAATGCCATTTGCAAAAAAAATGGCTGAAGAAAAAAGAACTGAATTAAAACCGAAAGATTTAGATAAACTTTATCGCACACATCTTTGCGATATTACAGGGCCTTATCAACTTTCTTCTTTTGACAGAATTAAAGATGGTAAATTTTTACTTTCTTATAAAAAAGAAGGTGAAATCTTTGAAAAAACAGGCGAAGGAAATGGTCCCATTAATGCTTGTATCAATGCCTTTTTAGCATTAGGCGTTGCAATTGAAGTTGCAAAATATGAACAACAAATGATGACACCTGAAGATAAAGCAGCATCTGATGCATTAGCAACAATAACCATTTCAAATCAATCTAAATCCGTTATTGCAAGAGCAATTGATCGGTCAACAACTAAAGCAAGTATTAAAGCCATCTTTAACGGTTTAAATTTACTTGAAAGAAATTAATTTTAACATATATGCCAAAAAGCGGTTTCAAATTTGAAACCGCTTTTTTTATCTCTTGTTATTTTAATAAACATTCTTTATATTTAAAATATAACACAAATGGGGGATTAAATGACTAAAGCATCAAAAGAAATTAAATCAACTCAAAAGGAAAAAAAATCAAACACTGCTTCTAAAAATAAAATAACAAAAAATTCAAAATTAACCAATCAAAAAAGATCTAAAGAATCTATTGTTGAACAACCCATCATTAAAGAATCAGAGCTTAAAGAAACTGAAAACAGAGCAACAAAAAAAACAAGAAACATTTTTCAAATTTATTTTGAGGGTTGGAAAAAAATTTTTTCTATCAAAGAAAGAGCTAACCGATCTGAATTTTTTTCTTTTTGGAGCTTAAGTTTACCTATTCTTTTTTTATTAAACCCAATATTTGAAACAGCATGGTTAAATTATGTTGGAATCTTTTTATCTTTAATTATTTTATTTGCTCTTTTCACTTTAACAATTCGAAGATTTCATGATTTAGGATATCCTACCCTATTAAGCATTCTTATTTTCCTTTTTGTTTTTGGATTATTAAATCCATTAGCTTTGATTAATCCAATTTACACCGTTTCATACATCATTTCTGTTTTTGCCTACTTTATAATTGGATTACTCCCAGGACAACAACAAGAAAATAAATTTGGAAAAAAACCTAAACCAGCATCAAAAATTGCAATAGCTATTACCTTTATATTGAGTTTAATCCTTATAAATTCATTTTTTAATCTAAGCCTTGTATTGTATGAAATACTTAAATATTGAATTTAGCAACACTATGCTAAATAAAAAAGCGGGATTTCATTCCCGCTTTTTTATATTATCATTAATTTAAGTGCGCCTCAATAAACCAAACTGCTTTATCTAACTCTTCTAAAGCTTGAGTATAATAATCAATTGTTGCTGCATCTGCTTGCGCTTTATCAATATCGGCTCTTAATGAATTTGCTGTTTGGCTATACCGCTCTAACAGAGAATATAAATGTTCTTCAGAAGATGAAATTTCTGAAGGATATTCTTGAAACGAAGAATTTCTTGCTAAATGTTCTGCTGTAGCAATGGCTGGTAAATTAATTTGAATTAATCTTTCTGCAAAAATATCCACATACTTTTGAAGCATCTCATAAAAATCATCTAACATTTCATGAACACTAATAAAATTTTTTCCTTGCAAATTCCAATGCGCTTGTTTTGTTATCAAAGAAAGATTTGAAAAATCAACAAGATACTTATTTAGCGTTTGAAAACTTGCTTCTTTTTGAGAGTCTGAAAACTGCAATAAAGATTTTCTTTTTTTTGTTTTTAAGTATGACATATCTTATTCCTTTGAAATAGATTTTTTAGAACATTTAATAAAACGATGAAGTTCAAACAATCCATATCCGATTAAATAAAATCCAACTAAAATGGTAATTGCTAAAGTTCCAATTACAGGATATGTAAAAATTAAAATTGATAAAACAACCCCTAAACAACTTCCAATAACCCAAGGTTTTGTTGGGAAATCTGGGTCATTTTTTAATTCAAAACTCATTGCCAATTGAACAACGCTATTTGCCATAATCCAAAAAGCTAAAATCACAGGTAGAGTTAATGCTGATAAACTTAAATTTGTTAAGAATAAAATACCAACTAAAATATCTAAAACACCTAAAGCCAAAATGGCATAAGAATCTCCTTGTGCAAATGATAAAATATAACCACTCCCTATAAAAATGAGAATAATCCCAACAAATAGTGCTGATGTTAATAAAGCACTAAATGGGTTAAAAAAGACATAAATACCACTCACAATTAATAAAAGTGAAATAATCAGTAACCAAATTTTATTTGAACAAATATTTTGATCCATAAAACCTCCAAAAAAAGTTTAAAATCCTTTTTTTAAGTAGGCCTCACTTTTAATTCTTTCAAGTCAAAGAATAAAAAATAATATCCTTTTATGTCAACAACTTATCAATCAATGAACTAAAGAATATTGATTTGATTTCAAAGAAAAATACATAGATAGTTTTTTATTTGCATCCATTCGATCAGCGTCAGATGAAAACCTATTTTTTTGAACAGATTTCAAAATTTTCAATACCGTTGCTGAGCTAGTCTTTTGTTCTTTTTGCAATATATCGGCATAAGAAAGCGCTGCCCCTGAATATCCCTTCATTACAGCTCGTTTTAAAATAGTTAAATAAACTGGTTTTACTTCTGGATCTGCTAAACGATATTCCTGAGCCCATCTATCAAATAACGTTTCTTGAAAACTTTTTTTATCCTCAATAGAATCATTTAAAACATCATATAATTCTGGGGAAAAAGGCAATTCATTCAAATCAGGTAAAATACGAATAAACTGCATCACGGTATCTGCCTTTTGAATAGTATTATACTTCATCATTAAAGGAACAAGATTTTCAAATACCGCAAACTCTTCTACTTTATCAAATCCACGATTATCAGAATATGGCGTTGTATAATCAAAAAAACGACTAAAATCTATACCCGTTACAACCATTCCCTTCATCACGGCAAGACCCATAACAGCACTTCCTTTTGAAGCTTCTTTTTCCAAGCGTGACATAATCTTTTTTTGCATGGCTAATCGTGAGCCATTAATATTTTTCTTATCATTATTTTGCAATGAAATCAATTTCTTAATTGATTCTTTTGCATACTTGTTCATTGCTGCCATTGAGGGCAATTTTTCTTTTTGAGTCTCTTTTTTTTCGTTCATGTCCACCTTCTTTTTTTTGACGATAACATAAAAATTTTTGCCCTGCAAGAAGAAATTTTATGATTTTTTTATTTGATTTTTTGATTTAAAAAACATAATCAAAACACAAACTGCAATCACTATTGAAAAAACACTTGAAACCATCAAATTTAAATTAAATCCAATTTTCTGATTTAAAATATAACAACAGCATATGGTTAACATAAAAAGGCCTGGAATAAGAGCAATCCAATAATTTTTCTTTTTTTCTCTTAAATAAATGGCTCCAACAAATAGAGATACTGTTGCCAAAATTTGATTTGCCCAACCAAAATAAGTCCATATAAATGTTAAATCCCAAAAAGAAAGTATAACCCCCAAACCTAAAACTAATATAGACATAAACAATCTTTTATTAATATTTTTTTGTGATATGTTAAAACATTCTGAAAAAATAAGCCGGGCAGAACGAAAAGCCGTATCTCCAGATGTGATAGATAAAACAACAACACTGATTAAAGCTAACACACTCCCAACTTGGCCTAATAAAGAATTTGAAATTTCTTTAATGGCTCCCCCTGGTCCAACTGTTGATAAAACATTTGATAATGCTTCTGTGTTTTGATAAAATGCAATGCCAAGTGTTGCCCAAACCAAAGCAACAAACCCCTCGGTTATCATTGCTCCATAAAAAATGGGTCGACCAAATTTTTCATTTTGAATACATTTTGCCATCATGGGAGATTGTGTTGCATGAAATCCACTAATTGCCCCACAGGCAATGGTTACAAACATGATTGGGAAAAAGCTTTTTCCTTCAGGGTGTTGTGTTGAAAGAGATAAATCAGGATAAAAAATCAAATCAGAAGCAAAAAGTGAACATATTAAGCTAACGGTTACTCCGATAAGCAACACGGCAAATAAAGGATAAAATCTTCCAATAATTTTATCAATTGGCAAGAGAGTAGCCAAAAAATAATATCCAAAGATTAAAACAATAAGGTAAATAAAATCTGCTTTAAATATATCAGCCAACATTGAGGCTGGATTCATTGCAAAAACAGCACCAACTAAAATTAAAAAGAAACCCAAAAAGAGCATAAATAAAAATTTAAATTTCTTACCAAAAAATTTTTCAATCAAAAAAACAAGCGAATTTCCCTTGTATCTTAATGAAATCATTCCGCTTAAATAATCATGAACAGCCCCTGCGAAAATGCATCCAAAAACAATCCAAAGCAAAGCAACCGGACCATATATAACACCCATTAAAGCCCCAAAAACTGGGCCGAGTCCAGCAATATTTAAAAATTGAATTAAGAAAATTTTATAAGGAGGTAAAATAACATAATCCACACCATCATTATATTTAACAGCTGGTGTTTTTTTCTTAAAATCAGCACCAAATACTTTTTCAACAAAAGCTCCGTAAAAAATATATCCTAAAACAAGCAATAAACAAGATAACAAAAAAATAATCATGATTTCACCTTTCAAAATATAA
>JAZOOQ010000068.1:0-10210 GCA_045655105.1 Alphaproteobacteria bacterium | reverse complement strand
CTGTTTCTTCTTTTTCATTCAAGGCTTTTTGTTTGGCCATGCGCATCATTTGAGCCGCCAAAGTTGATGTTAATTGAACTTCTTCGCCCTCTTTGATTTTAATGCCCGTTTTTGATGCAATTTCTAACACTTCATGCGCTTGCTTTAAAGCCAAAACAGTGTTCATCACCCATAAAACAGGTAATTTTTCCTCGTAAAAAACTTTACATTTTTTAACAAGGGCGGTGTTCATCGCCTCTAAAACAGGCGATTTTTCTTCGTTTTTGCTTTCTTCTTTTTGCTCTTCTTGAGCTTCTTTTTCTTCTTTTTGTTTTTGTTCTTCTTCTTTCTTTTGCTCTTGTTTTTGAAGCTCTTCTTTTTCGGCTTGTTCTTTTTTAATCTCTTCTTGCTTGGCTTCAACTTTAGCCACTTCTTCTTTTTGTTTTTGCTCTTGTGCTTGAGTAACAGCCACTTGAATTTCTTCTAATGATTTGCCCTCTAAATCGCCTTTCGTTTCTTCATATTCTTGAATCATACTTTGAACAGCAGGTGAAAGATGACTTCTAAATAAAAGCTTTTGAACTTCTGGGCTAAAAAATTGTTTACCCCTTTTTGTTAATTCATCTAAAGCAGCCGTATTTCCATCTTTAGCAGCAATTTTAGCCATTTCTTCATCAGCTTTTGCGCCACGCTCCATCAAATATGAAATAATTTGAACATTGCCTTTTTTCAAAGCAAAAAGCAAGGGCGTTCCTTCCTCCCCTTCAAAATTTTGATATTCAAGATCAGCGCCATTTTTTAAAGCAATATCAATGCCTTCTTTCGATTCTATTAAAATAGATTCCATCAATAATTTTTGAGCCTTTTTCTTTTCAATGCTCACAGGTTCTGGCAGGCCAACAGCTTCTTCTAATTCATAATCTTTAGCCGTATATCCATGAATATCTTTAATCTTTTCATCAGCGCCTTTTAATTTTAATTCTTCTATAAAATCAGTTAACCCCATTTGATAAGCCATCATCAACGCCGTTTTGCCCTCTTTATCTTGAAGATTCACATTGGCATTTTCAAAAAGCAATAAATTAAACACTTCTTCTTTTTGATTTAAAATGGCGCGCATCAAAGCTGTTTGACCATTTTCGCCTTGAAAATCAATATCAGCCCCCTCGTTCAATGCTTTTTGAACGGCTTTTAAATTCCCCATCTGAACGGCAAGTAATAATGACTTATTTAATGTTTCTTGATTTTTCATCTCATCCCTCCAAATTTAAATCTTTTCTATTATATCATATTTACCTTATTTCGTCAACGAATTAAAGAAAAGTGTTTGAATTTTATAGAGAAAAAAAACAATTTATTTTTATTAATTTTATCCTTTTTGACGTTGTTTTTCATTAAAAAATAAAATCTTTTTCGCTTTGTTTGATAAAATAGGTTGCGTCAACTGATTTTTAAGTTTTATTTCATTTAACCGTTCTGCCACCCTTTTTTTAATGGCTTTAGCCAATTTAATTTTTCCTTGCTTCATGGCTAAATTATATGAATCCACACCATTTTTATTTTCAATTAATGCATCAGCCCCAAAATCTAATAAAAGCAAGGTGATTTCTTCATTTTCGTTCAAAACAGCCTTTTGAAGCGCCGTTTCTTGCTTGTTATCAGCCATATCCACCTGAGCCCCACTTGAAAGCAACAAGTAAACCATTTCTTTATTTTGGATTTGAATGGCTTTCATCAAGGCTGTTTCTTGATTGTTATCTTGATAATTTAAATCAACGCCCCAATTAATCAAATCTTTCGCAACTTCTATGCGATTTAAAAGAATAGCTTTCATTAAGGGAGATTGCCCCAACTCATTTGTTACCTCTAATAATTCAGGATTAGAATCCACCATCAAATAAATGCTTAAATCAAAAAAACTTTCAATGGCTTTATGAAATAATTTTGGATCAAGATTTTTAAGAGACACCCCTTTTTTAAGCAACGCTTTGCCTGCTTCTGGATATTTCATTTGAATGGCAATTTCAATGGGTTTTTCACCCATTTTATTTTGTTTATTCACATCAGCGCCCCATTCAATCAACCCATTAAGCAATTTTAATTTTTTATTTTTAATAGCATATGTCAATAAGGTTTCTTGATTTAAAAGAAAGGTATCTGGCAATAATTTGCCATATTTCACGCCCTTTAACACTTTTTCTTCTTTATTTTTTTCAAGAAGTTTCATCAGGTTTTTTGGATTCCACGGATGAAAAAGATTTGTTAAAAAAGTTGATAAAAACCCATCCATTTCATTTATCCTTTTTGGCGTTGTTTTTCATTTTTCATCATCAAAATAACAGGCGCTTGACCTTGATGCGTTTGAATAACTTGAGCCTTTTTTTGTTGGGTCTTTAATTTTTCGGTTAACTGTTTTCGAATTAATTTTGCCAAAGATATATTGCCTTTTTTCATGGCTATTTGATAAGCATCTTCCCCTGCCTTATTTTTAATAAGCATATCAGCGCCTTCAAAAATTAATGTTTGAGCGCCAATTATAAACCCATTTTCAATGGCTTTCATCAAAGGGGTATTCCCCTCTTCATCTTGCAAATCCAAATTTGCTTTCATTTCAACTAAATAATTAAAATGATTCCCTCTTTTTTGTTGAACAGCCTTCATTAAAGGCGAAAGGCAGCCATTGCCTTCATTAATGGGTGCGCCTTTTTCTAATAACTTATCCATCACGCAAACTTCAAGTTTTTGAACCGCTTTAAAAAGAAGGGTTTCCTTATCGCCTTTAGCTTTAAAGTGAATATCAGCGTTCTTGTCAATTAATAATAAAGCAATCAAGTTGCGCCTCTTTTCAATGGCATATAACAAAGGGCTCATCTTTTCATTTTCTTTATCATATAAAGGTGCCTTTTCTTCAATCAGCAAGTGCGCCACTTGATATTGATTTCGTTTAATGGCTTCATAAAGAAGTTCAAGCTTTAATTGATCATCTAATTCATTGTTTTTTAAAATGGTTTTTAATTTTTTTGTTTGCCCTAATTGAACGGCTTCAAAAACTTCTCTTTTCCCCGCATAAGAAAAAAATCTTTTATACCATGGAAGAGGCTTCAACCCTTTTTGATCATTATATTCTTTAAAAAGTTTGGCTCGTTTCTTTAACATTGGCAATTTTTTATAAAGCCATGCGTTGGTACAAAGATCAAAAAATCTTTTATCTTTCTCATCTAAATAAAGCCCTTGTTCAAACAAAAGTTTCAAAACTTTTTCATCAAACATCATCGCATGACTCGCTATGTCATAATTATCCAATCGATTTAAATCAAAACCCGCCTCAAGTAATGATTTTAAAATAGAGTAATTGGATTTACTAAACGTATATTTAAAAACATTTTCGCTCCACCGATCGGCCGATTTATTAATAAAAGCCCCGCGATCAATCAGCAATTGCGTTATTTCTTCTTTACCCCAATAAACAGCTTGCATCAACGGCGTTCTGTCTTCTTTTGAAACAAAATCAATATCCTCTCCATAATCAAGCAAAAGCTCAACAATATCTTTATACCCCATAAAAATCGCAAATTCTAACGGGCTACTATCCTTTGGATCTTGAGGATCATCAAGCGCCCCTTGATCCAAAAGCGATTTAATCACCTCTATATTGCCTTTTCCTAAAATTTCATGAATAAGATTTAATCTTGTTGCCATTATATTTAACCCTTTTGCTTTATTTTATGCGCCATAAACGCGTTCATTTTTCATGATTAAAAGGCGTTTATAAGCCTGGCTGTTCATAAAATAAGAATTCATTTCTTTTTTAGCGGCTTCTTTAATTTCTTTGACTATAGCCATATCTCCACTTTTCATGGCAAAATGATAGGCATCTTTTCCCTCTTCGTTTTTTAACAACACATTTGCATCCCCTTTAATCATATCGCGCACCAACTGAATATATCCTTTTTGAATGGCAATCATCAACGCGCTATGTCCCTCTTTATTTAAAATATTGGCATCTGAGCCCGCTTGTTTTAAAAGAGTGAAAAAAAATTCATTTCGCTTATCCAACTGGTTTAAAGAGTCTTTATCAAGAAAATGATGTTTATTGTGCTCACTAACAACCATCACTGGCGTAACTCCTTCGCTATCTGCTTGGTTCACATCCACATTCTTTTCAATCATTTTTTTAAAAACGAGCCCGTATCCATGCTTTAAAACCTGATTTAACAACGGTTCATCCCAATCAAATTTTAAATTCTTGTCAATTTTATCGTTTTGAAGAGCCTCAAGGATAAAGCTTTGATTTTCTTCATATAAAGCCTCAAGAATTTTATCTTTTGAATACAGATACTTATCAAATATCATCTAAAAAACCTTAATCTTTTTGCCGGGTTAAAGGTTGAGAAACGCTTATTTTTTGCCCCGATTGAATCAGTTGAATCTTTGGCGCTTGAGACAAATTCTTTTTTTTCTTATAAATTTTAAGCACTTGTTCTTTAATAAGTGAAGCCACTTTTCTTTGCTCTTGTTGCATGGCATAATTATAAGCATCAAGACCCTTGTTATCTTTAATGAAAACATCTGCCCCTTCGCTGATTAAAACTTTGCAACCGGCCACAAATCCGTTTTCAATCGCTTTCATTAAAGGCGTTTTGCCCTCTTCATCTTGAAAGTTCAAATCGACTTTATAGTCTTTAGCGTCTCTTGCCAATACGTTGAAATTTTTTAATCGTTTTAACTCAATGGCTTTCATTAAAGGCGTGAGGCCTTTTGTTGTTTGGTTCACATCAGCATTCTTGCTAATCAAATCGGACACAAGATAAAAGTTCGAATACATAACGGCCGCCATAATCGGCGTTAATTCGCTTTTTTTCGCTTTAAAATTCACATCAGCGCCCTTCTCTATCAAAACCTTTGCGATATAAGAGCGGTTTTTTAAGCAAGCAAATAAAAGAGGCGACATATCTTCATCAAACTTATCTTCAAGCGGGGCATTATAATCCAGCAACAACGCTAAAAGATGCGGTCTGTTTCTTAAAATGCATTCATAAACAAGGTCAAGCTTTAATTTTTCATCCAGTTGATTATGCTCTAAAGCTTTTTTGAGCACCTTTTCTTCGTTAACCTGAACGGCTTCAAAAAGTTCTCTTTCACCCACAAAACCCAAGATTCTTTTATAAACAGGAAGGGACTTTAATCCCTTTTCGTCATTATATTTTTGAAAAACAAGCTTTGGATTTTTAACAATTTCACCCATTTCCCAAATTTTGGCGCGCCCCAAAAATGTTTGATATTTTTCCTTCTCTTGTTTATTTAAATAAAGCCCGTGTTCAAATAATAACGGCAAGGTTTCTTTATTAAAATTCAAAGCTTTTTCAGCCAACGCATAATTATCTTGAACCGGCACATCAAATCCGGCTTCAAGCAATAAATTAAAGCTTTCTTGAACCGATAATCCGGATATATCATCTTGAATATTCAATCGGTTCACATTGGCGCCCCGCGCAATTAAAAAACGCGTTAATTCTTTTTTATCCGAACAAACGGCTGAGGCAATCGCCGTTCTGCCGTTTTTATCTATCGAATCAATATTTTCCCCATAATCAAGCAATAAGTCAATAATCTCTTGTTCATGCATAAAAACGGCTAAATACAGCGGATTAACGTCAATATCGCCTTGTGTTTTAAGGGCATCATTTTCCAAAAGCTTTCGAATGCGCTTTAACCGGCCCTTGTCGTTCTTTTGCATGATTTCATGTATAATATCTGTTTTTGTTGCCATTATATTTAACCCTTTTGCTTTATTTTATGCCCCATAAACGCGTTCATTTTTCATGGTTAAAAGGCGTTTATAAGCCTGGCTGTTCATAAGATAAGAATTCATTTCTTTTTTAACGGCTTCTTTAATTTCTTTGACTATAGTCATATCCCCACTTTTCATGGCAAAATGATAAGCATCTTTTCCCTCTTCGTTTTTTAACAACACATTTGCATCCCCTTTAATCATATCACGCACCAACTGAATATATCCTTTTTGAATGGCAATCATCAAGGCGCTATGTCCTTCTTTATTTAAAATATTGGCATCTGAGCCATTGTTAATTAAAATTTGAGCAATACCAACTCTTTTATTTTTAATGGCTCTATGCAAGGCGCTATCCCCTAAATGATCCACCTTATTTAAATCGGCACCTTTATCAATCAAAGTTTCCATCACCTCTCTTTTGCCATATTTGGCTGCTTTTTGAAGCGCCGTTTCGCCCCACATATCTTGCTTATTTAAATCGGCACCTTTATCAATTAAAGCCAACGCGATTGCTTTATTATTATGTTCAACAGCTAAGTGAAGAGGTGTATATCCATCTTTTTGCGTGGCATTTATATTGGCGCCATGTTGGATTAACTTATTCATAATATTTAAATTTTTGTTAATTACTGAAATATGAATAGGCGTATAACCATCTTCTTCTTTCTGGTTTAAATCAGCACCTAACGCAATTAATTTTTGGGCCATTGATTCTTTATTCCCTCTGCAAGCTGAATGAAGCGCCGTCCATCCATTTGAAGCTTGATGATTAATATCAGCGCCCGCCTTAACCAACAAATCAAAAACGCCTTCATGCCCTCTTTCAACGCTGTTCATCAAGGCGCTCCACCCATGCTCATCCATCTTGTTCACATCAGCACCAGCTTTAATTAAGTTTTCAACAATATCAACATATCCATTTTGCGCCGCCTCTATTAAAGCCGTTTGATTCCATTTATTTTGCATATTCACATCAGCACCCGCCTCAATTAAAGAGGTCACAATGTCACCAAACCCCTTATTCGCAGCGCTGATTAACGCCGTATCTTTAAATTGATCTTGATGGTTTAAATTTGGCTTTTTTTCAATCAGTTTTTGAACAAGATCAACCGCGCCATTTTCTGAAGCTTTAATTAAAGGCGTTTGCCCTAACTGATCTTGCTTATTCACCCAGCGCATTTTCGAAAAAAATGATTTAACTTTATGAAGATATTTTTTAATTTGCATGTTTTTTTTACCCTTTTTCCTTTTTAATCTTTTTGGTTTGAAGTATCTTGAGGGAAAGCTTTTTGTTTGGAAGAAACCAATGTTTTAAGCCCTTTCATTTGTTTTTTAAGCCCCTCTTTCACCAATTGTGCAATTTCGCTATGCCCAGCTTGCATGGCAACGGTATAGGCATCTCTTTGCAACTTATCTTTTTTAAAAAGATCAGCCCCCTCTTCAATCAACCGAGCAGCAATTTTTAAACTTCCAAAATGAGCCGCACACATCAACGCCGTTTTTTGATTCAAATCGCATAAATCAAGTTGCGCGCCTTGCTCAATCAACCAGTTCACAATATCTTCTTTCTTGTTGCAACAAGCAATCATTAACGCTGTCCACCCTCTTGAAGATTGGTGATTTAAATCAGCGCCAGCGCTTGCCATTTCTTTCATAACATCTAAATGCCCATTAGCAGCGGCAATACCAAGCGCCGTCCACCCATCATCTTCATAAGCAAAATCAATGCCAAGTGTTAAAAATTTTTGAATATATTTTAAATTCCCTTCTTGAGCAAAAAGCAAAAAAGCATCTTGTTTATCATGTTGAATTTTTTTAACTTCTTGAAAAAAAGAATCGATATTCTTTTCTTCATTTTCCTTAATGCTCTTTATCAACCAACTATCCATCTGTTATCCTTTATTCTTTTTCTAATTGATTTTGTTGATTAAAAAGTTTTATTTGTTGCGCCACTTTTCTTGAAGAATTGATTTGTTCTTTCACCTGCTCTTTAATCTTTTTTGCAATTGCGGTATATCCATTTTTCATGGCTAAGTTATAAGCATCATCGCCTTTTTTATTTTTAATTAAAACATTTGCTCCAAATTGAATCAAATATTCTACCAAATCCAAACGATCAAAATTTATAGCCTCATGAAGCGGTGTGTTGCCTTTTTGATTGCATATATTCAAATTGGCATTCGCTTCAATTAATTTTTGCACTGTTTTTAAAGAATCACGAAAAGAATAAGAAACGGCATGAAGCGGTGTATTCCCCAAATTATTTTGAATATTCACATCAGCGCCTTTTTCAATCAATTCTTTCATCAAAGCTAAATTATCTTGTTGCACAGCCAAATAAAGAGGCGTGTCTCCTCTTTTATTTTTCAAGTTTACATCGGCGCCTTTTTGAACCAACTCTTTTAAAACATCCATATATTCACAAAGCGCCGCCACATGAAGAGGCGTATTCCCCTTGTTATTTAAAATATTCACATCGGCGCCTTTTTGAATCAAGATGCTGGCAGCTTTAAACTGCTCATTTTGTAAAGCTTCATAAAGAGGCGTCCATCCATTCATATCCTGAATGTTCATATTTGCCCCTGCGTCAATTAATTTTCGCACCATATCTGTCAAACCATAAAAAACAGCAATATGAAGCGCTGTTTTACCCTCATCATCTTGCTCATCTAATGAAACACCGGCCTTCATCAAATCTGGCAAAAGATTTAATAATTCATGTTTGGCAACCCCATGAACTGCTGTCCATGAATTTTTTTGATTCAAAGTCATTGTTGCTCCCGCTTTAATCAGCTCTCTTGAAATTTCTTCAAACCCAAAACAAAGCGCAGATTGAAGAGCTGTCCAGCCCCCCTTATTCGTGGCATTCACATTTGCCCCCGCTTTAATCAGCTCTTTTGCTATTTCAACATGATCATAAAGAACTGCCATATGAATCAACGGATCGCCGTCTTTATCAACCGCATTCACATCAGCGCCCGCTTCAATCAATTTTTTGGCTATTTCTAACTGTCTTTTAAAAATCGCTAAACGAAGAGGTGTCCACCCTTTTTTATCTGCCTCATCAATGGGCGCCCCTTGTTTAATCAACTTTTCCAACTGGTTCACATCACCTTCATGAACAACATCCATTATCTTTTGCGCCAATTGTTTCTTCGCCTTTTCTTTAAAACCAAACAACTTAAGCATCTTTTATTCCCGCTCCATTCCATTTTGAGCAAACCTAACGTTTTTGTTTCTTTGTTGCGCCACTTTTCTTTGCGCCACTTTTCTAGAAGCCTTCATCTTCTCTTTAATCGCCTCTTTAATCATTTTGGCAATTTTAACATGCCCATTCTTCATGGCAATTTGATAAGCATCTTGCCCTTCATTATTTTTTAAAAGAAAATCAGTTCCTTGAGTTATTAAGCATTCAGCAATTTTAAATAACCCCTTTGAAGCAGCCAGCATCAGCGGTGTATTTCCATTCTTATCCGTCAAATTCACATCTGCCCCTTTCTTCATCAAAAACTTAACGCCAGCAAATGATTGTTGCAAAATGGCTTCATGAAGCACCGTTTGCCCCTTATGATTTTGAAAGTTCACATCAGCGCCAAACTTAATTAAATAAGCCGCTTGATCTTCCACGGATAACAAAAGGTGGCTTTGGTTTACACCAAAAGAAAAAGCATTCGCCTCTTTTTCAATTAACACCATCAATGGTGTTTGCCCTTTATTATTTGGCTTATCAAAGTCAGCCCCCGCCTTTTTTAAAAGAGGCCAAAATTTCCTGTTTTGAGCAGACCACCAAGTGTCTACAACAACCATCACCGCTGTATTGCCCTCACTATCTGGCTGATTCACATCCGCTTTTTTTTCAACCAATTGACGGGCAAAATCAAACATATCTCTTTTAACAGCTTCCATAAAAATCGGCATTTTATTAAACACCAATCTATTCGGATTAATTTTCCCCGCTTCAAGACCTTGTATTAAAAGCTTTTCATCAAACTCTATCAAGGCTTGTTTAAGCTTACTTTCTGAGAATTCAAAATCAAAGAAACCGCCAAATGCTTTCTTAAAAAATCCTTTTGTATCCTCGTTTTTTTTCAAACGCGCTTTTTTTTCTTCTTCGTTTTCAAATAAATGAAACATTTTTATTCCCTCTCCAATCCTTTTTGAGCAAAACTAACGTTTTTGTTCGCCTGTTGGACCACTTTTCTTGAAGAAAACATCTCATTTTTAACTGCTTCTTTAATCAACTTGGCAACTTTAACTTGCCCATTCTTCATGGCAATTTGATAAGCATCTTGCCCTTCATTATTTTTTAAAAGAAAATCAGTTTCCTCTGTTATTAAGCATTCAGCAATTTTAAATAACCCCTTTGAAGCAGCCAGCATCAGCGGTGTATTTCCATTCTTATCCGTCAAATTCACATCTGCCCCTTTCTTCATC
This sequence comes from Alphaproteobacteria bacterium, assembly GCA_045655105.1. Classification (GTDB taxonomy): domain Bacteria; phylum Pseudomonadota; class Alphaproteobacteria; order CAAHEQ01; family UBA3637; genus RGIG4140. The sequence continues at coordinate 3 of JAZOOQ010000068.1, read as the reverse complement.
AAA
>JAZOOQ010000067.1:0-11418 GCA_045655105.1 Alphaproteobacteria bacterium | reverse complement strand
TATACCGTGAACTCTGAAGCATTGGATCGCTTGAGTGTTGGTATCTCAACAGGCGTTGAAGCCAAACTTAATGATCGAACAACATTGAAACTTGAATATAATGGATCGTTCAGGAAGGAATATACCGATCACTCTGGTATGTTAAAGCTTGAAATGCGGTTCTAAACAGCATCTAGGGGCACTTCCCAACACTCATGTACCCGTTCTCTTTGTACACTACGTGTTGTGAAGCGCCTCCTAGCTATCTGTTTATCTTCCGCATTTATCTCATTCATCTTTTTGAATCAAACAACTTTGTTATTTTTAACTTTTTTTTATTAACTTTCCTTATTTGAACCCAGCACATGAAATAGAGAAAATCTTCTGAAAAAGATATTTTGATATCTGTTTATCTTCCGTATTTAGTTCATTTATCTTTTTGAATCGAACAACTTTATTGTTTTTAACTTTTTTTGTATCATAAAAAAGCCCTCATAAACGAGGGCTTTAGTTATCTTAAACTTGGAATAAAAATTTCGGCAAATGCTCCTGGTGGAATGCGATGTTTTGCATATTTAGGATTTGCCCATTTAATTTTTTGTTCTGGCACTTCTGTTAGTTTAAGAGCATCACTAAAGAAGTTTTCTGCTAATTGATCATATCTTGTTGCATTCATGATATAAAGAACACAAGCTTGCCCTTTTACAACGCGGCCACAAAGAGGCAATTTTTGACGAATATCTTGATTGCGTACAACGTTTTGCAAACCAGATTTAACAGGTTCTGAAGAACCTCCAAACATAATTGCGCCAAGCAAGATACCAAAAATAATTGCTCCCATCAAAACAAAAGCTAAATTTCTTGAATTTGAAAGAAAAGATTGCAATGGAGTGAGTTGCATTTCTGGAAAAGATTGCGGTTGAGTGGACGCTTGTGTTGGACTCACTGCTTGAGTTTGTTGAGGCACTTGTCTAACTTGTTGAGGTGGCACTTGATGGTGCATAACAGGCCTTTGTTGCATTTGATGTGGAGCCGTTGCCCTTTGCGCTTGTGGATGAGGATGCATCCCAGAACGAGGGGGAATTTGCCCTTGTCTAGGAGGCATAGGTCTTCCTTGTTGGGGTGTATGCCCTTGTGGCGTAGCCATTCTTCTAACAGGTGGATTTCCTGGACCAGTTGGTCTGGCTCCTTGAGATGGCATTCTTTGAGAAGGATGCTGTTGAACAGGTCGGTGAGGTTGATTTACTCCTGTTCGTTGAGGAATAGCAGAGGAATGAGAGATGGGTTTGTTTTGATCTGTCATTAATTTTCTCCTACCAAACGAATAAGTTTTAATTTAACTAAAACAAGCAATTCGCCACCAACGGCTATATTAGGAATGCCGATAATGGCCAACTCATCATTAAGTGCAGCGTTAATATTAAAAGATGAGATTTCGCCTTGTTGAGAGTTTAATGTAACAAGAGCATTGATTTTTGATTCTGAATCCATCTTTGGATTAATGCTTACGCTTAAATGAGGTGCCATTGCATTTTTAACGGCGCATTTTGAAACATCGAAGAACATACGCCAACCATTTGGAACAACGCTTAAACCTTCGCTTAATTTATTAAGTGCATTTCCCTTTTGAATGATTTTTAAGAAAGAGTTACTTTGATTTGAATTATTTAAAACAAGTAATTTTCCTTGTAAACCATTTGTTGCTGAAAAAATGTTTTCATGGCCATATGTGTATAACACATTTTTCCAATTAATAAAAGAGGGTAGATGATATGTTTGTGTTTCAGCAACAAGCATTTCACCATTTGTTTGAATATTTTCAATTAAGTCTTTTACCGTTTTTTCTTCAGCGCGAGAAAGAGTTAAACGTAAAACGCCTTGATTCCAATCTGTAACAATATTTTCAATTCCAGCACCTCTTAGAGCATCTAAAACTCCTAACATAACCAATCTATTTTTAGGTAATGAAATTGTAAAGTCTGCTTGTCTTGAAATATAAAGTTTTTTAGAAGCATCATTATATGAATAATAAACTTCACCATTCTTGCTTAATGCTTCTACAACAGATTCTAAATCCCCATAAACATTTTTTGCAGAAAGAGTTGGATAAGCTTTATCTTGCGTGTAAACAGAAATACCTGCTTCATCAACAAGCGTTTGAAGAGCTTCATCTAATGCTTGATTTTTAAATGAGTAACCATTGACTTCAAAGCGAGGTAAGGGATCTGAAGGAGTTGTTTTTGAAAGCTTAAAATCGTTTAAATTAACAGGGATGGTTGTTGATATATTTTGATTATGATCCCCATTAATTTGACAACGGTATGGGGATTCTAAATCAAGTGTGTTTAAATATGAACTCCCAATATTATTTTGTTGAGGTGAAAATTGTTGTTGAATAATGTTATAAATATTATTCATAGAGGAATAAGCACCAGTTGAAGCAAGAAGCGTTGAAATCAGAAGCGCGATTGAAATTTTTCTCATTTGTTTATTTCCCTTTTTTGATTATGAGGCATTTTTTTTATTAAAAGAAAACGTCTTTTTCTTTTGTATACCATTTTGATCAGTTTGTGAAGAGGTTATTTTTGTTTTTTCAGTATCAATTCCATCAAATGGATCGTCAAGCATTTCAAATCCATCTGGGGCAACTCCTAAAAGCTCTGGTTTATTTGATGTATCAACGGCTCCAAGTGCCTTTCTCAGATCATCAACATTTGTTGAATCAGCAATCAGATCTGTTAATTCGCTAGGCAAATTATCATAAGCAATTTTCAAATCACTTTCAAGAGATTTTAATGAAGATTGTAATTGATTTAATCCATCTTTTCGAGCTTTTTCAATTGCTGGATAAAAAGTAGGGGATGCTAACACGATTTTTAAATCTTTTTTAGCTTCTTCCATTACATCAATTAAAAAACCATAATGCCGATAACTATATATTTCTTTGTTTCCAAGAGAGATGCAACGCGCATTGATCCAACATCTCACAGCTGTTAAAAAATCAAGCTGGTGAAAAACTTTTTTGGCCATAAATTCTTCATTTGTTTCAGCTGGTTGTTGTTGATAAACAGGGATTCTCCAATTGGATGGTTCAATATCTTGAAGTGGATTTGTTTCTTCATCAGAGTTATATTCTTCAGAATAATCTTCTTGATAGTCATAATTTTCATCCATATATTCTTCGGAATAGTTATTGGTTTCATCATATTCATCTGAAGAATATTGAGTTTCATCATATAAAGCTGGATCGCCATTAAAGTTTTCATCTGCTGAAACTGGTTGTTGGTATGTTTCATCCAAATAATCATCTTGAGCATAGCCGTCAGTTTCTTCAGAATAATCTTCTTGATAGTCATAATTTTCACCAGCATATTCTTCGGAATAGTTATTGGTTTCATCATATTCATCTGAAGAATATTGAGTTTCATTATACTCAGAAGTATCAGTTTCTTCAATGTTTTGAAGAATTTTAGAATCATCGGTATCTTGATCATTTAAAACAATAGTTTCCTCGTTTTGAACCATTAACCCATCCTTTGTTTGGGGAATAGATGGTTCATCAACGGGTATTGTTGCTATTTCTTCTTCGATTGAAACAATAGGATCTGATTCAATGAAAGAATTTGATTGGATAGGGTCTTCTTCAAGAATAGGCGGCTCTTGACTTTCTGTTTGTAACAACAATTGCTTTCCTTTTTCTTGATCAAGTTTATCTTTAAGTTGCTGAATGGCTGTTTTCCCAGGTTCTCCAAAGAAGTTAAGCCAATGTGCAAGCGTTTCAATTCTACTAGAAACAGCATCAATATCAAGCGGAGAATTGCTTGAAAGATAAGATTGAATTTCAGCCCATGAAAGAGATGCGCCATGATATTGAAATGCATGATCTAATTTTTCTTTTAAACTGCTTGGTAAATTGGGTAAAGTTTGATAAATACTTGTTGTCCAATTTTCACCCAATTCTTGTTTAGCTATCTCAACAAAATGAGTTAAAGATTGTTGATCCCCTTGGTATGAAGAAAGTGCTTCCAATAAATTTGTTGTATTTGCCATTTTCTTTTGTCCCCAAAAATCCCCTTAATCTTGTTTTGAAATGTCGAATTCAGAAAGAATTTCCATTTCATCATCTTCTAGTTCATCTAATAATGAATATCCTTTATTTTTTTTAGTGTTTGTATAGAGATCTTCATCGCTGATACCAAGTTCATCTAACAAAGAAAAGGTTTTTTCTTGTTTGAAAGAGTGTTCAACAGGTTCAAAAGGATTTATTTCTTCTTTGACAAGTTCTTTTTGAATGTTTGTAGTCTTTTCATTTTGAATTGGTTCTTCAATTATTACCTCTGGTTCTTGAGAAATACTTTGTTCGGGTAAAACCGCTGAAAGAGGACTCTCTTCAGTTTGTTGTTTTTGTGTTTCTTCTAATGAAGGTTGATTCAAAGAATCTTTTTTATTAGACCGCTTTGATTGTTTCTTTTCTTTAGAAGAATTTTGATTTTCTTCAGTGTTTTCTTCTTTTGTTGTTTGTTGTGCAGCTTTTAAAGAGCTAAGAGCTTGTCGAACAACACCAGTTGGACGAAGTTGCTCTTGCATTGTTTGAACTGTTTTTGAAAGTTCTTCTATGGTTTTTTGAAAAAGCTCTGATTGCATAGATACCATTTTTTCAAATGCAGTTTCAAGCATTTCTCGTTGCAATTGAATAGATTGAGTTGTTTGTTCAGCGTTTTGCAGTGCTTGAACAGGAATACCGCCCTCAGATGATACTTGAACAGGTCGATTAATAGCTTCACCCATCAGAGCAATAGCTGATTTTAATTCTTGTGATTGTTCAGATAAGCTGTTTTTAAGTGAAGTTAAGGTATCTGATAAAATTTTTGTTTGCTGAATGAGAGGAGTTTGATCAATAGATATATTTGAATTAACAACTCCTTGCGGTGTAGTATAAGTAACTTCATCTTCATCAGGGGAGGGTAAGTATCCTTGTTTTTTTGTAATACTGAAATCAATGTTATCTTGATCAAAAACTTTGCCTTGTTGTTTGTGAGCAAGCAAATAATCTAAATATTCGCGAACCGCTGGGCCACCAATAATTGTTGGCAAATAAGAAATAATTTCTTCAGACGCGTTTAATAATTCTTCATTATATTCGGCAACATAATCATCTCTAAAGGCAGATAATGCTCTGAATTGATTGACCAAGCGTTGAGCAGTTTTTGTAACCGAGCTTTCTTTTTCTCTCTTCTTTAGGGCAAACTTAGAAAGAATTTCTTTTTGGGCTTCTTCAGGAATTGGTTCAAAAATTGTCGGCATAGGAATATATTCCCGTTCGGGTAAATTTTCCTCGTCGTAATCCAACTCTCCTTTTTTTATTTCTTGCAACAACGCATCATCAATGTTATGTGCAAAAATGTCATCTTCAGTGATATCTTGAAAAGGTGGTAATTCTGAATCAGCCAAGCCGGAAGATGGTAAAACATTGTTTTCATCTTCCGTTGGCATTGGATATGCATCCGTTTGATTATCTGTCATAATGATTTCTCCTTATTTTTGCGATTTATTATTTGTCCCCTTTAGCTCATCATAATCATCACAACTCGATGCATTGATTCAATTTCTCCTGTTGTTAACACATTGTTTTGCTCTGTTATAGGGGAAAAAAGTGTTGCTTGATCACTGCCATTTGTTTTTAAAACACCAATTTTAACTTTATCATTTTCAATTGGTAAAACAGCAATATCGCCTTTGTTTGGTTTTGTTTTAGGGGAAACAACTAAAACAGCATCTGTTGGAACAGCTGGGCCCAATACTTGATTTTTCAATCGAATAGCGTATAAATCTTCTTCATTTGAAAGAGTTGAAGGACAAAGAACAGAGCCAACGGATTGTTTTTTGTTAACTAAAACTTGATCTCCTTCGGCAGGGAAACCATAAATTGGAACAGAAAATTCTTGGGAATCAGCTGTTCTAATCATAAAACGGCTGACTGGTAAATCATTATATCCACCTTTAGAAGTGAAAACACCAGATTTGCCATCAAGAGCTTTAAGTTCATCTAATGCTCCAGACATATCAAGTTCATAAATTTTAAGTTGTAAATCTGTTTCAGAATAACCAAGCGCATGAGCAATATCTTTAAAAGTTTTTTCATCAACTTCACGTTGTCCCATTTCAATACGGTGATAAACAGAAAGAGTCATTTTAGCACCTTTGGCAACATTATATAATGTTAAACCTTTTTCTCCGCGCAAATATCTTAATCCTGCACCAAGAGTTTTTAATCCAGAACCAGAGTTGATTTTTTGTCTGCGTTCTTGTTCGCGTTTCCAAGCTTTAATAACTTCTGGTTGAGAAGAACGTTCGCTCACAAAAAGAGAGTCACTTGGGCAATTTAAAAAAGCAGATATTTTTTTAAGTTGAACTTCATCAACGCGTCTATATCCTTTTTCAATTTTTGAAATGGCTGATAAACTTAAACCCAAAGCATCAGCTAAACTTTTCATTGTTTTTCCGCGAACACGGCGAAACATTCTGATTTGGTTGGGGAAAATAATTTCTTCCATAAAAAACTCCTTTTGTTATTTGTTTTGTTTTTTTGACTATACACCAAAAAAACTTGAAAGAAAATAGACAAAATGAAAAAAAGTTAAAAAAAATGAAAAAATTTTTAAAAAAAGCGAAAATCGGGCGTTATAAGAGAATATTTTTTTTGATAACTTGATTTTTTATTTGTTTTGTTTTTTTTTATGCTATACTAAATAACATGGGGATAAAATAGTATGGGGATAAATTATGACAAATAATAACCATTTTGCATATTATGAAGATGAAGCGTCAGAGTTAGAATCTATTCAAGATCTTCAAAAAGAAGCAGAACTAAAATTTAATGTTGATTGGCAAAAAGCAAAAAACGGAGATCCTGTTGAACTTAGTAAGCTTGGTGTCAACGCTGGTTCCAAAATCGCCGAGTTCGCAGTCCCAGGATATGGTGCGACTAAAAATATGGCTGAAAATGTACGTAGAGCGGGACAGATGGGGGATTTGTATAATTCAGATTGGGAGGCGATTATATCTATCGTAAATGGTGATGAACTTAGGGCAACAGTTGAATCACCACGTTTATATTTTTTTGAAAAAGTTTCAAAGGCTTTTAGTTGGTTTGGTGATGCAATTATTGGTCTTTTTTCAGCAATTATTCCTTTTGGTGATGATGTGAAAAGGGTTGTTTCAGAAGGAGAAACTGTAACAGGTATTGCAGGTGGTTTGTCAAGTACTTACCTGAATAAAGAAGATATTGCAGAATTGTTTCATCTAGAAGATGAGGCCGCTATTCAAGCTGCAACCAAGGTTTTGGATCAAAATAAAGATGGGAGAGTCGATCGGTTGGAGTTGGAAACGGGACAAGAATTGTTGAATATGAATCAAGAAGTTGTGGTAGAAGAAAAAGAGAGGAGAGGTATGGGTACGCTTATAGGTGGAAATATCCATCTTGCTTTGTATCATCAAGATTCTATTGATGAAAATGAATATACGGAAAGATATGGGAAGCTTAATTTATTACGCACTTTGGGAAATTCGTCTGCTCAAGTTATTGGAGAGCGCTTTAATGAGCTTGATATGGATAACGATGGACAGGTTTCCAGATCAGAGTTTCGTATGGCACTTGCTGGGTTAGATAAAGATAATAATCATAGGGTGACACGAGAAGAAGCTGGGGCATATCAGGATGATGCAAATAGTGCCTTTGATGCTATGATTGCTCATCAACAACAAAATGGAAGATAATTTTATTTGTCAAAATTTAAAAGTTGTGGTATACTATATAAATAGCATCATAAGTAGCATTATTTATTTAAGGAGGAAAAAATGGGAGTAGGTGTAAGAAATAATAATCCTGGATGTATAAGATCTGGCAGAGGATATGCAAAATATGCAACGTTAGAAGAGGGATATCTTGCTTTAAATTCGCTTTTATATCGAAGATATGATTGTATGACATTGAGAGAAATGTTTGCCATTTATGCGCCAAGTGGAGATGGAAATAATAATCCGTCATTATATGCTCGAAATGTGTTAGCTCATTTAAGAAGCAAAGGATATGATATCGATTTTAATACAAGGCTTGATTTTTCAGATCCTGAGTTTAGAGCGGCGATGACAATGGCCATTTCAAAACAAGAAAACGGAAGAGTTCTTGGGGGCGAAGCGTTGGCGTTAAAAGCGGCAAGATCTTATAATCCAGCAACAGATAAACGCCAAAAATATTCAGAAACAGCGGCGAGACGGGCAAGATATGGCAGAAATCGGGTGCCAGTTAATACGGCTACACCCGCGCAAAATACAGATTTATCCAAACTTCCTGGAATTATTCAATTAATCCAAAGGGCGGCAAGTGGGGCACACTGTTCTTTGAATGATATTTTAAGAACGGCTGGATCTTCTGTTGCCCAAACAGGTAATTCTGATCAAAATAGAAATGGGAATTCCAGAATGGGATAAATTTTATTTTGCTTTGGATTGATTTTTAATGTTTTTATAGGGTAACACAATAAATGTGTTACCCTTTTTTTTAGTCTTAAAAATAAACAAGTTTTTCAATTGGTTATTTTAAATTTTAAAGTCGGAAATTTAAGGGTCATTTTTTATTCCGTATATTCATCTCCCTATACTTTCATTATACCATGGGTTTGGATTTTCGGGGCCAAAAATTTTCAAAAAAAATTTCTCTTTTTTAGTTCTTTTCTTATAATTAATTGATTTTAAATAATTATTTTTTATTAAAAAATTGCATAAAAAATGATAAAAAACGCTTTTTTTATGTTTTCGTCTTAAAAAAACATCTTAAAATTGAAACAAAAACGCTCTATTTCAAGGCAAAATTTCATGCCAAAAAACTGGCAAATCTAACAACCGTTAAATTTCCGACTTTTCGTCTTAAACAGTTAACAAAAGGATTTTGATATGTAAATTAAATTCGTTTATTTTTTTGGAGGCACGCCATGTTTCATTCTTCACGCACCACTATTAAAGAGCTTAAAAAACGTTACTTAAACATTCTCAAAAAATGCCTCCTTGTGAATTTAATGGCTTTTTCTTTTGCTTTGCCTGTTATGGCGGAAACAGTGACTGATCCTGCAACAAATGAAGAATTGTTACAAGCTTTATTAGACCCAACAACTCAAGTTCAAATTTCATCATCTCAAAATTTAATAGTCTCTGGTTTAGAAGATACTCAAATCCAAAAAGATACTTTTAATACCTATGGTAATTTTTTGAGAAATTATGGTTCTGTAACTTTTATTGATGAAATTAATATTTATGATAGTAAAAATACTTTAGAAACAAATGGAAGTATTTGGGGTGGATTAATTTCAAATGAAAATACAGCAGAATTAACTTTTAGAAATAACGTATTTGTTAAAAATATGACAATGGCATTAAATGATGGTACTATTAGGGGGGCTTTTCGAAATGGTGGTAAAATAATTTTTGAAAAAGATTTAACATTTGAAAATATTACGGCAGTTAATAAAGGCTCGACAACAATTGCAGGTACAGCTTTTTCAAATTTTTATGGTGGAGAAGCAGCAAATGCTATTTTCAAAGGAAAAGTTTATTTCATCAATATATATAATAAAAACGAAGGTGGTCAAATTTGTGGGGCTTTACTTACAAATCAGAACAGTAATCTTTATTTTTATGATGATGTTTATTTTTTAAATAATACAGCAATATCTAAAGGAAACTCATATGGTGCAGGGGCTACATTTTGGGGTGCAGGAATAAACGAATTCAATGGAAAAACCTACTTAATTAATAATAAAGGATTAGCAGGAAAAAATGGATCTGGAGGGGCAACAAATGGAGGAGTTGTATTTTTTAATAATGACTTGTATGTTATTGGAAATTTAATTTATTCCGAAAGTACAGATACTGGTATATCTAGCATGGGTGGCGGTTTGAGTGATATATATGCATCATTTGCTAAAAGTTATTTTTATGGGAATAAAGCTATTTCAAAATATACATTTTCAGCAGGTGGGGCCATTGCAACTTCAAGAACTCTTACTTTTAACTCAGATTTTTCTTTTGCAGGAAACGTAGCTAATTTAGGTAAAGATATCTATTTATCAGGTTCTGGACATATGAATGTTGTTAGTAAAAATGATGAAGTAGGAACAATTGAAGGTGGTATTGCCGGGGTAACAACTGGCGGAATTAACAAATTCGGTGCAGGTCTTTTAGTTTTAGGTGACAATTCAGAAAACCATGAATATGAGGGGGCTTTTACTCAAACGGCTGGAACAACGATTGCAAATTCTGAAAGATTCTTTTCTCATGAAAAAGCAGTGAACACCATTAATGGTGGCGAACTTAAAACCCATGGTGCAGAGATAACCTATAAAGCCACTTTAGGAGAAACAGGAACGCTCACGCACCTTGGAACATCGGCGGATACGCCAACCGAAATCAAAGGCGTTACCTTTAATGGAACGGGACTTAATCTCACATTGGGGACATACACTAAAGCCGAACAAGAAAAAGAAATTGCTCTTGTTGGGGATAGGCTTGTTGAATATGTGGATGATAAAGGAACGGAAGATACATCTGATGATGAACTTGTTTCATATCAAGCAACGGATAAATTGTTTACCATTGATGCACTTGAAAATGATCAAAAAGCAAAGTTTATTTTAAAAGAAAACTTGTCTGGTATGGAAGGAAACACTTTAACCATTGATAATGCTGAACTTGATGTGGTAGATGGGTTAAAAGTTTTGGGAACCATTGTTGCAAAAGATATGACTCTTTCAAAAGGAACAACACCTGTTTCCTTTACTGAAGTAACAGTTGCAAAAGAGGGAGTTCTTGATATTGGAACAAGAGAAATGAATGTTGATTCAATGACTCTTCAAGATGGGGCAACTTTAAAAATAGCCTTAAATTCTTTAAAAGAGCATGGTAAAGTCAATGGACTGATAACTGGAACTTCAACCTCTCAGCTTGCATTGAATTTAGCTACAGATGTTGAAATGGGGATTTACCAACTCTTTGATCAAGATAATGATATTTCGTTAGAAGAAAATCTTTTCTTCAATATCAAAGATCTTGAAAATGGCTCATATGAAATCGGCAAAAAATCAACTGGCGAATTAGTTTTAACTTTTGGAGGGGAAACAGAGGCAAAAGTAGCTACCGCCTTAATGGAAGGGGAAAGCTCAAATGAAGCATTCTCAAAAATGCAGTCAGAAATGCTTGAGGCACTTCAATCAGAGGATAAAGCTCAAGTTGAAAAAGCCAAAAAAGCATTAAAAGCTGTTGGAAAATCTGAACAACCATCTTCTCAATCCATAGCCGCAGGTCATTTTAATGAGTTAACGAGGGTAATCTCTCAAATGGCAATGGAAAAAGAAGCTGAGTTCGGTCAATCTGGAGGTGAAGAAGCGC
>JAZOOQ010000066.1:0-7951 GCA_045655105.1 Alphaproteobacteria bacterium | reverse complement strand
GCAGGTTTGTCTGGCGTAATTCCTTCGGCGCTCAAGCTTTTTAAGGCCGTTTCTTCAACATAGCTTAAACTAGCGCAACCAGATAACAAACACATTGATAATAATAAGATTTTTTTCATCCGCTCCCCCTTAAAAATTTTATACCATAACAAAACCCACCTTTAAAAGTGAGGTGGGCGGATGTTCAAAAACCGTATTATCACAAACGGCTCGGCTTATTTGGCAGAACCTTATTCACCGACATCCGTCCATGGCCGGAAGCCAGTTATATTCAGCTACATCACGTAACTGGTGATAATATGGGCTTTTGAAGACCCAGATAAACCCTGTCTTTGGTCTATCCGAGATTGAAAATATCATATCCCTTTTTGATTTGCAAGATGTTTTTGCTTAAAAAACGAATTTAAACGCGAAGGAAGAGAGAGAAAGATTTAGAGAGAGAAAGGAAGGGGCGTTGGGTTGTGTTTGAGCTTATGGGAGGAAATAAAACGCTTGAATTGCCTAAATTTATAAAAAATAAGAATTTGTGTGATTTATATCATGTTAGAGTAAAAAGAAACCTCCCCGCCGCGTCAAATGACACTTTGCTGTCAGGAGGTTCCTATACTCCCATTATATCACAACCAGATAGCAGGGTCAAGAGTTATGAGGGAACACAATTTAACATCTGATGATTTAAAAAGATTACCTGAACAGTTAAATCCTGAATATATATTTGAATCTAGAACAGATAATGAAGCTTATGTTGGTGTATTAACAAAAGATAATGAACCATTTGTCGCTGTTGTTAAACCAGTTAGAACGGGTCTTAAGGTTACAAATATAATCAAAAGTGCTTATAACAAGGATTCTGGATTTGTAAATAGGGAAATTAAGGCTGGAAGATTGCTTTATGATAAGAAAAAACCGATGAGAATCAGACAACATAGGGCTTCGATTGCCCAAGCGTTCATCCCATCGGATAACTCTATTATATCACAATCAGATAGCGGGGTCAAGAGTTATCAAAACGTATCAAACAGCACCAAAGGAGCATACTATAAAGATATTATTTATTTGTTTGAAAAAGCAGATGCCTCAACATTTATGCACGAAACGGCGCACTGGTTTAAAGAAGGGTTGAAAAAATTTGGTTCTAAAAAAAAGCGCTATGATGCTTAAAAAGGTGGATGAATGGAAAAATGAGGAGTTCATTAACCGATACAGCGTTGCTTTGGATAAAGGCAGATATGTTGTTAAAAACAAAGTGGCTGGCATTGTTTATGATCAAGCCTTTCAAACAGAGAACTCTGCTAAAGATTATGCCAAGAATGAGATATTTGCCCAAGGTTTTGAAGCATATCTTAAACATCAATAAGAAATAAAAAAAAGAGGCGAGGGGCCTCTTTTTGAATTATTATTTAGTGTTTTTATTTTTTTTCTTTAAAAGCAAAATATTTGAGTGCCACATAGCTATAAACCGTTAAAATAACAAGGGCTAAGAATTCGGCGAGATAGGCGTTTAATCCCACTTTCATTAAAATAAACAATAAAACGGCATTTAAAATATAGCTTCCAATCCATGTGGAAAGGCATTTGGAATATTCTTTTAAATAGTTACCCTTTGTAGCAAAAACAAAGAATTTTTGAGAAAAATAACTGTTAATGGATGAAATGAAAAAGCTGAGCAATAAGGCGGTTTGTGCTCCTAAACCACAAAAAACCAATAAAACATAAATGATATATGACACCGCGGTATTATAGCCACCAATCATTAAAAAACGGATTTTTTCTGGCATAGACATCCAACCATTATAAACTTTTAAATAACAATCAATGAGTTTTTTCATAAAAATTCCCCTATAATTATATAATCTTTTCTTTATCTTGCCTGAAGAATGCGTCTTTGTCAATCTTTAATTTTTTTTAAAGGGCTTTATAAAGCATAAAAAGAAAAGCCTTAATGCTTTAAGACATTAAGACTTTTTTTATTTTTGGTTGACGTGAAGGCGATTATTCCCAAGAGTCGTCTATACCATCCTCTGGTGTATACTCGTATTGGCCAGTATCGCTAGCTTGTTGTATGGCATTGTTATAACCAACAACAGTCAAAATAACAATTGCTAAACCAGCTTCCAAAGCGGTAAGCCATGTCCATTTGATTTTTCCGAAAATAGCGGCAAATCCAAGGCCAACTAAACCGAAACCACCAACGATGAAGATGAATGATCGAACTGATATAAAATCTGATAGCAGTAGTATAACAATTGCCAAATAGGTGGCGAAATCTATAAACCATCTCCATTTGATTTTTTTTAAAAGAGCGGCAATGCCAAGACCAAGCAACCCGAAACCAGCAATGTTAAAGATGAATAATGATCGTTGATATGATGTAAAATTTAATAGCAGTAGTATAACAATTGTCAAACAGGTGGCGAGAGCTATAAACCATTTCCATTTGATTTTTTTTAAAAGAGCTGCAATGCCAAGACCAGGTAACCCGAAAATACCAATGATGAAGATGAATGATCGTAGCGATAGATCTAATATAAAATCTGATAGCAGTAGTATAACAATTGCCAAATAGGTGGCGAAAGCTATAAACCATCTCCATTTGATTTTGTTTAAAAGAGCTGCAATGCTAAGACCAAGTAACCCGAAACAACCACCAACGAAGAAGATTAATGATAATCTAGAATCTAATAGCAGTCGATCTGAAAAATCTAATATCAGTTGATTATGCAGGTACTCTGATCTAAAAGCTAATATCTCCATAAACAGTAGAACAATTGCCAAATAGGTGGCGGGAGCTATAAACCATTTCCATTTGATTTTTTTTAAAAGAGCGGCAATGCCAAGACCAAGCAACCCGAAACCACCACCAATGGTAATGATGAATAATGATCGTTGAGGTGATGTAAAATCTAATAGCCGTATAACAATTTCCAATGCCAAACAGATTGCGAGGGCTATAAACCATCTCCATTTGATTTTTTTTAAAAGAGAGGCAATGCCAAGACCAAGCAACACGAAACCACCAATGTTAAAGATGATTGATTGAACTGATATAACATTTGCTGTTAGTTTTGGTTTATAAAGAGCACAATAAGGTTCTGGTTCTATAATAAGGTCGGCAAATGAAGGAAGGCTCAAAAAAGAAAAGCCAAGAAAAAACATGAAAAATAAAAAACTTTTATTAGAAATGTTAAACATGATTTATCCTTTAAAAAATAAAGAGAACTTAAATAAGAAAAGCCTTAATGCTGCAGACATTAAGACTTTTTTTATTTTTTTAATCGCTTTTAAACGATTAGTCAGCCCAAGTATCGGTTAAACCTTCACCTGTATCATATGTGTATTCACCTTGTGAACCACCTTGTTGTGTGACATAGTCAACAACAGCGCCAGCTAAGGCAACAATTGCTAAACCAGCTGCCAAAGCGGCAAGCCATGTCCATTTGATTTTTCCGAAAATAGCGGCAAATCCAAGGCCAACTAAACCGAAACCACCAACGATGAAGATGATTGAACGAACAGATTTAAATGTTGAAATCATTTTATCTGAAATTTTTGTGAATACTTCGCCATCAGCAAAAGCATCAACAGCTACGAATGAAATTGCAAAAAGTGCAACATACATAAACACTTTAAAGCAACGATTTGAAAATAATTTAGTCATCATGATGTACTCCCTGAATACTATATAGTTGATTGATATCATCACATTCTATTCTAAACCCAAAAAAAATATCTGTCAATATGTTTTTTTAAGCTAAATTTAAAAAAAACTTGATTTTTTGGGGCTGTTTTGCTAATATAAGCCTATGCAATTTATTGAAAATAAAATAAAAAACGAAAAAATTTTGCTTCTTTCTTGTTGCGCCCCTTGTAGTATTGGGGTGATTAATCGTTTTAAACAAGAAGGAAGGAATTTTGCTGTTCTTTTTTATAACCCCAACATTCAGCCTTTGGAAGAATATGAAAAAAGATTAAATGAAAACAAAAGGTTATGCATCGAAGAAGGGGTTGAATTTTTTGAGCTTGAGTATGAACCAGAAAAATGGAAGCAAGTTACCCTTGGCCTTGAAAATGAACCTGAAAAAGGCAAAAGATGCGATAAATGCTTTGCTTTAAGGTTAAGGCGGGCGGCTTTATTTGCCATTGAACAGGGGTTTACAGCGTTTACCTCGGTTTTAGGGGTTTCAAGATATAAAAATTTTGATCAAGTGACAACTATTGCCCTTCAAATTGCTGATGAAGAAAAAATCCCTTATGATGCCACAAATTGGCGCAAAGAGGGTGGGGAAGATAAACGGGCAAAATTGGCAAAAGAAAAAAATCTTTATCACCAAACTTATTGTGGTTGCAAACCAAGAAATTAAAAAAAAGCTGGCATTAAAGCCAGCTTGTTTTTTTAGTTAATTTTTAAAGATATTTCATAATGACCCAAGCAGCTCTAGGGTTATTATGAATTAAAAGAGCTAACGCCATTTTTTGGTGGATTTTAAGACCATCAAATGAAATAATGCCAGCCCTATAAAGAACTTTGAATTCTTCAGCCATTTTAACAAACAACATTTGTGATTGATAGATGGAGCGTTGTTTTCTGATCGCTTGGTTCATACACATTTTAATGCGTTTATTAATGATTTGAGTTTGAATTTTTTTCAAATATTCAGGCATATTTTCTTTAAAATATTGATATAATTCAAAAATAATGGTGACGTAGCTATCCACTTTTTTCTCATTAAATGAGGAACGCATAATGGATTGTGGATTAGCATAATAATAATAAAGAGGAGCGTTGATATAAGCAATATTTTTAATTTTAGTCATTTCAATCGTTGTGAACAACACATCTTCAAAATAAATACCTTCTCTAAATGTTAAATTTTTAATGGCTTCTCTTCGATGTAATTTAACGCATACATTACTTGCGAGTTCTTTATTTTTTAAAAAGGCATCTAATGGTTTATAAAATCTTTGAATTTTTAAATCAGAAAGTTTAATTTTATCAAAAGCATAATGGTAAAACTTGTTGGTATGCTTTAATTGGCAAACAACCATATCAGCTCTTTCATTTTTGGCTGTTGTCCCCATGATTTTTAAAAAGTCTGGATGAATATAATCATCGGAATCTAAAAAGGCAACATAAGTTCCCGTTGCCACCTTAAGAGCGGCATTTCTTGCGCCAGAAAGGCCTTTGTTTTCTTGATGAATCACTTTAAAACGCGCATCTTTTTTTGCATATTCATCCGCAATTTTCCCGCTTTGATCGGTTGAGCCATCATCAACTAAAATGGCTTCAAAATTTGGTTCACTTTGATTAATTAAGCTATCTAAACAGCCTTTTAAATATGTTTCAACATTATAAATTGGAACAATTACACTGATAAAGGGTTGTGTCATTTTTTTTGCCTCCACATGAATTATATTTTTTAAGGTATCTTGCTTTTGACTAAAAATCAAGAAAATTTTTAAACTCTCTCATTTGATGGATGTGATTGAGTTTGTGTAGAACGAGTAGAAATATTTTGCCCACTTTGTTGCAATCTTGCCGATAGGTTCGGTTGATTTTGATTGTTATTTGCTTGAGGGTTTGGTATGGGCGACATTTGTGCTTTTGCTAAAAGCTCGGGTGTTGCATGATAATGACCCGCAGGGTTTTGAATATCATCTTCTTTGCTGACAGAAAGGCGAAGGGCATAAAGTTGCGGATTGTTAGAGGCAAAAATGCGTCCTGAAATTTCCCCCGCATTTGAAGCGCACCGGTGGATTTCTTCTCTTGTTAAATTTCTTCCATAATAATTTCTTGCAATATCCATGATGGCTAATGAGCTGATATCTTGAATATGGGCTTGAACATGGTTGCGCGTATAATAATATTGGGGGTTAGCCTTTGTCATTTGATGAGCGGCATATGCGGTGCAATATTCAGCAAGAGCTTGCGCATGTTGTTGGCGTTGAAGTTCATCCATTTGCGGAGTGAACGGATTGGCATTTACAATTCTTTGTAAATCAGAGCAGGTTCGTCTAGCGGTTAAACGCAAATTGGTTGGTTGTGGAGATCTTGAAAGTTTGTTTTTATTAATTGTGTTTTCAGCAAAGTCTGGGATCCCCGTTTTACTTGATAAAGCCCCTTGATAATAAAGATCAGAAGCCACCCAATCAACTAAAACATCTCTAGGTGCAACCGCTCTTTGCCCTCTGGCGCTTAGTAAACGATTTAAATCCGTTGTTTTTGCAATAAAACGTTGGCGAAGCATGGCATCAGCCGAGGCAACGGGAACAGTATAGGGTTGTGTTCTTAATTGGGCATTATTTCTGATATGAGGGAACAGCGCATGAATAACGTTTGCTTTTGGTTGATTCCCTCTGATTTGTTGGCGCGTGTTTTCATTTAAAATTTGAAGAGAAGGTAAAAGCGATTGATCTTCCGTTGATAATCTTTGATTTTTGGTGAAAAATGTTCCATATCCAACCGTGAGCCCTGCGCGCCGATCTCCTCTGCACCAATAAAACCTTGTGGCTGGCATTAAAAGAGGAACATCTTCCCCTTGGCGTAACTCGTCAGCTGTTGGCGTTCGTCTATCAGGCATTTGTGTTTGAGGATTAATAGGGGCTTCAAAACTGCTGGTCACATTGGCTAAACGATGGCGCAAAGCAACTGTGCCTGCTTGTTGTTCTTGATCGGTTAATGGTGTATCTCTCGGGATGAAAAACAAAGGAGAAGAGCCAATTTCTTCTTCTGTAAGCATTGGTTCAGGCTCGGATATTGGAGCAGGGGTTGGTACTTCGGCCTTGATGGGTGGTGGTGTTTCTTGTGGAGCACTTGTTGGTGCGGAAGAAGAGGGCGTTGAGGTTGAATAAGATGAACTTGGTTGGCTTAAATGCATGCCCGGCATTCCAACCGAGGGTATTCTTCTTAAAGCTTGAGCAATTTTATTCCAATCGACCATTTTTTATCTCCCCTTTTTGTTTGTTTCTTCTTTTTAGTGTAACACAAGGTAGGCGTCTTGTAAACCAATTTTATTATATAAAAGAAAGAAGCTTGATTTTAGGTATTTAAAAGGAGGAGAGATTTTCTCTCTTTAAGAAAGCAAATGGAGGTAATGTGGCGCATAGGGGGAGGTGTTTGAACAGATTTATTACATGGGGAAAAGGCAAGTAAAAAAGGTGGCATAGAGGCGTGTAGGTGCTTCGAGAAAGGGGATTGGAGGATGATAAAGATCGAATAGTCGCCACTGGGGATGTAGGTATCTTAAAAAAAAGAGGATATAAGAAAGTGGAAGAGTAATAATTTTATTAAAACTTTAAGATTAAATATATCAATATGTTATTAAAGATACTTAAAGTTTTACTTAAACGCGAAGAATATATCAATTTATCAAATTAAAACTGTTGAGAGAGAGTGGAAGGATTTTAGAGAGGAAGGATTTAGAGAGGAAAGGAAGGGGTCTGGGTGGAGGTGCTGTGGAGTTGGGAGTTGGTGGGGGTGCTGTGGCGTGGTGAGGGTAACGCGAGGTTGGGTGTGTGGAGTGGTGGAGTGAATAAAGAAATCAGGGGTGGAGGCAAAAGATAAAAAGAGAGTGATTTATAAGCTATCAATCGTCTATAAAAAAAGGGGCGAAAAGCCCCTTGATTAGATTATATTTCCTAATAATAAGGTTGGTAATATGGCGCATAAGAGCGAGGAGCTGGTTCCGAATAAGAATATCCTGCATAAGAAGGTTGTTGATAACCATAAGCATTATAACCGCCATAATTTGTTTTGGAAAGAATGCCATCTGTTCCCAAATAAAGGCCCCGTTGAGCCAAGGCGCGCTTTCCATTTGGGTTATACATATAAAAATGAACGAATTCTTTTTCATTAATTGTAATCGCGTCAATTCCCGATTGAGGGATACCCCAAGTGATGGAAAGTGGCCAAGTTGCCAAGTTTAAAAAACCATATAAAAATTGATCTTTATCG
>JAZOOQ010000065.1:0-16385 GCA_045655105.1 Alphaproteobacteria bacterium | reverse complement strand
CTGAACAAAAAGCGTTATTTTTAAAATGGGATAAAAAATTTCCTCCTAATGAATGGGAATGTTTAAGAACTTACCGCATTGAAGAACTTCAAAAAAATGAAAATAACATTGTTAAAAAACAATGTATTCAAAAAAAATTATGGCCTCAAAAAAACTGAAAGGATTAAATATGCTTAAAATTGGCTGCCATCTCTCTGCATCAAAAGGATATTCACATATGCTCAAGGAAGCTGAATTCTTAAATGCAAACACCTTTCAATTTTTTACCAGAAATCCAAGAGGCGGAAAAGCAAAAGAAATTGATTATGAAGATATCTCTTTATTTAAAGAAAAATCAAAATCTTTAAAATTTAATCAAATTTTAGCGCATGCGCCTTATACATTAAATCCCGCTTCTCAAAACGATAAAATCAGAGATTTTGCCCATCTGGTAATGAAAGATGATTTAATGAGATTAGACCTTTTAGATGAAGCTCTTTATAATTTTCATCCTGGATCTCATGTTGGTGCAGGAAAAGTTGTTGGCACCCAACTGATTATTGATTTGTTAAATAATATTTTAACAAAAGAAACAAAAACAACCGTTCTTTTAGAAACCATGTCTGGATCTGGAAGCGAAATTGGATCAACATTTGAAGAATTAAAATCCATTATGGATGAAGTTAAATACGTAGAAAAAATTGGCGTTTGTATGGATACCTGTCATATTTATAGCGCTGGATACGACATTAAGAATAATTTAGATGGTGTTTTAACTGATTTTGATAGGATTATTGGCCTTGAAAAATTGCATGCCATTCATTTAAATGATTCAAAAATGCCTTTTAACTCTCATAAAGATCGTCATGAAAAAATTGGCGAAGGGGAAATTGGCCTTGAAGCCATTTCCCGTATTATCACTCATCCAGCACTTAAAGAGAAATTATTTGTTTTGGAAACCCCAAATGAATTAGATGGATATAAACAAGAAATTTCTTTACTACAAAATATTTATGCCAATAGTTGATAATAAACAATATGAGCATTTAAATAGAATGCGAATAAAATCCATATAAAAAGTGGAACTAAAAGATAGGCCGCGGGTTTTGAAGCCTTATAAAATGTTTTCATACAAAGGAAAACAAAAACAATCATCAATAAAATATCAATAAGACCAGCTATTGGCGAATGCATATAAAAAAACAAAAATGGCCATAACCCATTTGTTACCAACTGCAAAACAAAATATCTAGGAGATGCCTTATTCCAAACTAAAAAGGCAGAAACAGCCATTAAGAAATATAAAATAGTCCACACAATTCCAAACCAAGCATCTGGTGGAGTTAAAGAAGAAAGTGGTAATGTTTTATACCAATTTAAACGATCAAAAGTGATAAAGGATCCACTTAAGCCTGAAATTAAAAAAACAAGACACAATAAAAAAAACAAAATCCCTGCTCTTTTCATAATCGTTTTTTGCATCATAATATTTGCTCCTATATTTGCGTTCTTATAAAATCCAAAGCCAATGATAAATTATATCCTTTTAATAAATGGGTTTCTCCCTTAATAATTTGAACACAAACTTTAGATGATGCCAACGCTTCTTTAACTTTAAATGAATTTTTATAGGGAATTGTTTCATCCTTATCTCCATGCACCAACAAACAAGGTCCCATATATTCAATTTTTCGATGCAATAAACAATATTGTTCCGCTTCTTCAAACATTGGATAGGTAAAACAATGCCCCTTTGTTTCTTCAGAAGGCCCAAAAACTTCACCTGCTTTTAAAAGATCTCTCACATGATCATTAAACATATATTCCCAAACAAGTTTCGTAAAATCAGCAGCAACTGCTAGCGTTATCAAACCCTTTACTTGTTTTTTTCTTTTTTCAGCCAATAATAATGAAAGCCATCCACCTAAGGAACTGCCAATAACAATAACTTGTTTTTCTTTTAATTCTAAATCAAAAATTGATAAAATATCTTCTAAACAAGTTCCCACTCTAAATTCTGTTTTCTCTCCATCAGATTCCCCATGTGCCGTATAATCTAATGATAAAAATCCGAGATGGTTTTTCTTTGCATAAGATAATATTGCCTTTCCTTTATCACTGGTTCTTGAAGACATTAACCCATGCAAATAAAGCAAAACAATATCTGCGTTCTTGTTATAAAGGGTATAAACAATGCGTTTTCCATTCGGATATAAAAATATTTTATTTTCCATATATCTTGCCTTTCTGTTTTAAAAATGATAGTATAGGGTTATGAAGATTACAAGAAAAATTCTTTATTTTATCATAGAAAGCAGCAAAAATATCTTTGATTTTGCCTTCCCTCATATTTGCATATGTTGCGATAAATCCATTGATAAAGAAAAAATTTTTTGCAATGAGTGTTTTTCTAAAATAACTTTTATGCAAGGAACACTTTGTTATCGTTGTGGAAAGAAATTACCGCTTTTACCAACAAATGAAAAGACTCTCTGCGCAAATTGTTTGAAAAAACGCCCCACATATGATAAAGCTCGGTCTGTTTTTCAATATAACGCTATTTCAAAAAATTGCATCTTAAAATTTAAAAACACCGGAAAAATAGAATATGTTCATCAATTTGTTGCCCTGTTAGAGCAAGCTGGAAAAGATTTATTCTTGGAAACAGATATTATTATGCCTGTTCCGATGCATTGGAAAAGAAAAGTATCTAGAGGATATAACCAAGCGGGTCTTTTAGGCAAATTCTTAAGCAAAAAAACAAAAATACCTTATAATGAAGAAATACTGATTAGGTTTAAACATACCCCTAAACAAGAAAAGAAAACAAATAAGGAACGCCACAAAAATGTTAAAAATGCTTTTCTGATTAAAAATCCAGAAAAAATTAAAAATAAAAAGATATTATTAATCGATGATGTTTTAACAACTGGCGCAACTATGAATGCTTGCGCAAAAGAACTTAAAAAAGCAGGTGCACAAGCTGTTTTTGTTTTAACACTTGCCCAAACTTCGAAAGAAGACCAACCTCTTTAATAAAAAAAATCTTATTTACCTGAAAAAAGACGTTTCACTTCCCTTGAAACAACTTTTTCAACAATTGCGGGCATATTCTTATCCAACCAATCTTGCATCATTGGCTGCAAATTGGCTTCTATATTTTGCGAAGCAGGCACTGTTGATCCTTGAGATTTCATATTTAAAAGTGGGTCTGAAGGAAGAAAAGAATCTTTTTGAACACGCATTTGAGGCGTTAATTCTAAAACAATCTCAGGTGTATGAAAAACAGGTGGCCGAATAGGCTCAATCTTATCCCTTGGCCTTAAATCTTGCTCAACTTGAATTTGATCGCTTGCTAATTCAACGATTTCTCCTTGCATCTCTTTAGATAACACATCTCTAATTGATGAAAGAATTTCGCTAACAGACATCTCCTCTTCCTGCATCAAACCTCCTTTTAGTCTATATCATAACCAATCCATTTGTTTTCCACTTTTTTATAATAAACTGTTGGATCATATGTCAAAGCAGATAATTTTAAATCAGAAGGATTCATTTTACCAAGAGCTGTTAAAAGCGTATAAGCAGCAACAACTTCATCACGATGCGTTTTAACCAAGCTAACTTGATTATCTAAATGCTCTTGTTCTGCATCTAAAACATCTAAAACCGTTCTTGAACCAACTTTTGCTTCTCTGATAACCCCATCTAAAGCAATTTTTGATGCTTTAATTTGAGATTTAATGGATTTAATTTGAGCTTTTGTTGACGTATAATTTTCCCAAGCTTTAATCGTTTGTGCTTCCACATCAGATCTGATTTTTCTGGTTAAAATACGATATTGATTTTCTGTATGACGAGCAGCTCTAATATCAGCATATTCAGCACCAGATTGATAAAGAGGCACTTTAACATTGGCTGTTACTTGCCAAGCATCATTTCTTCTTGTTAAATTACTTTCTTTATTTTTTGAAGCCCCTGCTCTCACATCAACAACAGGTGATAAAACACCTTTTTTTGCCAACACATTTTTTTCAGCTGATTTTTGAGCATAATCTATAGCCTTAATTTGGGGATTGTTTTCTTTTGCCAAATTTAAAGCTTCTGATAAAGCTTTAGGCAAATCAATTTTTTCAGCATCCACATCTTTTAATGTTGCTTCTGGTTTTAAACCAATAACATCCAAATAATTAGCATTTGAAACTTTCAAATTTCCTTCAGCAGCAATTCTAGATGCCGTTGCTCCAGCTAAACGGGCTTCCGATTGAGCCACATCTGTTCTTGTTAACTCTCCAGCTTCAAAACGTTTTTTATAAGATGCCAAATGTTCTTTTAAAACTTTTTCATTATTAATTTGAAGTTGAAGAACCGCTCTGTCACGCAACACATCCATATAAACACTGACCGCATCTAATAAAACAACTTGCTCTGTGTTCACAAGCCCTTCTCTTGCTGATTTTACTTGTTCTTTCGCAGATTTCACTGCATTAACGGTTGAAAGACCTGAAAAAATTGGTTGAATAAAAGAAACAGACAAACTTGTTGGATCTTGATATTTTTCTTGCATCGTTGCAGCAGAAGAAGCATCATATTCATTTTTAATATAGCTTCTTCCCAAACTTCCTTCGCCAACAATTGATGGGCGATATCCTGCTTTTGCTTTTGCAACATTTTCATCTGTTGCTTTAAGCCCTGCTCTCTCGGCATTAATCGTTGAACTATTTTCATATGTGTAAGATAAAACATCATTTAAAGTGGCTGAAAAGGCCGTTGTTGAAATTGTTGATAAAACAAGCACTAATCCCGTTATTTTTCTCATCTTCATTCACCTCATTTATAAATTAATATACTGATACGATAAAGCATTATAAAAAAATTTTCAAGTATTTTATTTTTTTTCTTGACAATAAAAAAAAGTTTTGTTAAATAGTATTTATTCTTTGATGGCCGGTTGGCAGAATGGCTTATGCAGAGGATTGCAAATCCTTTTATACTGGTTCAATTCCGGTACCGGCCTCCAAAAAAGATTTGTTCCAGCGTAGCTCAGTGGTAGAGCAATCGGCTGTTAACCGATCGGTCGTAGGTTCGAGCCCTACCGCTGGAGCCATTAAAAAAGATCCCTTTTGGGGTCTTTTTTTTTATGCGTTCTATGGATGATAATAGTGAAAGAAAGCCGTTAAAATTCAAAATCGATATAACTACAACCCTCATCAAAAAAGAGTTATCGCCAAATGTTAATGTCACAAACCGAATGGGAAAGAGACAATCTGAAATAAAGACAATAAAATTCATTCCCAAGAAGGCCTAACCCTACAGCTATAAAAAAGAAATCATATTTTTTTATTGCTTTTTATATTTTTTCCATCTACAACTATACTATTAAACATATTTTTAGGGGACTATATGTTAAAATTAAAAATTTTAGTTATTATTTTATTTCTTCTTTTAATTTACCAAATTAATCCTTTAAAAACAGCTTATTTCAAAGCTTGGAATCCAAAAGCAGTTCAAAATTATCCAGCTCTAAACTTTATTGTCAAGGAGCTTAAAAATAGTGGTTATAGAACAACAACTAATGTCCCTTCATTCAACATACCTCCAATATTTAGCTTTTTAGATAAAAGTATATACCTTATTCTATGGAGCCATTTTGATCTTCCCCCTTTAAAGGCAAAAGAGAAAAGTTTTTTATGGCAATTGGAAAGCCCCATTTCGATTATTATTCCTCCAACAGAAGAATATAAAAAACATTTTAAAAAGATTTTCACATATTATAAACCAGCTTGTGATAATAAACAAATTATTTATACGCCAATTCCCTACGAGTATAGTAAAATTAAAAGAAACATCTTTACCCAACAAAAAACAAGCCTTGTCTCTCTTATGAACACCTATAGCACAGGCTATCAGTATGATTTAAGAAATAAAATTATTCGTTGGTTTTTGGAAAATCACCCTCAGGATATTTTATTTTATGGAAAAGACTGGGAACCACTTAAAAATTCTCTTTCAAAAAAAGCTAAACCTTTTTTTGATACTCAATATAAAGGCCCTGCGCAAGATAAAATTGAAACAATTAAATATTCAAAGTTCAATCTCGCCTTTGAAAATGAGCGTTTTGATCATTATGTAACTGAAAAAATATATGATGCCATGGCCGCAGGCAGCGTTCCTGTTTATTCTGGCGCCCCAAATATCACGGATTATGTGCCAAAAGAATGCTTTATTGATTATCATCAATTTAACGATTTTGGAAAACTTTATCAATTTTTATCAACAATGGATAATCATACATATCATTCTTACCTTCATTGCATTAATGAATTTATGAATAATCCAGAACGCCATCCAAATCATTATAAAAATGTGGGTAAAAAAATTCTAGAAGAAATCTTAAAATAAATAAAATTTGATTTCTTTTCGTTTAAATAAAAATATATTTAAAATCCCATTAAAATTTTGATTTCTTCTGAAACTAAATCAACGCTCCAAGGAGGATCAAATGTTAACTCAACAGTTACAATACCAACACCAACAACAGATGAAACCGCATTTGCAACCATAATCGGCATATCACCAGCAACTGGACACATAGGCGATGTTAATGTCATTAAAATAAACACATCCCCATTTTCTTTTTGATCAATTTTATAAATAAGACCCATGCTATAAATATCAAACATTAACTCTGGATCTTGAACAGCTTTTAAAGCAGAAATAATTGCAGCTTTTGGCGCAATCGGCGTGTTTTCAAGCAAAGATTCCCCTAAAGATATTTTAAATGGTTCAGAAGGAAGGATTTCTTGTGGTTGCATCAATTCTTCCATCACACTTGATTTTTGATCTAAATTTGGCCAAATATCTTGTTTTTCTTGCGTCATTTTTTACTACCTTTTAAAAAATAAAATACTTTTTTTAAGAGCCATTATAAAATCATCAACATCTTCTTGGTCATTATAAATACCAAAAGAAACTCTTAAAGAAATTTCTTTGCCCAAACGCTGATGAAGAGGCATAGCACACTGATGCCCAACGCGAACACAAATATTTTGTTGAGACAAAATAAACGCAATATCTGTCGGATGAATTTCTTTAAGGGTGAAAGATACAATTCCCGTTTTATTGGGATTTGTCGCTAAAATTTCAACTTCGCTGATCTTTTCAAGTTCACCAAGTAAATAAGTTGTTAAATTTCTTTCATGTTTTTCAATTTCACCCACCGAAATATCATTCATAAATTCAATTGCTTTTTTAAGCCCAATAGCCTCAACAAATGGAGGGGTTCCAGCTTCAAATTTATGAGGAGCATCTTTAAAAACTGTTTTTTCAACAAAAACGCTTTGAACCATATCGCCTCCATATTGATATGGAGAAAGAATATTTAAAGCATCTTCTTTTCCATATAAAACTCCGATACCTGTTGGGCCATAAAGCTTATGCCCAGAAAAAACAAGAAAATCGCAATCTAATTTTTTAACATCAACACCCATATGAGCAATACTTTGAGCTGCATCAACAACAACTCTTGCACCAACTTTATGCGCCTTTTGGCAAATTTCTTGAATGGGATTCACAATGCCCAAAACATTTGAAAGTTGACTAATGGCAACAAGTTTTGTTTTATGAGATAATTTTTTTTCAAAATCATCCATATCTATTTCACCATTATCTAAAATATCAAAAGTGGTAAACTTGGCTCCAGTTTTTAAAGCAATTTGTTGCCATGGAACAAAATTTGCATGATGTTCTTCGATTGAAACTAAAATCTCATCATCTTTTGTTAATAAATCAGCATATCCATTCGCAATTAAATTCAAGCTTTCTGTTGCACCTTTCGTAAAAACAATTTGCTTTTCAGATGCATTGATAAATTGAGCAACGGTTTTTCTTGCTTCTTCATAAGCACTTGTTGCCATAGAGGCTAAATGGCAACTCCCACGATGCACATTTGCATACTTATTTTGATAAAAATCAACCATTTCATCAATAACTAACTGAGGTTTTTGAGCTGAAGCTGCCGTATCCAAATAATTAATTTTTTCATTTTGAAAAATTGGAAATTGATTTTTAAACATGACGTTCAATCCATTGACTTATTATTGAATAAGAAGAGTCTGGAATCATATCTGATACAAATGATTCTAAAAGAATTCTTTTCGATGTTTTTTCAGAAATTCCACGACTTAACAAATAAAAAAGAGCATTTTGATCTAAAGGTCCTGTAGCTGATCCATGAGCGCATTTTACATCATCTGCATAAATTTCTAATGCAGGAACTGCTTGCACCATTGCCTCATCAGAAAGCAATAACGCCCGATGATTTTGAATCCCATCTGATCCTTGCGCTTTATTATCTATATAGACATTTCCATTAAAAACAACCTGTGATTGATCAGTTGCAATCCCTTTAATCTGTTGTATAGATTTTGTTTCAGCTTCTAAATGTTTAACCGTAATATCTAGATTAATTTTATTATTCTCATCTGCTAAATAAAGAGTTTTTATTGAACAAAATGCGCCCTCTTCTTTCAACTCAACATTCATTTTAACACTCTTATTAAAAACAATTAAAAAGCATTCTAATGGATTTGATGCACCAACCACAAATGATTCATCAGGCAACAATTCTCGCTGCTCAATAACATCTTCTTTTTTAATTAATAAAATGTTATTTGTATTCATCATAACCCTTTTCTTCCAAGCTTTTTGCCAATGATTTATCCCCAGAATGAACGATTTTCCCATCAATCATAATATGAATATAATCTGGCTCAATATAATTTAACAAGCGCTGAAAATGAGTAATCAACAAGAAAGATCTTGTTTTTTCCCTCATCACATTAATTCCATCTGAAACGATTTTTAATGCATCAATATCTAAACCAGCATCCATTTCATCTAAAATGCAAAAATCTGGCTCCAAAAAGGCCATCTGAAACGTTTCCATTTTCTTCTTTTCCCCTCCAGAAAACCCTTCATTAACAGATCGCTTTAACATTTCATCTGAAATATTAAGCGCTGTTGCTCTTGTTTTTAAACGCTTAATAAATTGAACAGCATCAAGCTCTGGTTTATTTTGAGATTTTAACTTTTCATTTAAGGCTGTTTTTAAAAACTGAGCAATGCCAACGCCTGGCAACTCCACTGGCGATTGAAAAGCCATAAAAACCCCTGCTCTAGCTCTTTCATCAGGAGTCATTTCAAGCATATCTTTTCCTTGAAAAATCAAAGACCCTTTTGTTACTTGATAAACAGGATTCCCTGCAATCACATTGGCTAATGTGCTTTTCCCAGAGCCATTTGGTCCCATAATGGCATGAACTTCACCTTCATTAATTGAAAGAGAACATCCTTTTAATATTTCTTTACCGGCAACTTCAACATGCAAATCTTTAATTTCTAAAAATGCCATTTTTTCCTCTTTTCTTATAACTCTATCCTACAGATCCTTCAAGGTTAATTCCAATTAATTTTGTTGCTTCAACAGCAAATTCCATTGGCAATTTTTGCATCACTTCTTTACAAAAACCATTCACAATCATAGAAATCGCTTGTTCTTGATTCAACCCTCTTGTCTGAGCATAAAAAAGCTGTTCCTCAGATATTTTTCCCGTTGAAGCCTCATGTTCAATCACGCTATTTGTATTTTGATTGATTAAAACAGGGATCGTGTGCGCACTACATTTATCGCCAATCAATAAACTATCGCATTTTGAAACATTTTTAGCATTAAGCGCGTTTTTTGCAATTTTTACCATTCCACGATACGCATTGCTTGAAAAACCAGCTGAAATACCTTTTGATATAATGATAGATGACGTGTTCTTACCCAAATGAATCATTTTAGTTCCAGTATCCGCTTGTTGAAAATTATTTGTTAAGGCAACAGAATAAAACTCACCAATAGAATTATCCCCCTTCAAAATGCAACTTGGATATTTCCAAGTAATAGCTGATCCCGTTTCAACTTGAGTCCACGAAAGCTTTGCATTTTGATGACAAATCCCTCGTTTTGTTACAAAATTATATATACCACCCTTTCCCTCTTTATCCCCAGGATACCAATTTTGAACAGTGGAATATTTCACATAAGCATCATCATGAACAATAATTTCAACAACGGCTGCATGCAATTGATTTTCATCTCTTTGTGGTGCCGTACATCCTTCTAAATAACTAACAGATGATTTTTCATCAGCAATAATGAGCGTTCTTTCAAATTGACCAGAATTTTTTGCATTAATTCTAAAGTAACTTGAAAGTTCCATTGGACAGGTTACACCCTTTGGAATATAAACAAATGAACCATCTGTAAAAACCGCGCTATTTAATGCTGCAAAAAAATTATCCGTATAAGGAACAACGCTTCCCATATATTTTTTAACCAACTCAGGATGCTCTTTAACCGCTTCTGAAATTGAACAAAAAATAATCCCTTTTTGCTTTAAATGTTCTTTATATGTTGTTGCAACTGAAACACTATCAAAAATAGCATCAACAGCAACCACCCCAGCTAACGCTTCTTGTTCTTTTAATGGAATCCCAAGTTTATCATATGTTTTTAAAAGCTCAGGATCCACTTCATCCAAACTTTTAGGGCCTTCACTTTTCTTTGGGGCCACATAATAATATAAATCTTGATAATCAATTGGCTTGTAATTCAACTTACCCCAATGAGGTTCTTTTAACGTTATAAAATGGCGATATGCCTTCAACCTAAACTCAAGCAACCAATCTGGTTCATTTTTTTTCTTTGAAATAAAACGAATAATATCTTCATTCAATCCTTTTGGCGCCGTTTCAAATTGAATATCCGTTTCAAAGCCATATTGATATTCTTTTGAAACAAATTCGTCTATTGCTCTTTTTTGTTCTTCCATTAAAAATCCTTACTAATTTGTTACTAAAAGATGCCTTATTTTTTTGAAATTGTCAAGCAAAAGCATTTTTTACTTGTTTTTATAAAAAAATATGGGTAAACTTGTTTTAAGTTTTCATATTTTTAAGGAGAAGAAATGTCAGGAAATATTGATTATAGCCCTTTATTTCACGGATTATTTTTTATGACAACGATTTTGTTTATTTCTTTTTCCGCCTCTCTTATTTTTCATATTTCAAAATTAATGAAAAAAAACCAAAAATTAAGAGAAACTATTAGTGAAAAAGAAAAAGAAATAACAGAAATTAAAACAAATACAACTTTTGATATTCAAGCGCTTACCAACGAACGAACAAAAAGCATTCTGATCTCTGTTAATAAAGATTATAAAATAACTTATGCAAACGAATATGCACTAGAATTATTTAAGTTCACTAAAGAAGAGCTTATCGGGCAAAATATCTTTGGGTCAATCTATCCTCAAAATGAATTTCAACCAGATTTTAAAGAAAATATTATTACACGCATTTTTCAAAATCCCAATCTTTATATGGAACATGAAAGTGAAAATATCAAAAAAGATGGCGAAAAGATTTGGATTTCTTGGACCAATCGAGTGGTTTATAATGAAAACAATGAGCCACAGGAAATCAAATCCGTG
This sequence comes from Alphaproteobacteria bacterium, assembly GCA_045655105.1. GTDB lineage: Bacteria > Pseudomonadota > Alphaproteobacteria > CAAHEQ01 > UBA3637 > RGIG4140. The sequence continues at coordinate 4,866 of JAZOOQ010000065.1, read as the reverse complement.
GGTTTTGATATTTCAAAAAGGAAAAAACTTGAAAATGACTTATACTCCGTTACCTTCCAAGATGCCACAACTCTAGCCTTAAATCGTCAAACATTTATGGATTTAGCTGTCAAAGAACTTAAACGATCAAATTTATATAATCGTCAATTAAGTATTCTTGTTTTAAAGCTCAACTGTTTTGAAAATTCAAATAATCTAAAAAATGAAGATTTTACAGATACTCTTTTGAAAGATGTTATTAATTTAAGCAAAAAAATTGTTCGCGAATGTGATATTATTGGAAGAATAAGCGATGTTGAATTCGCTATTTTATTACCTGAAACATCTTTCGAAAAGGCACAATTCTTTGCTGAACAACTGAAAATGAAAATAGAAGAGAAAAATTTAAAAGATGGTCTTTCATTTTTTGTAACAGCCAATTTTGGTATCGCCTCAAAAGAAACTAAAAATGAAAATATAGATACCTTACTTCAAAAAGCCATTAATTCTCTTGTTTTATTTGAGAAAAATCATACTATTCAAAAACAAATGCCCAAGAAAGGAGCAAAAAAATGAAAGAAATTGTCCTTTGCAATGAACATATAAAAATGGGGGTTCTCCCTGAACTCGGTGGTGCAGTTTCCTTTTTTAAATATCTTCAAAAAGATAAATTTATCGATATTATGAGACCTTATGAAACATCCACTAAAGGCGATGATGCCAACAATAGCTCTATGTTTGTTATGGTTCCTTTTTGCTCCCGCATTAGAGGTGGTTCTTTCGTTTATTGGGGAATTACAAGAAAAATGCAAAAAAATCATCCAGGCATACAAGACCCTATCCATGGAGATGGTTGGAAATCATCTTGGGATGTTATTTCACAAACTGATACTAAAATTGAATTAAAGTTAATCCATAATAAAGAAAATGGTGGGTTTCCTTTTTCATATGAATCAACTGTTGTATACGAGTTAAAAGGCAATCAATTAAAGATCAATATCTGTGTTAAAAACTTAAATACGTTACCAATGCCTTGCGGATTTGGAATACATCCATTTTTCATCAAAACAAAAGAAACAGAATTAGATTTTACTTCAACCATTGTTTGGAGCAACGAAACCGATCCTATTTTCGATAAACCATACACAACGCCAGATACTTGGCAGTTTGATGGTGGTAAACCAATTAAAAATGCTGTTTTTGATACTTGTTTTGGTGGATTTAATGGGAATGCTTCTATTTTATACCCAGAATTAGGCATTTCTGTTGCAATGCAAGCAGATGAAATTTTTGGGCATAGTATTTTATACGCCCCACGTGGAAAAAATTATTTTTGTCTTGAACCAGTTACAAATGCAACAAATGCTTTTAATTTAGCGGCAAACGGAAGCATTGGGACCGGCATGAAAAGTATTGGTCCAAACCAAAAAATATCTGGTTCAATTTCTTTAACCGTAAGGGGGTAATATGCACACACAATTAACAAAAATTGTTGCCACAATTGGGCCAGCCAGTAATTCAATTGAACGAATAAGAGCCCTTGCAAAAGCTGGGGTTAGCGTTTTTAGAATGAACTTTAGTCATGGCGATTATCAAACGCATCAAAACACATATAATTTCATTCGAAGTGTTGCAAAAGAAAATAACACCTATTACAGTATATTGGCTGATATGCAAGGGCCAAAATTACGTGTTGCCGATTTTAAAGAAGGGAAAGTAACACTTAAAACAGGTCAATCCTTTAATTTAGATATGAAAGATGAACTCGGTGATGAAACTCGAGTAAGCCTTTTTCATCCAGAGATTTATAGTGCTGTAAAAAAAGGAATGACATTACTTTTAAATGATGGATTAATTCGCTTAAAAGTAAAATCTGTTACTGAAAACTGCATTAAAACAACCGTTCTTGTCGGCGGTGAACTCTCTAATCATAAAGGTGTGAATGTTCCTGATGTGGTTCTTCCAATTTCTGCTTTAACAAAGAAAGATAAAAAAGATCTTGCTTTTGCCTTAGAGCTTGGTGTTGATTGGATTTGCCTTTCCTTCGTTCAAAAACCAGATGATGTTATACAAGCTCGCTCTATTATTAAAAACAAAGCAGGAATTATTGTTAAAATTGAAAAACCAACTGCTTTAAATCATTTAAATGAGATCATTGATCTTTCAGATGCTGTTATGGTTGCTAGAGGAGATTTAGGTGTTGAATGCCCACTTGAAACCGTTCCAGCATTGCAAAGAAATATTATTTTGGCTTGTCGTGAAAAAGGAAAACCCGTTATCGTGGCAACACAAATGCTTGAAAGCATGATTAAATCGCCCACTCCAACAAGAGCTGAAGTTTCTGATGTTTCAACAGCCGTCTATGAAGGGGCTGACTGCGTAATGCTTTCTGCAGAAACTGCTGTTGGTGAATACCCTATTGAAGCCGTTGAAATGATGCATAAAATTATTATGAGCACTCAAAAAGATGATGCTTATCAAGCTTATTTAGATGCTTCTTCTCAAACAACAAATGATAAAACCATTTCTTCAGCGATCACCTCCTCTATGAGACAAATGGTTAAATCATTAGAACATCCTGATTGCGTTATCACCTTTTCAATCTCTGGTAAAACGGCATTGAGAGCTGCTAAAGAACGATTGGGAATTCCCATTTTAAATATAACTGTTAGTGAAAAAGTTGCTAATCAAATGGCTTTGGTTTGGGGCGTTCGCTCTATTGTAACAGATTCTTTAAAAGAATTAATTTTAGCCCCCGCTATTGCTCTTAAAATTGCTAAAGAAACAAATATGGCTAAAATTGGCGATGAAGTTATTATTTCAGCTGGTATTCCTTTTGGAACAAAAGGGTCAACGAATATTATTCATATTGCAAAAGTTGAATAATATACTTAGAGCTAATAAAAAAACCGTCAGATTTTTTAATTTCTGACGGTTTTTATTTACCCTAAAACACTTATTCCTGGCGAAGTGCAGCTGCAATAAATGCTTTAAAGATTGGATTTGGTTTTGCAGGGCGTGAAGTAAATTCTGGATGGAATTGAACCCCAATAAAGAATGGATGTCCTTCAACTTCAACAATTTCAGGTAAAAGACCATCAGGTGATTTCCCTGAAACAATAAAGCCTTTTTCTTTTAAAGCTGCTTCATAAGAAATATCCATTTCATAACGATGACGATGTCTTTCTTCAATATTTTGAACCCCATAAATTTGATGAGCCAATGAGCCTTCTTTTAAAACGCAAGGATATAAACCTAAACGCATTGTGCCACCTAAATCACCATTATCAGGTCTAATACATTGAACACCATCTTTTTCCCATACTTTCATTTTTGAAATCACAGGCGTGCATTTTGTTCCAAATTCGCTAGATGAAGCATCTTCAATACCAACTAAATGACGGGCTGCTTCAATAACTGCCATTTGCATACCCAAACAAATACCAAAGAATGGAACCTTATTTTCACGAGCATATTGAACAGCTCTAATTTTACCAGCAATTCCTCTAATACCAAAACCACCAGGAACTAAAATACCATCATATGGTTTCAAAGTGGAATTTAATTCTGCGTCTGTTAATGTTTCAAGTTGCTCAGCTTCAATCCAAGAAATTTTCACTTTTGTTTTATTGCTAATTCCTGCATGAACCAAAGCTTCGTGTAAAGACTTATAAGCTTCTAATAAACTGCAATATTTACCAACAACAGCAATCTTAACTTCTTTTTCATAATTTGAAGCAATTTCAACAATTTCTTCCCATTTTGACAAATCTGGCTCTGGAGCACCTTCTAATAACCCAAAATGTTTTAAAACTTGAACATCCAATCCTTGAGCATGATATGTAAGTGGCACTTTATAAATATTGTCCACATCCAATGCAACAACAACATTATCTGGTTTAATATTGCAAAACAAAGCCAATTTTCTGCGTTCTTCTGTTCCCAGCATGACTTTTGAACGGCATAATAAGATATCAGCTTGAATTCCAGCTTCTAATAATGTTTTAACAGCATGTTGTGTTGGTTTTGTTTTTAATTCCCCTGCCGTATCAATATATGGCAACAATGTTAAAAAGACGAATAAAACATTTTCACGACCAACATCATTTGCAAATTGTCGAATAGCTTCTAAAATTAAAGTTCCTTCAATATCACCAACAGTTCCACCAACTTCATAAAGAACAAAGTCTTCACCATGCAAATCAGATTTAATAAATTCTTTAATCTCATTCGTCACATGTGGAATTGCTTGAACAGTTGCTCCCAAGTAATCGCCCCGTCTTTCCTTTTGAATCACATTATAATAAATACGACCACCAGAAATACTGTCTGTTTTATGGCAATTCACATCAGCAAAACGCTCATAATGCCCTAAATCCAAGTCTGTTTCAGCGCCATCTTGCGTAACAAAAACTTCCCCATGTTGATAAGGAGACATTGTTCCAGGATCAACATTTAAATATGGGTCCATTTTGCGCATTCTGACCGAATAACCGCGTGATTTTAATAAACACCCAACCGAGGCTGAAGCAATTCCTTTACCTAACGAAGAAACAACCCCACCCAAAATAAACACATACTTCGTCATTTTAACCATCCTTTTATTTACAAATTATTCACATTAAAAAACAAAGACTTAAAAAAGTCTTTTAAAGTATAACTTAAAGGGGCAAAAAACTTAAGCGATAAACGTTTCGTCGCTTGAAAGAAGATGAAATTTAAATTTAACATACCCATTTTTATATCTTCTCTTTCAAAGTTTTTTTGAGCATATCAAAATGTGATCAAATAAGCAACCAAAAAAATAAAATATATCATATTATTTTATAACCATATAAAAGAGAAATAAAATTTTAACTTTTTAGTTTGTTTTATTTGACATCATAT
>JAZOOQ010000064.1:0-4598 GCA_045655105.1 Alphaproteobacteria bacterium | reverse complement strand
AAAAAACAAAGCCTTTTTTATTTGAAATTAAAGGAATATTAGAATATGAGCGGATTTGACGGGCATCATCTTCCGCATTTAAAAGTTCTTCATAATATTTATGTTTGTTTTTAAACATGAGGTCAGTTTAACAAGACTTTTTTATTTTTTCTACAAAAAAATGATAAGAAAAGCAAAATACGTCATAAAACTTTCTTTTTTCTTTCTTGCAATTTATATTAAAATCAGGTAAAAGGGTTGTATTGTTAAAAAAATGAGGTGAAAATATGGAAAAAGAACAACAAGATGCAATTAAAGAATTAGCTCAATTACTCCATGAGAATAATTTATCAGAAATTGATTATGAAGCCAATGGTGTTCATATTCGCATTGTGGGACCTAAAGCCGCTTCAACGGAAATTTCTTGTGTGGCCCCAGTTCAAGTGCCTGCAGTGCGTGAAGTTTCGGTTCCAACTGTTCATGAAAATAAACCAGTTGCCGTTTCTTCAAATGATATCTTATCTCCAATGGTTGGTATTGTTTATCTTTCAAAAGATCCACAATCTCCAGCATTTGTTAAACCAGGAGACAAAGTGTCGGTCGGTCAAACGATTTGTCTTGTTGAGGCAATGAAGACATTTAATCCAATTAAATCAACAAAAGCTGGTGTTATTAAAGAAGTTTTGGTTGAAAATGGTTCTCCAGTTGAATTTAATCAACCGTTATTTAGTTTGGAATAAGAATGTTTGAAAAGGTTTTAATTGCAAATCGTGGCGAAATTGCGCTACGTATCCACAGAGCCTGTCGGGAAATGGGGATCAAAACGGTTGCTGTGCATTCAACTGCTGATGCGGATGCAATGCATGTGAAATTAGCTGATGAAGCTGTTTGTATTGGTCCTGCTTCAGCAAAAGATTCATACTTGAATAAAGCAGCGATTATTTCTGCTGCAATGATGACAGGGGCTGATGCTATTCACCCAGGATATGGATTTTTATCAGAAAATGCTGATTTTGCAGAGATGGTTGAAGCTCATGGAATGACTTTTATTGGACCTAAACCAGAAATGATTCGCTTAATGGGTGATAAGGTAACGGCAAAAAAAGCAGCTATTGAATCAGGATTACCTGTTGTTCCAGGTTCTGATGGGGATGTTAAAACTGTTGAAGAAGCCTTGTCATGGGGTGAAAAAATTGGTTACCCTGTAATTGTGAAAGCCGCAGCAGGTGGAGGTGGTAAAGGGATGAAAGTTGCCCATGATGCCAGCGAAATGGTTGAAGCTTTTACTTTGGCTAAAAATGAAGCCCGCAATTCTTTTGCAAGTGATGTTGTTTATATTGAAAAATATCTTCAAACACCACGTCATATTGAAATTCAAATTATTGCGGATAATTATGGAAATGTTGTTCACTTGGGCGAACGTGATTGTTCGTTGCAACGAAACCATCAAAAAGTTTTAGAAGAAACACCTTCTCCAGCATTGAATGCCAAGCAACGAAAGAAAATAGGGGATATTGCTGTATCTGCTATGAAAAAGTTGGGATATTCTAATGTTGGAACCATTGAATTTTTATATGAAAATGGCGAATTTTATTTCTTGGAAATGAATACGCGAGTTCAAGTTGAACATCCAATTAGTGAAATGGTTACAGGGGTTGATATTGTTAGAGATCAATTGCGTGTTTCAAGCGGTGCTGCATTAGGGTATACGCAAGATGATATTCAATTTTCTGGTCATGCTATTGAGTGTCGAATTAATGCTGAAGATCCAAAAACTTTTATTCCATGTCCAGGAACAATTGGTTTATGGCATACGCCTGGAGGTCTTTCAGTTCGCGTTGATTCTGGAATGTATACAGGTTATAAAGTTCCTTCATGTTATGACAGTATGGTTGCAAAACTCATTGTTCATGGACGCACCAGAAATGGAACATTAATGCGTTTAAGAAGAGCATTGGAAGAGTTTGTTATTGATGGTATTTCAACAACAATTCCATTACACCAAGAAATTATTTCTCATCCAGAATTTATTGATGGCGAATATAATATTCATTGGTTAGAAGGGTTTATTAAATCATCAACTCAAAATGATGAGTAAATAACAAAACCTTTTATTGTTAAGAAAGATAAAAATAAAACCGATTGAAATCAATCGGTTTTATTTTTCATTGTTTTCATTTATCGATAAATGATTTTTCCAATTTTGTTGCAATAAGAACAAGAAGGGCTCCATTGACTTGTTTTTTGACCACAAGATAAACACATCCAGCCATATTTATCATCTGTTTCTTGTCCTTTTGCTTCCCATTCTTTTGCTTCTTGTTCATGGTGCCAGCCGCGACGGGCAACATCAGCCATCATTGAAGCTACATTTGGGGTGAGGGGATAAGATTGTAAATAACTTTCAAGTGTTTCTTTTGCCAATCTCCAGTTTTCTGTTTTAATGGCTATATCAGCTAATGCTAACATTGAAATTCTGAATTCTTTATTTTTTGAAATCAGTTTTTGGATGGCTTTAATTTGTTTTTCAGCGGGTAATCCTTTAATAATTTCATAATAAGCCAAATAAACATCCCAAGATGGTTCTTTGTTCCATGATGTTGTTAAAATTGTTTTGGCATAAGAAGGGTTTTCTTTAGCATATGCAATTGCAAAAGCTGGATTTGTTCTGTTTAAAAGATAGGCTTCTTTGAATTTATTTTGCATATAAAGAAGAGAAGCTTTTTGATCTAAAAACTCTTGTTTTGAAACTTGTTTGGATTTAAAAAGTTTTTCAAGAGTTATCAATGCATTAGTCCAATCACGTTGCAATGTTTGAATTTCATAAGTTTCTTGAATCACCCAAAAAACATTTGAATATTTTTCAAGCATACGGGAAAGAAGTTTTTCAGCCTCTTTAATATTTCCTTTTGCTTTTTCTTCTAAATAAAGTCCGCGAAGACCAGCTAGTTCAGTTTCTTTATGAAGGGCAAGATTGGAAAATGTTTCTTTTGAAGGGTTAAATAAGGCATCTAATAAAAGATGACGAATATCTTTTTTAGGCAAAAGACCTTTCTTTTGTTTTAAAATTTGTTGAATGGAATTATTGTTTTGGTCCAATAAGGTTTTTAAAACAAATGTTAAATAATTTTCTTTTTTAATAAAGTGTTTCGCGTGTCGTCTTTTGTTAAAGCCAAATAACCAACTAAATGGCTTTTTGATCAGATAAATTAAATAAATACCAATTAAAATAAGAAGAATAAGTAAAATGGTTGAAAGAGTAACCTCGTAACCAAATCCTTGAAGGGTCACAGTCCAATTCTCATGAACGATTAAGAAACCTGTAACAAACATTGCAGCTAAAAAAAGGATAATTTTTAACATGTTATTCTCCTTTTCTTTCAAATGATAAAATAAGTTGATCTAAACTTTGAAGTGAACGATTATAAATGGCAGCTTCGCGATAAAACTCATCCATTTTTTGTTGCATTTCTAAAGGGAGTTTTGTCACGAAATTAACTGCATTTTCAACATTTTGACTCAGAAGTTCATTTTGAGCTTTGTAAAGAATATTTTTAGGTGTATCTTTTTGAGGATTAATCCGTCTAATTTCAATTAAAGAAATTGGAATGGCTTTTAAATAAGCAAGCCAAGCTGGATTATTTTTCTTATAATAAGCTATAATGGCTTCTTTTTTGTTTTCTAAAAATGCTTCTAAAACATTGAGAACCGGCTTTTGATCATTCAGACAATAAGGGGAAAGATCATTTAAAACAGCTAAGGCTTCAGGTGTTTTATTAGGAACATTTAAAAGTTTTTGATAATTGTTTTTGCAATTATTTTCAGCTAAAAAGTTTTCTTTAAACTCCAAGGCATCTTTTAAAGTAAATCCATCTAAAAAGGAAAGAGTCGATATATTTTTAGCAGGATTTATAGATTCATTAGCTTCTTCAGAAACGGCTGGTTCTAAAACAGGAGCTTGAGCTAAAATTTCATCTTGCAAGTTTGCTTGAGGAATTTCCTCACTTTTATTTGATTTTGTTAAATTTTCATCTTCGTTGATGGATAAATTATTAATTGTTGATATGGGGGAAAGTGGGTTTAGGGGATTATCTAAAGGTATAGAAGTGTTTTCCTTTAAAAGAGATAAAGAACTGCTAGCGGTATAAGACCCATAGCTATTTTTAGAATTCATTTTTGTTTCAACAGAATGAAGTTTATGTAAAACAATTCCGCCTGTTAAACATAAAATTGATAAAAGTGTTATAAGAATTGGTTTTAAAATACGGGAAATCCCTTTTGATTTTGAAACCATATCTTCAGCGTTTGAGAAATGTTCATTGTTTTTGTCAATGCTGTCATTTCTTCTTGTAGAAGTATTCATTTTTTTCTCCTGTTTTTATGTTTTCATTAATATTATAAGTAAAAAAAAGAAAATAAATCAAGTTAAATCGTTTTTTTATAATATTTTTGATTTTATTTTAAAGCATTATTGATAAATTTTATTTTTTTCCTATCTGCTAAAAAGAGGAATAGTTGAAAGGAGAAGAAATGAAAGTTTTATATTATTTAATTGGAAGTTTGATTATTTTATATTTATTGGTTTTATTTTATGAAAGTAAACGAGAAAAAGAATTTTT
>JAZOOQ010000063.1:0-2501 GCA_045655105.1 Alphaproteobacteria bacterium | reverse complement strand
AAAAAATATTTGTTAACATTAGGCGGTTTATTATTGGCATCTTGTGATGATATGGTTGGTAATGGTAAAAATGAAGCAGTTGTTTTAAATCAACCCACAGCGTCAACCACACCTGTGCCTGAGGGGGCAATGCAAAAAAATGATCAACCGGCTCAAAAAGTATATCAAGCAAGGCTTGAATGCGAAGATGGGGATGTTTATAAAATTTCCATGTCTGAAACAGGGGAATCTTTTGATATTTATTTAAATGATGAATTGCTTGTTTCAACGCATGATATGAGCGCAGCTGAAAAAGAAGCAACAAAAGAAGTGGCTTTAGAAATGGCTGAAAACTTGCGTTTGATGCAAGGAGCTGAAGAATTTTTAGATCGAAATAGCAAATATTCAATGTTTGGCGCTCATCGTTCAAATGGGAATAACACGTTACAAATTCCACGCATGAAATCAAGAATTCGTTCTTCTAAAGCGCGATTGCTTGAAAATATCACTGATATGATGCAAATTTTAATTGATTGCGAAAATCAAGAACCAGTGTTTTTGCAAGAAAACAATCAGTTAAAATTGCAACTCAGCTCTAAAAGAGGGCGTTATATAACCAATCAATCTTTTATGCGCCAAAATGAAGGATAAGTAAGTTTTATTTTTTGAAAATCAAGAGTCTTTTTGTTAAAAAAAGGCTCTTTTTTTATTGACTTTTCTTTGTTTTATCGCTAAATGTTCTTCTTTAAAAAAGGATAAAAGATGAACAAGGCATTTGATCAAGAAAAAAAAGAATTATTAACCAGCTGTTTTTTATATAGCGTTGGTATTTGTGGCTTGTTTGTTTTTTCTTGGGGCGTGAGCCAATATGTTGAGTGTAACATGAAAGAAGGGGTTTATTCTGAACCTTTAAAAAAACATTCTTGTTCAAAAAGAAGGGTAAAATCCAAATCTGAACGATTAAAGTTTTTTCAAAAACAGCGTCAAAAAGAATAAAGCTCTTAAGCTAGCAAAAGCTTAAGAGCCTTTTTTTTATTAGTCTATCATATCAACAACAATAATTTCATCAATCACAGGTTCATTTGTTTTTGGATCAATGGAATAAATCACTTCAACAAATTCATTGATATCTACATCAGCTGATTCAGCTGATTTTTTTTCTTCTTTTTGGTAATATTTTGTTTGATCTGTCATTTTCAATTCAGTGGGTTGTTGAGCGTTTGTTGGTTGAACATGAATCAAATCTCCTTTTTTTGAAACCACTTTACCTTGAATTTCTTCAGCATTGGCATTGATAACGGCAAAAGAGCAAGCAACAGCGAAGCAAGATAACAAAATTTTTTTCATTTTTTTCTCCTTTTAATTGGTTGAATAAAAAAATTTTACAAGGAGGATATGGGACTAAAAAAAAGAAAGCTCAATCTCAACGAAAGGATATATCTTGTTGATTTTAAAGGAAAAGGGCTTATATCACTAAAGGTTTTAAAGTTTTAATTTTTATTGAAAGGAAAAAAAATGACAGTTGGAACAAGATATCCCACTCTTGCATTTCATACATCGGGTTCAGGGCAAGCAGAAGATGGCATTCCGCCACAACCTTTTGAAACATTTTGTTATGATTCAGCGTTGTTAGATGCGAAGATTCAAGATTTTAATATTGTGCCATATACTTCTGTTTTGCCACCAGAATTATATGGGAATATTGTGAGTGTTGATGAAGTGAAAGATCATTTTAAGCATGGCGCTGTTTTAGAAGTGATCATGGCTGGAAATGGTGCGCGTAGAGAAGAACATAAAGCCATTGCAACGGGCGTTGGCATTTGCTGGGGTAAAGATAAAAAAGGCAACTTCATTGGCGGTTGGGCTGCTGAATATGTTGAATATTTTGATACCTTTATTGATGATGATATTGCAAAAGCGCATGCCGAAATGTGGCTTACAAAATCCTTAAATCATGAGCTGATGCTGAGAGATGTGGAGCAACATTCGGCATTCCAATTTTTTCATAACTATGTGAATGTTGAGCAATCATTTGCTTATTCATTAACGGCGCTTGGTTTTTTGAATTTTGAATATGCGCCAGCAATTTTAAGATAAGAAAGAAATGAAAGGCGGTCAATTAAAAAAAAGACTGCCTTTTTTATTTTTAAGGAGAGATTATGAGTGAGATAAAAAAAGCGCCCGTTTCTTCAAAATTGGGCATTTTTGGGCTAGCAGCCATTGTTGTCAGCTCGATGATTGGAGGGGGCATTTTTTCGCTTCCTCAAAATATGGCGCAAAATGCAGCGGTCGGATCTGTTATTTTAGCGTGGGTAATAACGGGTATCGGCATGTATTTTATTGCTAATACGTTTAGAATTTTATCAAACGTAAAACCTGATTTAACGTCTGGGATTTATATGTATGCCAAAGAAGGGTTTGGCCCCTTTATGGGATTTAATATTGGGTGGAGCTATTGGCTATGCCAAATTTTTGGCAATGTTGGATATGCCGTGATCACCATGGATGCCTTAAATTATTTT
>JAZOOQ010000062.1:0-2707 GCA_045655105.1 Alphaproteobacteria bacterium | reverse complement strand
ATCAAGGCTTGTTTAAGCTTACTTTCTGAGAATTCAAAATCAAAGAAACCGCCAAATGCTTTCTTAAAAAATCCTTTTGCATCCTCGTTTTTTTGCAAACGCGCTTTTTTTTCTTCTTCGTTTTCAAATAAATGAAACATCTTAACACTCTCTTTCTGACCCAAAGCTCTTTAAAACAACTTGATTATTCGCCTGTTGGGCCACTTTTCTTGAAGAAAACATCTCATTTTTAACCGCTTCTTTAATCAACTTGGCAACTTTAACTTGCCCATTCTTCATGGCTAAAGAATAAGCATCTTCCCCTCTTTTATTTTTAGCCAACAAATCAGCGCCAGATTTAATTAATTCTTCCATCATTTCCAAACGCCCCCAAACAGCCAGATGAATGGGCGCATTTAACTTATTATTTTTTTTGTTTACATCTGCGCCAGCTTCAATAAATAGTTTCACCATATCCAAATAACCAAGAGAAACGGCTTGATGCAAAGGCGTGTTTCCCTTATTATTAGGCATATTCACATCTGCTTTTTCTTGAATTAACAACCTAGCCATATCTAAATAACCTGTTTTAGCCACCAAATGAAGAGGCGTTTCGCCTTCTAATGTGCAATCGTTCACATAAACCCCTTTTTTAATCAAGGTTTTTGCAATATCTAAATATCCATGTTCCACCGCCAAATGCAAAGGCGTTTGACCATCAGGGCTTTTTTGATTTAAATCAGCCCCCGCCTGAATCAAAGCGCATGCAATCTCTTCATATCCAACAGATAAAGCCCATGAAAGAGGCCTATATCCATTATCTCCACAAATGTTCACATCAGCGCCTTGATGAATCAACTCTTTCATTAGGTTTATTTTGTTTGTATCAATTGCTTCAAAAAAACGATTTTGCAACTTCCAATCCATCTTTTATTCCCTCTCCTTTTGCATAGATGCCTTCATAAGCGAACTAAAAGCGCTCGGGCTCACTTTTTTTAAAACCATCATCTTCATCTTCTCTTTAATCGCCCCTTTAATCATTTTAGCAACTTCAATATGCCCATTCTTCAGGGCTAAAAAATAAGCATCTTGCCCTTCGTTATTTTTCTTTAACAAATCTACGCCTTCTTGAATCAAATCTTGCGCTAACATTAAATTTCCGCGTGATGCAGCCACCTGAAGCGCCGTCACATGTTCTTTATCTAAAAGCTTTAATGGAATATATTCTCTAATCCAAGTTTTTATATCGTTAATCTCTCTTGGAACCGCCAAAGAATAAGCATCTTCCCCTCTTTTATTTTTCTTTAAAAGATCTGCCCCTGCTTCCACCAAGGATTTCACGATATGTAATTCCCCACAAGAAGCCGCCATATGAAGTGCTGTGGAGCCCTCTTTCGTTTCAAGGGTCACATCAGCGCCCGCCTTAATCAACGCTTCAACCACTTCTAGATTTCTCTCACTTGCCGCCATATGAAGGGGCGTTTGTTCAAATTTATTTTTCAAATCCAATTGAGCGCCTATATCAATTAAAAGATGGGCAATCTCTAAAAATCCCTCATAAGAGGCCATATGAAGCGCCGTCCACCCCGCTTCATCTTGAGCACTCACTGGGGCGCCTTGTTTAATTAAGCGTTTCACGGCTTTTAAATCTTCATTAAAAACCGCCTCCATCAATTTTTTTTGCAAACGCGCTTCTTTTTCTTCCTTGCTTTCAAATAAATAAAACATTTTAACGTTCTCTTTCTGACCCCAACTGCTTTAAAACAACCTGATTTTTCACTTGTTTTGTCACTTTTTTTAAAGCCAACATCTTCTCTTTCACCGCTTCTTTAATCATTTTAGCAACTTCAATATGCCCATTCTTCATGGCCAAAGAATAAGCATCTTGCCCTTCGTTATTTTTCTTTAACACGTCAGCCCCAGATTTTAAAAAGAAATCCACCATTTCAGTTCTGCCATTTAAAGCGGCCCAAGAAAGCATCGTTCCCTTATTTGGCTCAACATAGTCAATCTTAAGCCCTCTTTTTAACCACATCTCAATCGTGGCAACAGAATTTTCAACCAGATATAAATTAGTCACATGATCATAAATCTTATCTGTGCCACAAAATTGATCTCTATATTCCGGGCAAATGCTATATTTCATCTTTTTTCCTTTTATTTTATATGCCCTTGCCCATTTTTTTGAGCCATTAAAAAAGCTTGATTATTTGCTTGATGTGAGATAATTTTCTTGGTTTTTAACTGTTTTTTCGCCACTTCTTTAATCAACTGAGCCATATTTTGATTTCTCTCTTTCATTGCCAAATTATATGCATCAATCCCCTTGTTATTTTTTATTAAAACATCCGCTCCATTCATAATCAATTCTTGAAAGATAGCAAAATTGTCTCTTTTCACGGCAACCATCAATGCCGTTTCGCCGTCTTCATTTTGGCAATTCACATTGGCACCTGCTTGCAGCAAAAGTTTCACAATCTCTTCATTTTCATGACAAGCCGCAATAATCAACGCATTATATCCATATTTATCTTGCCAGTTTAAATCAGCATTCTTATCAATAAGAACTTGAACACAAGCCACATGATCCCAAGCTACCGCTGTTAATAACGGGGTATTTCCACTGTCATCTGCATGAGAAAGATCGCCCCCTGCTTCTATGATTGCCAAAACAACTTTATCCAATCCTTGATGTGCGGCTTTAATTAAAGTCGGAGGCCAAGCGGTC
>JAZOOQ010000061.1:0-2485 GCA_045655105.1 Alphaproteobacteria bacterium | reverse complement strand
ACCCAACTCCAAGCGTTAAGGCGTCTGTGATTTCAGATTGAACGCCCAAAACAGCACCTTGGCTTCTGGCCTTAAAGCCCTCGCCCATTGTGGATTTTGTTTTGTCATAAAGGCCTTTGATGTAAACCCTAGCTCTTGGCGTTTCTTCACCGCCAGCGCGCCCCATTGCGCCACCTTTCATTTCCCCTCCAACAACTTTACCAACAGCACCTGCATGCCCCGCGGAAACTGACTGAGCAGCTGCTTGTTCTGAAGTTCCAATAGCGGTAAGCGCTTTTTTAACTTTTTGACTAGATTCCCCTTCATTAGATGATAACACGGTGAAAATTTCTTCCTGAATTTTTGCAAACTCTTGATGTGTTGTTGGTTTATCCACAACAGCTGCAAGAGTTTTTGCCGCATTTTCTTTAATATTTAAAGTTTCTGAGAGTTCAGATACTGTTTTTTTACTAATATCATAACGACCATCATTCATATCTTGAATATTAAAGAGCTTGTTTTCAGATAATCTCATATTTGTATCTTGTTCAAAAATTTTATACTGTCCTGGTTCAACAGTCATCCCCATGTTTAAATTCAATTTACCAGAACCATCAACATTACCAAGAACTTTTCCATGTTCTTCAAGAGATTTTAAAACAACTTTTAATGTTCCGCCCTCTTCAACTGTTAATTGCCCCATCTGAACCTGGCTTGTTTGAATATCGAGCACGCCCTCTTTTTTAACAGTAACAGATCCATTCCCTGTTAATCCACTTGATGTTACAAGCGTTCCTTCTACCAAAATTTCTCCTTCGTTATGAATATCATTTAAAGTATTATTAACATTATTTTTTGCAAAAATATTGTGCCCTTTAAATGTTATTTGCCCAGCATTATGAATAGCACCACCTAAAGCTTCACCTTCTTCTGCCAAAGCTTTATTATAAAAGAATTGACTATCTTTAACAACTAAACTACCTGTATCAGCATTATAAATAGCTCCGCCAATAGCATCTTCTTTAGCATTGGCAATATTACCGATAAATGATGCCGAAATATTCTTAATTTCACCTGTATTAAAAATAGCGCCACCCAAAGATGTTGTCCCCTCAACCTGATTATATAAAAATAATCCTTTTGTTCCATTTAGCGTAGCCGTATTATAGATTGCGCCCCCAGAACTTGCATTGCTTTCTGATTTAGCTATATTTCCAATAAATGCACTTTCCAAATTTCCAAAAGGCTGAGCAATATAAAGAGCGCCACCTATAGCCTCTCCCGATTCTGAAAGAGCTTTATTTCCTAAAAAATCTCCAGATATATCAAATTCATATCCCTTTAACCAAATAGCTCCACCAACAGCAGAACCAGTCTTTGATTGGGCACAGTTTTCTATAAAATTACTATGTACTTTATCACTATAACCTACTTGATTATAAATTGCTCCCCCATATGCTCCAGTATCCCCTTTTGCATAATTAGCAATAAAATCTCCTTCTGGTGCACCTAAATTTTCATGGTTATAAATTGCTCCTCCCAATGCATTTCCTTTACTAACAACACCATTTGCAATAAAATTAGCGGTTATTTTTTGAATATCCCAACCATAATATGTTCCATAAGCACCCCCTGCAATTCCACCCGCAGCAAGTGTGTTATTAATAAAATTACCAGTTAAAGAATTTAATCCGCCATAGTAATTATCATAAGCCCCACCCATACTTTTATTCGTCCATGTTGTATAAATATCCATCCACAATCCAGATATATCTCCATCTAGATAAGCTTCACGTGGACGAGATGTCGCAGGATCAAAATTAACAAGAATATCCATTCGTTGTCCTAAAATTTCAACTTGATATGTTCTTGAAACATCATCATTCCCATAACTTTTGTTTTTTAAATCAATTTCATAATATTTATCAACCAATGTATTGGTGTTAGAATCATATTCTGGAACTAAAAGCCCCCCAACACCCGTTTCTTTCATTATATATGCACTTTCAGCAAAAGCTGTTGTCGTGCATAAAAGCAACCCCATATTAATTAAAAAGCATTTCTTTAAAATATTTAAATATCTTTTTTTAAGCTCTCTTAAAGTTGTTTTTGAATAATAGCACATGGTTGCCTCCTTTTAAAAATAATGAAAATGTCTACATAGCGTTTTTCCTTTTATTAATGATTTTAGATGAAAAGTCAGAAATTTAATGATCATTTTTTATTCCCTATTTTCATCCCCCTATACTTTCATTATACCATGGTTTCAAAATTTTGAGCCAAAAAATTTTCAAAAAAAATATACCCTTTTCCCATCTTTTCTTATAATTATTTGATTTATAACGAATATTTTTTATTAAAAAATTGCATAAAAAACACTAAAAACAAAAAAAATATGTAAATTCAATCTTTTTTTTAACAAAAAACAGCTATTTTAAGGCCTATTTTTTAGGCTAAAAAATAAGCAAATCTAACGATCCTTAAATTTCCGACCTTAAAAATTAAA
>JAZOOQ010000060.1:0-3814 GCA_045655105.1 Alphaproteobacteria bacterium | reverse complement strand
GTTTTTATTAAAAAACTGGATATTTTTTTTATGTTTTTTGTTAAAATAAGTTTGATTTTAAATTGAAAGTTTGATACTCTTTTAAAAGATTTTAAATTATTTTTTATTAGAGGGTGAAATGAAAAAATCACATTTATTTTTATATACTGCTTTGAGTTTAGGATTTGTTTTTATGAAAGCTGATTTTGTTCAGGCTCAAGTAGCAAAAACGCCAGATCAAAAAGCACCTGAAGCAAAAAAAACAATTGAAGTGCCTGTGTATACGAAAGATGATGTGATTTTTCAAAATCCATTTATGCTTAAAAAAGCAGATAAAACACCTGTTAATGGTATTTTGCAACGAACATATCCAAGTGGAAAAATAGAAGCAAAAGCTTTCTTTTTTAATGGATTACCTCATGGAGAAAGTATTACTTATTATGAAAATGGACAAGAAAAAACTGTTGAAAAATATAATCAAGGGCGGTTGCATGGAAAATCTGTTTCTTACTATGAAAATGGTAAGCTTTTAAATGAATCTTATTTTAATATGGGATTGCCAGAAGGGTTGTCAAAGGTTTTTTATCAAAGTGGGACTGTTCAATATGCAACGATGTATAAAAATGGCAAAAGAAATGGTGAAGATAAAGCCTATTTCGAAGGTGATAAATTACAACGCATTCGTGTCTATACAGATGGTTATTTAGATGGTGAAGTAAAAGAATATTATGAAAACGGCAAGTTAAAAGGTGAGGGTGTTTTTAGAAAAGAAGGCCCAGAAGGTGTGATTAAAACTTATTATGAAAATGGGAAATTACGCACAGAAGAAACATATAAAACAGGCAAAAAGGACGGTTTTTCAAAATCTTATTATGATTTTGGCCAATTAATGCAAGAAGAAGAATATAAAGATGATTTGTTGACAGGTGTTTCGAAATCATATTATGAAGATGGCTCAATTGAAAAAGAAGTGTTTTATAAAGATGGGCGGCAACATGGTTCCGCTAAAGTTTTTTATAATACTGGCCAATTAAAATTGGAAAGCAACTATGTTGATGATAAAATTGAAGGAAAACTTATCACTTATTATTTAGATGGTAATATTCAATCAAGTGTTGAAATGAAAAATGGTGTGTTAGATGGCAAACTTGTTGAATATTATGAAAATGGTCAAGTAGCACTTGAAAAGAATTATAAAAATGGCTCAGAAGAAGGGGCTGTTGTTGCTTATTATCCAACTGGAAAAGTTAAAATGACAACACTTTTTAAAGCTGGGAAGAAAGACGGTGAATTTGCTAATTATTATGAAGATGGAACTTTAAGTACACGAACGATGTTTAAAAATGATATGCCTCATGGTGAATTTAAACAATATTTTCCAAATGGAAAGATTAATGTTGAAGGTATTTATGAAAATGGAAAATTAAATGGAAAACAAACCATTTATTATAATAATGGAGTTGTTCAAAGTATTGATTTTTATAAAAATGATAAGTTAGAGGGTGAAAGTAAAACATTTTTTGACAATGGTGTTTTAAGAAGTGTTTCTTTCTTTAAAGATGGCAAAAAAGATGGTGTTGCTAAAATTTATGATGAAGAAGGAACACTTATTTTAGATATGGAATTTAAGATGGACGAGCTTGTTCAAGCTAAGACTAAAAAGATTTTGGAAGATGAAGCAAAGAAAAAAGAACAAACAGCACAATAATAAAAATTCTTTATTCTTTTATTTTTAATTTACAAGGTTAAAATAAAAGAACTTTACAAAATGACTTTTATGTTCTATCAAATAGAAGACATATTTTTGTATGAATCAACAAAAAGGATTTAAATCATGTTAAAAAAAATAAGTGCTTTGTCTTTAGTTGTTGCTGGATTTATTTCTGTTTCAGCTAACGCAGAAGAAAATCCTCTGAATCAACCAGAATGGCGTTTGAATTTTAGACGTGTTGGCTTAGAACTTTCATCAACAAAAGTTTCAAATGCAAAAGAGTATGAAAATTCTCCGGTAACACAATTAAACGCGGATAATCAAAGTTTGATTAAAGGTGTTTTTGATGGTGTTTTGGAATATGAAACTAATAAGTATCGCTGGGATAATTCTCTTTTCCTTAATTATGGAAGAACAAAAATTAAAGGTCACCAAGAAGGGGATGTTTCCGAAACAAATGAAAATGAAGATAAGATTTTGCTTTCATCGGATTATACATATAAAACATGGAAATACCGTGGTATGGATTTAGGTCCATTTGCTAGCCTTGCATATCAAACAGAATTCACAAGAAATGAAGATGCACCAAGAATGAAAGTTTTTCGAGGAAAGAGTGGTCTTAAATTATTGAGTGGAAAAGTTATTGAGGAATTGTATGTTGCGGGTGTTGGCGAATATGATATTACCTATAGTGATCATGTGAGTAAGTTTGCTCTTGAAACGGGATGGCGTTTGGGTCATGTTTTAAGAGATGGGGTTAAGTTTTCTACAGATGGATATTTCAGAAAATATCTTTCTTATAGTCAATACATTGGTACCGATCTTAAATATGATTTGAATGTAACAGCAAGAATGGATGTTGATATCACAGATACATTAACTTTTGGTCCATATATTTCTTATCGTTTAGCTCAATCAAGAGAAGCTTCTTCTCATGCAAGTAATTTAATGATAGGTGTTTCTCTTTCATATAAAAATTTGTTTCATTTATTTAAATAAAGGAGTATCAAAATGAAATTATTATCAGAATTTAAAAAATTTGCCATGCGTGGCAATGTATTGGATATGGCTGTTGGTATTATCATTGGGGCTGCATTCGGAAAGATTGTTGATTCTCTTGTAAAAGATATGATTATGCCACCATTGGGTATTTTGCTTGGTAAAATTGATTTTGCTAATTTGTTTTTCGTTTTAAAAGAGGGAACTGGTGCAGCTGCGCCATATCATTCTCTTTCAGCAGCTCAAGCAGCTGGTGCCGTTACGTTAAACGTTGGTATGTTTTTAAACACGATTATCAGCTTTACAATTGTTGCATTTGCGGTGTTTATGTTGATTAAAGGGATGAACACATTGCAAGCAAAATTAGATGCTGATGAAAAGAAAGAGGCAGAAGCTTCGGCTCCAACAACAAAAGATTGTCCTCATTGTTTTTCAAAAATTGATATTCGTGCAAAAAAATGTCCACATTGTACGGGTGATATTAAAAAATAAATTTTTAAAATCTAAAAAAAGGGCAAACCATAAAGGTTTGCCTTTTTTTATTTAAATACATGAAAACGTTTGCTTAAGTCTAAAAAGCTTTTTTCATCAGCTTCTTTTTGAATGCCACCGAAATTCATTTGTGCTACCAGTTTCCAAGAGGTAGGAGAATTAAATGTTTGATGAACATATTCATCAACTAAAGGATTATAATGTTGCAAATTTGCGCCCAAGTTTAATTCACTAAGTGCTAACCAAATCGCATATTGAAGCATACCAGCAGATTGTTGGGACCATATTTGAAAATTTTCTTTATAAAGAGGGAATTTTTCTTCTAAGGCTAAAATTGTGTGTTGTTCTTCAAAAAATAAAATGGTTCCAATGCCTTGTTTAAAAGAATCAATTTTTTCTTTTGTTTGATTGAATTTTTCAGGAGGAGTTATTTTTTTAAGAGTATTATTTGTGGATGACCAAAAAGCAAGATATGGTTCATTTATTAAAAGAATAATTCGACTTGTTTGAGAATTAAAAGCACTTGGTGTATGTTTTAAACAAGTTTGAATAGTTTCAATAATTTTTTTAACTGAAACGTCTGTTTTATTATTTAAATGATATATGGAACGACGTTTTTGGGCTAAATCTAAA
>JAZOOQ010000059.1:0-78021 GCA_045655105.1 Alphaproteobacteria bacterium | reverse complement strand
TCAGATTTTCTTGACTTAATCTGCTATAATTTAGCACAACTTTCTTATGTAAAAAAAAGATTTTCAGCTCTTAAGAATGAAACAAACTACACTCAGTTTTTTGAAATTTTGGTTGAAAGAATTCAAGATACCGCCTATTTGCAATCAAAAGAAATTAACCAATTAATGAAACAAAAGCGCCGAGAAACAGATCCTAACAAATTACAAGAAATTGAAACAAAGCTTCAAGAATATTCAAAACTTCCTTATAGCCCCATTTGGGTTGTACGGCAAAAAAATATGGCAAGATGTGTTGCAAAATCACTTTTTTTACTCGGGGATTTTGAAATTATTTTAGCTGATCAAAAAAAAGAAGCACGCCCAATTGATTCTGTTGCCAAAACAAATCTTTTAGGATCAAATCCCAAAATTAAAGAAACATATGAAACGCATTATCAAGAAAAACATGCTTTAGGACCGCTCATTCATTCTTTATCTAGTGGTCATAAACCAAATCATGATCGATTAGAAGCCCTTTTTTCTTTAGCAAAACCCAAAAATCCTGTTCGCCATCAAATATGGATTAATGATCATTTAATGATCCAATCCAATTTATTAACTGATCAAAGTTTTTATGATTTTTTAATGCAAGATCCAAAAAGAATAAGTGATTTATTTTATTTGGTTGCCTATGCCGAAGAAATTGAAAAAAAAGCAAATGGTAATTTAACACAAAGTTTCATTAATTCTGAAATCAAACAAATGCGCATGGAACACTTAAAGCGCGAAGGCGAAAAATATATGGAACAATACGCCTTAATTACGATTGAATTATTTGGAAAATTAATCAAGTTGAAAAAGAAACAATCCCCTCAAGCTCAAAATTCAGATCTTTACGATAAATTAAATAATATTGTGGGGATTAAGAGCTCTTTTTCAAATCAAGATATCAGCAAGATGAAAGATTATCTTCAAATTCGAGATAATTTAGCTCATCCAACTGAATTTAATTTGCGCCCAATGGGGGATGATACCCATCCAGATATGCTGTCTCAATTTGAAACAGATATGGTTTCTTATTTGGCAAATCTTTTAAATATGGATGAAAAAGATATCAACAAAAAGATTTCATCTATAAAAGAAGAAGAATCTTTTAATATTCATGCATTGATTACATTAATGGATACCAGAAGTGTTTTAAGACAGATTTGCATTCAACAAGAAAATATATCAGGCAAAATTAATGATGTGTTTGGTCCACTTGGTTTTACGGATGCCAATGAAAACCAAATTTTGGTTGATGCCATTAAATTAAGAAACACTCTTTGTCATGAAAAAATTGATTCTTCTTTAGCCATGCAAGCTGAAGAAATGGCAACAAAAACCTTACCAATTATCAATAAAATTGCAACATGCATTGATAAAAAATATGGCATTTCATTAAAAGATTATTATCAGCCAACGCCTTCGAAAACAATGTTATCTTTAGCTGATTTTCAAAAAGAATTTCCATTTATGAACACTCATTTTGAAACAGACCCAGATAAGAAACTTTTTATAGATATGGTCAAAAAAACAAACCCAACAAAAGATCAATCTTCTAATATGGAGCTTTTACAAAAATTACACGCATTTTCTCTCATCACTTATCATTTTATCAATCAAAATGATGGAAAAATGACTTGCCCTTATGTTGAAAAAGAATTTGATCTCTTTTATAAAGAAATTGATAACCTTGGTAAAAATCCCGACTCTTCTGACTTACCAAATTTAAAGCAATTAATTGCCAAAGGCATTTTAAAAGGCTTTGAAAAAGGCTATCCGTTGCCAACTCTAAAACAAGAAAATCAAAAGAATTAAGATGATACAAAACCTTTCTCCAAAACTTCAAAATATGCTTGAAATTTTGTGTCACAACTTGGCTCAATATAACTATCTTTATCAAGAATATGAACCCATTCACCAGATGAATTCTTTTGATGAGCTTTTAGATTTTGCAACAGAAAAAAATCACAAAGAGGCAAAAGCAAGAAAGCAATTTCTTTTAGATATGAATAAACTTCTTTTAAAAGAAAAAAATCCAAATTTTAAAACATATATCCTAAATCAAATTGAAACAATTAAAAACACATTTATTGGCAACATTTATCAAATTGCAGATAATAAAAGTTTTGCACGTCATCACACCCAAAAAAACTCATTCTTAAATGAATTTGAACCCGTTTTTGCCGATCAAAAAAAAGAAGCTCGTCCATTTGATTCTGTTGGTAAAATTAATTTATTAGGCGATTATAAAAATATAATGGAAATTGCCAAAAATTTAAGATTTCATTACCAAGTTTTAAACTCTATTGGCCCCGTTTTTGAAACACATATGTTAAGCGATAAAGCTGGACATGAAGAAGTTCATGGCTTGATATCTGAAAAAAAACCACCTAAAGCTGTTTATCACCAAATCTGGATTAATGAACATTTAATGCTCAAAGCCACTTTTAAAACCAATCAAAGTTTGGCTGAATATTTATCTCATTCGCTAGATGCAGTAAAATCTCTTATTTACTTGATTGCTTATACAGAAGAAATTTATCAAAATATGGGGGATAATCGTTCTCAAACAAAGCTTCATCAAGAATATTTAAATAAACGACTTTATTATACAAAAATGAAAACAGCCAATTATTTGGAACAATATCTTCTTATTTCAACAGAGCTTTTTTGCAAAATTATTCAAGAATTAAAAACCAAAAATAAATTACCAACAAATGTTCCTGTTTTTGATGACATTAACCAACTTTTACCTTCAAATGATCCTTTTTCAAAAGATGATATAAAAAAAATGGAAACATATCTTTCTATCAGGGATCATTTTGCGCATCAAACAGAATATAACTTTAAGCCATTCTCAACTCTTTCACCAAAAACAACTCTTGTGAAAGAATTTAATTTAAATATGGTTCATTTCCTTTCAAAGATTTTAAACATTTCTAAAAAAACATTAAACGATAAAATTAATTCATTTAAAGAAGACTCGCACTATGATGTTTATTCGCTTTTATTGTTAATGGATATGCGAAAAGGATTGAGAAATCTTTGTGTGCAAGAGGCAAACTTGCCACCAGATCAACCAAATGTTTTTTTAAAACTTGGATTTATTAATAAAGAAGAAAATAAAGAACTTACCAAAGCGCTGAAATTAAGAAATGACATTTGCCATGAAAAATTAGATGCAACTTTGGCAAATAAAGCTCAAGAATCATCAAAAAAAATTTTACCAATTATAGAAAAAATTTCTAATCACTTATTAAATAAATTTAATATTTCAATTACGCATCATTATTATCCAAATCTATCCAACACGCCTAAAAGTTTTCAAGATATTCAAAAAGAATTCCCGTTTTTGAATATTGATATTCAAAATGATCCTGATGCGCAAGTTTTATATGAGGTTTTAAAAGATAAAAAACTGGATCATCAATTAATTCAAAAAATGTATCTTTTAGGGCATATGATTCAAAATATCACTTTAAAAAATTATTCGCTTCAAAATAATCCCTATTTTGAAGAAAAAGAATTATTTCCATTTTTAAATGAATATCAATCTTATTCAAACACAAACAAAAATAATTTTAGAAAACATATTTTTAAAGCTCTTGCCTCTGTTTGGCTGAAGGAAGGCACCCTTCCCGCTTTAAAAAATGACCATCAACATGATTAATAAAGTAAAATAAAACTCATCTTTTTTGATGGGCTTTATTTTTTTATAAAAACATATTGCTTTAAATAATACGTCCAATCTTCTTTTTCCTTATGAAATTCACGCATCTATTAATTCTTAAAAATTTCAATTTCTGATGAAATATTTTTTTAACTTGCTCTCAAATTCCTTTCATTTTGCAACAACTATTATTTTATTTAACAATCTATTGATGCATAACAAATTCTCTATAACAATTAATTAACATACATGCATTTTACCATTGAGACAATAAAAACAGTATTTTGCTAAAAAAAATATAAATAAAGCTTGATTTTTTTTTACTTATTTGGTTCAATGAAAAATGAATTTTACCAAAGGGGGATTTATGCAAAAATTATTCTCATCCGAAAAAGGATTTATTTTCACCATGGCTGGTGCAGCCATTGGTCTTGGAAATATTTGGCGCTTTCCATATCTTGTTGCAAATTATGGTGGTGGCCTATTTTTATTACTTTATTTAGCTTTACTTGTTTTCTTGGGATATTTCTTATTATTAGGGGAAGTCACCTTTGGTAAAACAGCAAGAGCCAATGTGATTGATGGAACAAAAGCGATTGCTGAGCAATCTGAGACTCAACACCCATCTCGTTGGGTAAAACTTGTTGGTATACCTCCCTTACTCACGGCCTTTATGATGAATATCACATATCTCATCATCATGGGATGGATTTTATTCTATATCGTTCAAAATATGTTATATTTAAGTGATGTTTCATCTACAGCTGTTACAACACACACGTTTATTGATTTAACAAATGATTTCCAAAAACAACTGTTTTGGAGTTTTCTTTGTGTTATTTCTGCCTCAGTCCTTCTTATTAAAGGTTCCTTAAAACAAATTGAAAAGATTGCTTCTATTTTCATCCCAGCTATCTTTTTTATTTTAGTATATTTGATTTTTTGGGCAATGACACAAGATGGCGCCATGACAGGCATTAAATCCGTTTTTAAACCAGATTGGGTTGCTTTTGGATTTACTGAAAATGGCTTTGATGCAAAACAATTTATCAATGTGTTTTTTGCAGCCCTTTCCCAATTGCTTTATTCTTTATCTATTGGTATGGCTGTTGCTTATTTTTATGGAACACGCGTTACAAAAGAAACAAATATGGTTACTTCAACCAGATATATCATTGTTTTAGATACCTTGTGTTCTATTTTAGCATCTATGTTCATCTTGGGCATTTCAAGCGCTTATAGCATTCCAAAAGATGTTGGGTTTAACTTAACCTTTATTTCTTTACCAATTGCATTTGAACAAATGATTGGTGGTTCTTTTGTGATGTTTTTATTTTATTCTGTTTTATATTTGGCAGCATATACTTCTCTTGTATCTCACTTCATGCCATTAATTTCATTCATCACAGAAAAATTAAAAATCACAAGAGGCGCAGCTTTTTCCATTATTGCAACAGCAAACTTGGTTTTAGTTGCAATTGTTCTTCTTTCATTTAGCGGATCATTGGCAGATAAAACACCAAATAAAAGCTTATTTGATATTGCCAATATAGCAACAGATACAATGCTTTTAATTTCCGTATTCACCATGAGCCTTTTCATTGGTTGGATTGGTGGTAAAACCATTTATGCCACATTTAAAGAGCAATTTGCTAAAGCTTTACCAAATACTCAAGTTGAGTATATGAAAACGCTCTTTCGCTTTGCAGCTCCGCTGATTTTAGTGATTATTATTTTGAATACATTATTCCATTTTTAATCAAAAAAAAGCGAATCGCCCTCTTTGTTAATCAAAACAAAGAGGGCTTTTTTTATCTTAAAAATCAATAAATTATTTATTTCTAAATAAAGTGCATAAAATAAAGATTATCATATTTTAAATTTTATGTCAAATTTTATATAAAAAACACTCATTTTTATTATTTTAAAAAAAACTTCATTGAAAAAACCTTCTTTTTTATATATCTTTTAATTAGGGTAATCTACAACAAGGAGGAAGAATAAAGACATGCGACTAGAAAAATTGCCACAATAATTTAAAATCAATTTTCCCTATCTCATATAAAAAAGGAGGAGCGCCATGCCTTATGAAAATGAATTAATAAAAGCCGTTCAATCCAATGATGAAAAAGGCGTTTTAAATGCTCTTTTAAAAGGAGCTGATGTCAATGCCGTTGATACATACCACTCTGTGCTTGATATCGCTATTCAAAACAATAATCCTAAGATAACAAAACTACTTTTTGAAAAAGGGCAAAATAAAATTTATCAATCTAGTTTAGAAAAAGGGTTGTTTAAAACTTTTCAAAACTCTAACAGAAAAGAAGTTGCGCAAATTATTGCAACTCACATGGAAGATGTCAGTGTTGGATCTCAATATAACCCAACATTTATATTAGGAACCATTCAACTCAATTGGCCCGAAGTTTTGGAAACTCTTATAAAAAAGAATGCGTCACTTGAAGATCGAGATAATTTAGGTGAAGATGTTCTTTATTATGCTGTCCAGGAAAACAAACCTGAATGCGTGAAAATTCTTTGCAAATATATTGATGATATAGATCGATATAGAAACAGAGAAAAAAATGCTTTACAACTGGCCGCTTTTTATGATTATGATAAAGTTTTTGAAGTTCTTCTTGATGCAGGAGCCTGCTTAAATTCAACAAACAGTTCTTTATTAGATGGCATCAAAATCTTAGCCATGTTTTCAACCGCGTTTTTATATCAACCCAAACTCTCGAATCAAAACACCGCAATGCATTATGCTGCCAGCTCAGGAAGCACTAAAGTTCTTAAATTAATTGCAAAAAAATGCCCCGATCTCTTTTATATTAATGAGCTTGGAACAGATAACAAAAGTGCCTTAACGCAAGCAGTTGAACATGGCGAATATCAAACGGCAAAATTATTGCTTGAATATGGCGCAGATCCTAATGTTATGGATGATATTGGAACACCACTTCATGCTGCTGTTCGCGAACAACAATATGAAATAATAAATCTTTTATTTGAATATGGCGCTGATCAAAGATTAACGGGGCCTTGCAAAAAAACACCTTTAGAATACGCCAAATACTGCCACGAAAACCATTGTTATAATTATTCTCATTTCATTGAAAAATTAGAATATTATTGGAAAAAAGGCGCCTCTATTTCCTCAAAAAAACCTTTTTACCGTTTTCCAAAAGGTGGACGTGGCCCAAGAGAATAAGGAGTAAAAGATGACAGCATATAGTTCGATTTCAAATGCCATTTTAAACCATAATTTAAGAAAAGTTAAAACCCTTCTTAAACAATATCAATTCGACGCCAAAAGCCTTAAATATTTATTGCAATCAGCCATGAATGATAGCACTACTTGTGAATCACATGACTGATTTTAAACTTGGTTGGCTGTTATCGGCTGATGGATCTTATCATCAATTAGCAATAGATAAGAATTGGCCCGATGTGTTGGAACTGATGGTAAATAGAGGGGCAACTTTTAAAAAATATGATTCCATAGATGTGAATCCCATGCATTATGCCGCAAAATCCCCCTCGCCTGAATTTGTTAAAATTTTAGCAAGAGTTGTGCCTGTTGACACATATGAAGATGAAGAATATACCCCTTTAATGATTGCTGCTGAAAATGGCAATGATCAAACAATGGATGCCTTGCTTTCACTAGGAGCCAATCCAGAAGCAGAGCAAAAACCCCGTGTGACTATTAACTTTTTGGTTCCTTCTATGTTAAGAGCTTTCTTTGTTGCCTCAACGATGACAACGATTGACAGCGTGATTCATAAAGCAGCCTCATCTAAAAACACAAAAACAATTGATGTCCTGTTAAAATACAGACATACCTTAAATTTAAATAAGTTTGGAACGGATCTTAAAACACCGCTTATGATTGCCGTTGAAAATAATAATAAAGAAATGGTTCATCATTTATTAAAACTTGGCGTAAATGTAAATTGCAAATGCACATATAAAAGCGCGCTTCACTATGCGGTTGAGGCCAATTCAATTGAAATTGCAAAATTGCTTTTAGAATATGGCTTTGATCAAACAAAAAATATGTCTGGCCCCTCTGCTTTGGAATTTCTTTTAAATAAAAACAGAAGATATGGCATTAAAAATCCAGAATTAATTGATCTTTTAAAATATGCAAAAGCAAACCCTCAAAAAATTATGAACCCAAAACCAATTTATTTTCCTGGCCGTGGCCCAAATGCTGGTCGAACAAGAAACGATTAACGAAAGGATTTATATGACACTCAATGAAGAATTAACAAAAGCCATTGCACAGCATAATTATTATGAAGTATTAGAGCTTATTAAAAAAGGCGCAGATATTAATAATTTTGATAACTATAATCCACTTGCTGATGCGGTATATCATAATGATTTTCAAATGGTAAAATTACTTGCAACACATCCCAAAATCCAGCAAGTCTCTTTGCGCGAAGCTCTTAGCCAAGCATTAGTGGGCGCTGAAGATGAAATGGCCGATTTTATATCTAAACGTATCACCTCTAATGCCTTTGTTTGGTTAGATAACAGCGATACACCTGTAATGGAAGCAATTAAATTTAACAATCCAAAAGTTTTGGATAATTTGTTAAAAAATGGATTGCCAACAGATCCTAAAAAAAATAAAAACACATATCTGTTGCATTATGCAGCTGAACACTACTCATCTTTATGTATCCCTGTTTTAATTAAACATGGAATTTCTGTTCACCAGCTGGATCAAAATGATCAAACAGCTCTTCAAATTGCAGTTCAAAAGGGGTATTTTAATGCTGCTAAAACCCTTCTCCAAGAAGGGGCTTATATTCAGCCAACAAAAATACCTCAAAAAGCAACCATTGGTGATTTTTTTAAAGCTGCAAGCTTTCCCGTTCTTGCGCCTTTTATATTAAATAAAGAATCTGAAATATCCCCTAAAAGACACCTCTTTTTTGATGCTATTTTATCAGAAGATAAACAAACAATTGAATTGATATATAAGCAAGACAAAAATTTTGATATCAATGCAGAATATAAAAATCATGTCACACCTCTTTTATATGCTATCAAAAGAAAAAAAGAAAAATCAATTGACTCATTAATTCAGCTAGGGGCAAACATTAATTTAAAAGTTTCAGGCAAAACACCACTTTATAGCGCCATTGAAAACAGCAATTATAAAGTTGTAACAGAACTCTTAAAACATCAACCAAATGTTAATTTGTTATCAAATGGAGAGGCGCCTCTTCATCTTGCCGTTAAAAAAAACAACGAATCTGTAACCAAACTATTGCTTGAACAAGGTGCAGATATTGATATCAGAAATAATGATGGTTTATTGCCTTTAGATATCGCTAAAGAAAATAACTGTGGCAGAATAATTGAATTATTAAGCCCCCCACCTGCTCCTCCTTTTAATCCAATTAAAATTGGAGATCAAAAAAATAAAAATGCGAACAATTTTTCAGATGACCGGCAAAGAGATAGCTAAAAGAAAAAGCCACTTTCCATAAGTGGCTTTTTTAATCAATAAATTTTAATTATTTCGTTGAAAGTCTTGTTTATTTAATAAATTCATTAACCGTTTAGATTTATCACTTTTTGCAACAAAAAAGGCTGATTCTTTACCCCAAGCTTTATGTTTGAGAAAAAATTTAACTGCCCTAACATCTTGATATCTTGTTGCAATTTCAAGAGGTGTTGCCACATAATTCTTTTTTAAACGAACAGATTTATTTAAATCTACCCCTCCTTTTAAAAGAGTTTCAAGCAACTTGATATTTGTATTTGATCTTCTTTCAAGCGCCCATGAAACAGCTGTTTTCCCACTAGAGGAAACAAAATTAACATTTGCACCTTTTTCAATTAAATATTGAGCAATTTTTTCATCTTGATTTTCAGATGCAATCATCAATGGTGTTTGATGAAGTATACAAGAGCTTTCCAAATTTACATCAGCGCCCGCATTAACTAATAATTCAACCATTTTTTTATCTTTTTTTCGAACAGCTCTATGCAAAACCGTTTCGCCAAATCGATCAGTTAAATGAACATCTGCACCATTTTTAATTAACAGGTCTGCTGCTTTTAAGTTACCGTTTAAAGCTGCATAGGTTAAAGGTGTTCTTTCTCCTAACCATAAAAAATTAAGAGGAAATCCAACTTTAATTAACATATCCAACGTTCCAACGCAATTATATTTTGCTGCCCAATGAGGCAAAATAGATGTCTTGATATTATGTGTTCTTATAAATTCATTCAAAAAAGGTAAAATATCCCTTTTCTGCTCAATTTTTTTCATCAAAAACTGTTCCGTTATTTCAGGTTTTAGGACGTTATTTATCCCTTCAAGCGGTAAACGATAAATTAAATATTTAAAAATATTTTTTAAATTATTTCGTTGAGGTTTCTTCTTTCCCTCAAATACATCTATCATTTTCTGATTTTTTTGATATTCTAAAAAAGGAAGCACTTCCTCTTTTCCAACTGCACCTTTATCAAGCAAATAAGAAACAATTTCTGGACCAGAATATAAAGCCGCCAGCACCAATGGTCTTAAAGAATAAAAACCATCTTTTTTGGGAACTTTGCTATGAATATCTGCCCCATTTTCAACCAAAAACTGAACCATTTTTAATTCTCTTTTTTGTCCGGCAATAGCATAAGATAGTGCTGTGCGCCCATAATCAGAGGATTTGTTAATATCAGCCCCAAATAAAATCAATTTTGCAGCTATTGTTATAAAACCCTTATCCGCAGCAACCATTAAAGGCGTTTGATTTAAAGAATTAAAAGTATTAACATCAGCTCCTTTTGTTACCAAATCAATAAGTGTTCTTTCATCTTTTTCATTAATTGACTCAAATAATTGTTGCTCTAAAGTCATTTTATTTTCCTAAAAACATATATTTTTTTTCATCTATTAGCTATATATTTCAATTTATTCTCATTCATGTAATCTTTCTCTCAACAACTGAATCGCTGCAAATGAATTACTTAAAAAAGGCATCACATTATTTTTCAAACGAAAACGTTGAACAGCCAAAGAAACATTTCCATCCTTATTTGAAACAATAATTCCTTCTTTTTGCATCTCTTCTAAAAGAGCGCAAAATTGCGTTTTTGTTATTTTTTCATCAATTAAAGAGGAAACTTTTTCAAATGAAAGATAATTTTTAGGCTTTTCAGCATAAGAATAAACAAATGCCTTTAAATGCACACCAAATGCTTTTAACGCCTCCTTGTCTCCTAATAAAAGATATTTATCATTTTTTTTCACAACAAGAGGTCGCACTTTTTTTGAAGAATCAACATATGAAATATTTTCATCATGAAGCATTTTTAAAACTTCTTTTAAACAAAAAGTATAACCATTCGTTAGTTTTAGCTTTGATGCCAGCGCTGTGATTCCTAAACTTTGTTTCAAAAGATTATATTCTTTAATTCTTTTTTTCAATCTATCCGTAAAAAGTTTATAGGCATTGGAATGAGGCGCAAGAACCAATCGATGCCCTTTGGTGATAGACGCACGCATTTCAACAAGTGGATGCGATTTCCCACTATCATTTTGAAATAAAACACCTTCATGATAAGAAGCATATAATTCATCATAAAAAGCTGTTTGATTTTCTTGTTTTAACTTTTCCAAGCCAGGTGACAACTCAATGCGTGTCTTAGCCTCTGTATAAATATCTTTAAAAACTTCAAAGGCATTTGGATGAGAAGAAAGGAAAAATCTTTCTTTGCCCTCTATAATATATTTTCTGATTAAGGGAAAAGATTCTCCCTTTTCATCAAAATACACGTAATTTTGACGATACATTTTGGCAAGTTGCGTTTCAAGGCAAGTTCCAAATCCTTTATGATACCCTAATTTCACCGAAACTTTTGCTGGCGATAAAACAGGAATATTTGCAAGCTTTTGCATTTTTTCTTTAAAAATTTCAAAAGCTTTTTCAGAAGGATTTAAAAAACAAGTTGTTTCCTTTTTATTTTGAAGAACCAAATCTTGCATAATTCCATTTTCATCAATAAACTGCGCTTTTAAACGATATAGCTTTTCTAATTTTTGATGCAATTTTGCCAATCCAAATTGATGATTTAATCTTTCGCGCAATTCAAGGGCATAGACCCCTTCTCTAAAACAATAAGCATCTAATCCATGTT
This sequence comes from Alphaproteobacteria bacterium, assembly GCA_045655105.1. Taxonomy (GTDB): domain Bacteria; phylum Pseudomonadota; class Alphaproteobacteria; order CAAHEQ01; family UBA3637; genus RGIG4140. Next base: position 66,164 of record JAZOOQ010000059.1, on the reverse strand, counting down.
CTTGAATAATGCGCGCCATCAATTTTAAACAGTGATCTGAATTTTTTATAGCATAATATGTTGGGAAACGACCTTTAGATTGATGAAACTCAACTAATGGAACAACATTTCCTTTTTCATCTTGATAACAAACATTTTTTTTATATAATTTTTCGATTATTTCATGAAATTTTTTTCGATTATTTATTTCAGTTAACCCAAAATAAGTGATCAACTGACTGCTTGTAAGATATGCGCAATTTTCACATGTTTGCTGAAATTTATTTACACCCATTTACCACTCCTTTTTTTTGATTAAGGAGTATTATACTTGATTTTTTAAAATTTGTCAATATTTTTAATAAATTTGTTTTATGAACGCTGTCTTCCTTGCTCTAAAAAAAGTTGTTTATTGAGCATTTTTTTAAAATTTTCATTTGTGTGCGAATGAATTAATCTTAAGGCAATATCCGCTCCTTCTGCCCCTTTTGAAAGAAGATATTTAACCCCTTTTTCATTCTTATGCAACACAGCTAATACCAATGGAGGCAATGTGTAAATCCTATCATTATCAGCCTGAGGAGAAGAATGAATATCCGCGCCAGCGCTCACTAATTTTTTCACAACATCTAAACTACGCGATCTACCAATCAACGCATATGATAAAGCTGTTTGCCCACAAGGAGAAACAAAATTCACATCAGCACCCGCCTTTAAAAGCGCACGCACTGTATCTAAATATCCAAAATCTGATGCAACCATTAAAGGGGTTTGTTTTTTATCTTTATCAACAATATTTACATTCGCTCCTTCTTTTGCCAAACAAGAAACAATATCTGAATATCCATTTAAAGAAGCCAACCAAAGAGGTGTTTGCCCTTCTTTTTGCACCACATCAATCTTTGCCCCTGCCTCAATTAATAATTTAACGCCTTCAAGATTTCCTGTTAATGCAGCAACCATCAATGGGGTATAACCATAGACACCTTGCTGATTTAAATCAGCTTTATTTTTAATCATTGAACGAATAATTTTTAAATTTTTATCTTTCACAAGCTGATGAAAAACAGCTGGATTTATTCCCCCATTTAACATCTTATGTGTATTAATATCGAAGCAAAACTCTTGTTCGGTATGCATATAACTCTTCTTCCCTTTTAAAAAACAATGGTTTTATATCATATTCTTTTATTTTCTGTCAATAAAAACAAAAAAATACCCCCACTTTTGTTTAAGTAAAGCCTATTATAAAACAAATTGATTTCATAAATAATTTGCAAATCTGATCATTTTATGATACCAAATATATATAAATTAAAGGAGCTCTTTTATGACTAATCTAGAAATAACAACTTTATATCTCTTTGATATGAAAGAAATTCCATTTTATGGATACGCCTTTTTTGAAAAGTATATATCTAAAAAAAAGAATAAGAAAAATCTTTTTTACAACAAAAAAAAACTCTCTTTTTTCGAAGGCGAATATCGTATTAATCCTTATAAAGGATTAAGTTTTATCGGATTTAGAAAAAAAGACTTCGATGAGGAATCATTGGCCCAATATCATTTTAAACTTCATTATGCTGTTGATCATCGAGATTTAGAAAAAGCAATTGAAGTTATGGGAGCTATTTGCAGCAAATATAATATTCCTGAATTTAAAGTAGTTACAGCTCCAATCGGACTTACATATACAGACACTAGCTATGAAATTTTACCTCACGGCCAAGAAGGCAAAGATTTCACCATCTATATAAATCAAAACCAATATAATGCCGAATTTATATCCAATTTTACACAAGAACTTGAAACCTCTTTAAAAGAAAATAATATTCGACCTTCCAATAAATTAGGCCAAAATATTTTAACAGGGGATAAACGCATCAACGGATCGGATTATGGCTTTTACAGATATGAAACTCTTAGCTATAGAAATATGTTTCGAGCCCCATCAGAAGGAGATTTTATGGAAAATGTAAGCGCTCAACCTAATAAAAATAAATTTAATGAATCTTTTATTAGCATGTTAAAAAATGAAGAAGTTTATGATTTTATCATCAAAAAATATTACCAAGCCCCTCGAGATATTTTTTATGAAAAATATCAAATATATCCTTTTCTCTTTACCTTTACTGCCCTTTATCAAAATGATTTCAATAAAAACCCTAAAAAATATCAGCCGCAATCACAATTTAAATTGCATTATGCCATTGACCATCGTGATCTTGAAAAAGCAATTGAAATTATTGGTGAAATTTGTTCTAAAAACAATATTCCTGGTTTCAAGTTTGTAAACAAGCCATTTCAAGAAACACCGCTTCCTTACATGCCTCCCAAAAAAGATCCTAATTCCCCTAACGAGCAAGATGGAAAAGATTTCACCATTTATATTGGAAAAGATCAAGACAATCCCCAATTTATGACTTATTTCACGCAACTTATTGAACATAACTTGCTTAAAAATGGAATCCGACCAGCACCTCAAATTGGTTGTAATATATTAATGGGGGATAAACCAATTAAGGGATCAATTTATGGTTTCTATCGCTACCCATTTAGAGAGGATGGCTCCGAAAATTCGCGCTATCGCTTTAATCCTCCTCTTTCTGGTGATTTTATGAATGATGTAATTGTCACTCCGCAATCAGCTGAAACAATGATGCATGTTTTAACATTAACAACTGAAGATGAAGCCAATAAAACAACGAAACTTTTAAACCAAATTGGAATTAAATTTTCACTTCAAAAAAATGATAAAGAAGCGCTTGAGGCCAATCCAAATTTGCCTCCATATAAATTGTTTCATCAAAATCCAAAACATATTAAAAAATTATTAGATCTTATAAATAAAGATTCTTTTGAAAACACCTTTTCAGAAGAAATTGAAAATTCTGACCAACCTAACCGTATTCAATTAATGCTTAAAAAAATTGGTATCCCAAGCCATCAGATTCAACCGGTTTCAAATGATAAAAAATCTAAACGAATTATTTTTTGCGCACATAATGATGTGATTCAACAATTAATGAAGAACGCTCATATCGATCATATCTCCCAAATGGATGTTGCTTCGGTTTATTCAAGAGAAGAAGCAAACAGGTTATGGAAAGAACTCAATAAACTTAATATCCCTGCAGCCAAAACCGCTTATAAAAAAGAAGATGGCACCATAAAATATTCTCTTGTTTATAAAAAAGATGCGAAAACAGACCAACTTTTAATAAAATTAAATACAAATTTCATAGATGAAAAAAATCCAAGTTGTTCTTTAAGGGATTACGCTCATAAACAAGATCAACGAATGGGGTAAAAACAAAAAGAAATCATAATATTTTTTAGGAGGCTTTTGATTGCCTCCTAAAAAATTAAAATACTTTGATAATCTATTGTAATTTTTTGTTAATTTCATACGTATCATCTAAAATTTGTTTTGCAATATATTCCAATGCGTTCTTAACATTTTCTATCGTGATTTTTCTGTTTACCATTGGAACATCATATCCCCAATAAGCAGCCATCCACTCTGTATCAGATTGCACCGATGTATATCGTTTGACAAGCTCTTTCTTGCTATTTAAAATTTCAACTGAAATCTTCATTTCCTCTTCTTCGGCAGCAAAAGGGAACCCTAAAAGATTGAGCATTCCTAAAGATAATACAGTAGCACTAACAGTTGCAATGCTTTCATAATGTACAATCCTATTCCTATACCCAATATTTAAAACAATATATCCTTTTTTCTCCCCATATGGATTTGTTACCTTATTTTTCACAAAATCATCAAAAAGCGTCATTGTATCTTGCATTCTGGGATCTCTAAAAGAAGTTCCCGCCATAGCAGAGGCTTGAACCCATCCATTACGGCCAGCGGTACCCATATTATTTGCATTTGCCACAAATCCACCTAATGAAAAGACATTTTCTAAATTTGTGGTATCAATAACAGCTTCAAGGGCCGGTAATTTTGTTTGATTGTTCACGTCTAAAATATAATCTTGGTGCGTAATATTCTTGCAATTTGTAAGCAAAAATAATGTAGAGAGTAATAAAATTTTTTTCATTTCAACTTCCTTTCAATTAAAACAAATACCACCTTGATGAGAGGTGGCAGGAAGTTAGAACCTATTGATCGAATAGTGTAGTATATTCAGTTATATAAACCTATTTTACTACCTTCCTGCCATAGGCAAAAAGGTAGTTTTTTACATCTGCTTTCGCAGACAACGATCTAGAGGGTTCTAAACCTCATATCAGTAATCATCTGATACGAAAAAAGTATGTCACAAAATGATTTTTATGTCAAATTAAAAAAATTGTATCTGTAATTAATAAACCAAATTTTTCACTATTAACTTTAAATATTTTATCTTTACAAAAAAATTGAAATGATTTTCTAATTTACTCATCACAAACAAAAAACCCCCGATATTTTCGGGGGTTTTAAGCGTTTAAGTTGAAATAGTCTTATTCAGCTGTTTCTTCTTTAACTGCTTTTTTTGTTGTTCTTTTTGCTTTAGCTGGTTTTTCAACAACAACTTCTTCAGCAACTTCAACAACTTGAGCGGAATCTTTGCCTTTAGCTGTTACATCTCTGTCAACAAGTTCAATGATACCCATTGGAGCGCAGTCACCAAAACGGAAACCTGCTTTTAAAACACGAACATATCCACCTGGACGAGATTGGTAACGTGGAGCCAAAACAGTTAAAAGTTTTTCAACCATTGCTTCGTCACGTAAGAAAGAAATCAATTGACGACGAACGTGCAATGTGTTTATCTTTCCTTTTGTGATTAATTTTTCAACAATCGGGCGCAACTCTTTTGCTTTTGGCAATGTTGTTTTAATTTGTTCATGTTTAATTAAAGAAACAGCCATATTTGCAAACATTGAACGGCGATGAGCTGCTTTTTTATTCAATGTTCTTTTTTTAAATCCGTGACGCATTTTTCATTCCTTTCTTCATCACTAAAGCCTTGACGCGCAAAGCTGATAATACATGCTGACCATCCACACCTCCAACCTTGGCAATGTAAAGGCCAGACGCCGAAAACAACTTCGACGATTTTTCTGACTTATTAGTTTTCTGTATCTACTGTTGCAGATAAAACTTCTAAATCTTCTGGTGGCCAACCTTCAACTTGCATACCGAGGTGCAAGTCCATTTCGGCCAATAATTCTTTGATTTCATTTAATGATTTACGACCAAAGTTTGGAGTTCTGAGCATTTCAGATTCTGTTTTTTGGACCAAATCACCAATGTAAATAATGTTGTCGTTTTTCAAACAGTTTGCAGAACGAACAGATAATTCAAGTTCATCCACTTTGAGCAACAAGTTTTTATTAAATGGCAATTCTGCAATTTTATCTTCAATTGTTGCTTCTTCAGGTTCTTCAAAGTTGATGAATGATTTAAGTTGTTCTTGCATAATGCGAGCAGCTAAAGCAACTGCATCTTCTGGAGAAACAACACCATTTGTTTCAACTGTTAAATAAAGTTTATCATAGTCTGTTTGTTGACCAACGCGAGCGTTAACAACTTTATAGACAACTGATTTAACCGGAGAATAAACAGAATCAATTGGGATCAAACCAATTGGGCAATCTTCCGGTCTGTTTTGAGAGGCAACAACATATCCTTTACCTGTTGAAACCATCATTTCAATATTAATTGAAGCACCAGCATCTAATGTGCAGATAACTGCTTCTGGATTCATAATTTCAACGCTTTGATTCGTTGTAATTTGACCAGCAGTAACAACACAAGGGCCTGTTGCGTTCAAATAAATACGTTGAGGTGTTTCAGATTCAACTTTTAAAGCCAATCCTTTGATGTTCAAGATAATTTCTGTTACATCTTCACGCACACCTGGAATTGATGAAAACTCATGCAAAACGCCATCAATTTTAATTGCATTAACAGCACCACCTTGAAGTGATGAAAGCAAAATACGGCGTAAAGCGTTTCCTAATGTTGTCCCAAAGCCTCTTTCTAAAGGTTCAACCACCATCGTTGCCTTAAACCCTGGAACATGTGTATCCACGGAAAGGTTAGACGGTTTAATCAAATCTTGCCAGTTTTTTTGAATCATTATAAGGTTCCCTTTACAAAAAAAGTTGAGAAGAAGAACTGTTTCTTCTTCTTATACAATACAATTAGACTCTGCGACGTTTACGTGCGCGGCAGCCATTGTGCGGAATTGAGGTAATATCCTTAATAGATGTGATAACCAAACCAACAGCTTGAAAAGCACGAAGAGCTGATTCACGGCCTGAACCAGGACCTGTGACCAAAACATCAATTGTTTTCAAACCATGTTCAACTGCTTTACGAGCAGCATCATCAGCAGCCATTTGAGCAGCATATGGTGTTGATTTTCTTGAACCTTTAAATCCTTTTAAACCAGCAGATGACCAAGAAATTGTGTTTCCTTGTGTATCTGTAATGGTTACCATTGTATTATTAAACGTAGAATTCACATGAGCAACGCCCACAGAGATATTCTTTCTATCGCGATTTTTTGTTCGCGTTGCGACTTTCTTTTCAGCCATAAAATACCCTTTCTAAATTACTTTGTTACTTTTTTCTTACCTGCAATGGCAACTGCTTTACCTTTGCGAGTACGAGCGTTCGTATGAGTGCGTTGTCCACGAACAGGCAACCCTTTACGATGACGCAAACCACGATAACAACCTAAATCCATCAAACGTTTGATGTTTAAAGATACTTCACGACGCAAGTCACCTTCAACGCGATAATTATTGTCAATTAATTCGCGAATTTTCAATGTTTCTTCGTCTGTTAATTCATTCACACGTTTATGTGAATCAATATTAAGAGTGCTGCAAATTTCTTCAGCTTTTTTCCGACCGATACCATAAATATATGTTAAACCGATAACAACAATTTTAGAGGTCGGTATATTTACACCAGCAATACGTGCCAAGGTACTTTCTCCATTAACCTAATAAAAAATAATAACTATTTCATCTAATCATTACGACTAGACACTTAAACGAGTGGGAATTATATACTATTTTTCGTTTAGTGTCAAGCGCTAAATCAATAGCCTACTATTTTTCTTATTTTTTCACTAACAACGTCAATGGGTCCCGTCCCATCAACGCACACTAAGAGCCCCTTTTGTTCGTAGTAAGGTATAACTGGAGCCGTTACAGAGCGGAACGTCCGGAGTCTAGATACAACCGTTTCATAGGTATCGTCAGCCCGCCTTGTAAATTCTTTACAACCACAAACATCGCAAATGCCAAATTGTTTTGGTTGTTTAAACTTTTCATGGTAAAGCTCTTTACATTTTGCACATTGATAACGACCAATAATCCGATCAATCACATAATCGTCTGGCACTTGTAAAAGCAATACCAAATCCACGCCCATATTATATTTTTTATATTTGCGTGATGCTAAATCTTTATCCAATACTTTTGCTTGTGGCAACTCTCTTGGAAATCCATCTAAAATATAGCCTTCTGCATTTTCAGGTTTCAGCAACTCATTTTCCATCAAACGAACAGCTAATTTATTTGGAACCATACGCCCCTTATCAATTAATTTTTTAATTGATTCAGCTTCTTTTGACTCTCCTTTTGCAACACCTCTTAAAATATCACCCATTGAAAATGATTTAATTCCAAGCTTTTCAGCTAAAATAGCGCCTTGCGTTCCCTTGCCGCTACCCGGCGCTCCCATCAATACGATATGTCTTTTTGGTGTTTGCATCCCTATTCCCCTTTTTGTTGATTATAAACGACCTTTTAATTTTGCTTTTTTGATCAATCCTTCATATCTGTGAGCAATCAAATGGGATTGAATTTGTGAAACTGTTTCCATAATAACAGAAACCACAATCAAAAGCGTTGTTCCTCCCAAAACAAATGGTACACCTAATTGTGCAATCAAAACTTCAGGAACAACACATAAAAGTGTTAAATATGTTGCTCCAACAAATGTTAATCTTGAAATAACATAATCCAAATATTCAGCTGTTTGTTTTCCTGGACGAATTCCCGCAACAAAACCACCTTGTTTCTTCAAATTATCGGCTGTTTCTGTTGGATTAGATTGAATACCTGTGTAAAAGAATGTAAAGAAAAAGATTAAAGATGCAAATGTAAGCAAATATAACCAATTTCCTGGATTCAATGCAACAGCTAAAGAGTTCACAACATCAGATGTTGATTCTTTAGAAGAAAATTGAACAATTGCCAATGGAACTGCCAAAATTGCACTTGCAAAAATTGGAGGCATCACACCAGTTGGATTAATTTTAAGTGGCAAGTGAGAATTTGCACCTTGCATCATTCTGTTACCCATTTGGCGTTTTGGATATTGAATTGGAATTCTGCGTTGAGCTCTTTCAACGAAAACAACAATATAAATCGTTGCAAATGTTAATAATACCAAGAAAAGCAATAATGGAGTTGATAAAGCCCCTACTCTGTTTTCTTCAAAAACACGAACCATTGCACCAGGAATACCAGCAACGATACCAGTCATAATAATTAAAGAGGCGCCATTTCCAACACCCCGAGCAGTGATTTGCTCTCCAAGCCAAACAACAAACATTGTTCCGCCTAATAATGATACAATAGTTGATAACTCAAACATGAAATGAGATGGCATAATCACCGCATTTCCATTTTCAAGCGCTTGAGCCATAAAGAACGCTTGAACAACTGTAATTAAAACTGTTAAATAACGGGTATATTGATTAATTTTTCTAAAACCCGATTCGCCTTCTTTTTTCAAAGCACTCAAAGAAGGTAAAACGCTTGTGCCTAATTGAACAATAATAGATGCCGAAATATATGGCATAATGTTCAATGCTAAAATTGACATACGGGATAAAGCGCCCCCCGTAAAAGCGTTAAACATGCCAAGGAGACCCCCGCTGTTTTCAGAGAAAAACTCATTTAAAACAGAGGGGTTAATTCCTGGCAATGGAATATATGTTCCCAAACGAAACACAATTAAAGCAAATAAGGTGAACAACAACCGCTTCTGAAGATCTTTTGCTTTTGAAAAAGCAGAAAAATCCATATTTGATGATAATTTATCAGACATTGACGCCATTGTTGTTCTCTCCTTATTTTTTTATATTATGCTTTTTTTGTTTTTTTTGGGGCTGTTTTTGGTTCTTTTTTAGAAGTCTTTTGACCTTTAACAAGAACTGTTTCTTTTTTTGGTTCTAAAATCAATTGACCACCAGCATTTTCAACAGCTGTTTGAGCAGCTTTTGAAGCACCAGCTACACGAATTGTAACTTTGCTTGTTAATGTACCAGTTGCCAACAAGCGAACGCCATCTTTAACATGTTTGATCAAGCCAGCTTCCATTAATGAAACACCGTTAATTTCTTGATCTGCTGCTAAAATAGAAGCATCGATTGCTTTTTGGATTGTTCCCAAATTGATTTCAACGTAGCTCATACGTAATGGATTGTTGAATCCACGACGTGGTAAGCGACGGAAGATCGGCATTTGACCGCCTTCAAATCCTTTAATGGAAACACCAGTTCTTGATTTTTGACCTTTGAACCCGCGTCCACCTGTGCGGCCTTTTCCAGAACCGACACCACGTGCAACACGCATTGACTCTTTACGAGCCCCTTTGTTATCACGAATTTGATTTAATTTCATAGCTTACTTCCTTATTCAGCATCTTTGGCGACAGCACCATCACGGCGGCTGACGATATCACCAACTTTTTTACCACGCTTTGCAGCAATTGTTCTTGGTGAATACAAAGATGTTAATGCATTAAATGTTGCACGAACCATGTTATGTGGGTTTGAAGAACCTGTGCATTTTGCAACAACGTCTTGAATACCCATCACTTCAAAAATAGCACGCATAGGACCACCAGCAATAATACCAGTACCAGCAGGAGCTGTTCTAAGTGTTACGTGGCCAGCACCAAATGTGCCAAGAACGTCATGATGTAATGTGCGACCTTCTCTTAAAGGAACACGAATCAAATTGCGACGAGCACGTTCTGTTGCTTTTTTAATTGCATCTGGAACTTCTTTAGCTTTTGCATGAGCAAAACCTAAACGTCCTTTTTGGTCTCCGACAACAACTAAAGCTGCAAAAGCAAATCTTTTACCACCTTTAACTGTTTTAGAAACACGATTAACGTGAATCACGCGATCTGTGAATTCATCTGCAGCTCTTTCCATTTTAACATCAGCTTCGCGATCTTTGCGAGGACGACGTTTCTTTTCTTGAATTTCATTTTCTGCCATTGTTTTCTCCTAGAAAGATAATCCGGCTTCACGAGCTGCTTCTGCAACCGCTTTGACTCGGCCATGATATAAATAACCGCTACGGTCAAAAACGACTTCTTTAAGGCCTGCTTTGATAGCTCTTTCAGCAACAAGCTTACCAACAGCAGCAGCACCTGCAACTGTTGAACCTTTAGCTGTGATTTCTTTATCTTTTGAAGAAGCAGAAACCAAAGTCACACCTTTTGAATCGTCAATAATTTGAGCGTAAATGTTCTTTTCAGAACGATACACTGATAATCTTAAGCGTCCACCAGCGTTTTGTTTCAAACCCCAGCGAATGCGCGCTTTACGACGGTCATGTTTTGTAATTTGTTTCATTTTTCTATCCTTTATTTCTTCTTACCGACTTTACGCAAAACGGTTTCTTCTTCATATTTAACCCCTTTGCCTTTATACGGTTCAGGTGAACGATAAGAACGAATTTCAGAGGCAACTTGTCCAACCAATTGCTTATCAGCACTTGTTAATTCAATAACTGTTGGTTGAGGAGTTACGCATTGAACGCCAGCTGGCATTTCATAATCGATATCGTGGCTGTAACCTAAAGAAAGTTTAAGTTTTGTGCCTTGAGCTTGAGCTTTGTAACCAACACCGATTAATTCTAATTTGCGTTTAAAGCCTTCTGAAACACCAATAACCATATTTTGGATATTAGCGCGCATTGTGCCCCACAACATGCGGTGTTCTTTTGTTTCTGAAACTGGACGAACAACAACTTCGTCATTTTCCAATTTCACTGAAACACCAGCTGGAAGTGTGGCTTTTAATTCACCCAATTTGCCTTTGATAACGATTTCATTGGCAGAAATTGTGGCTGTAACACCGGCAGGTAATTTAACAGGATGTTTACCAATACGTGACATATCTTCCTCCTATTAAAATACTTTACATAAAACTTCGCCACCCAAATTGGCTTGACGAGCTTCATGATCAGACATAACGCCTGATGGTGTTGATAAAACATAGATACCGAGACCGTTGTAAAATCTTGGTAAATCTTTAACTTTTGAATAAACACGGCGACCTGGTGTTGAAACACGTTGGATTTCTTTGATAACCGGTTTATCTTCAAAATATTTTAATTCAATTTTGAATTCGCTGACACCTGGACGGACATCAATGCGTTCAAAATCACGAATGTAACCTTCTCTTTTCAAAACTTCTAAGACGCTAGCGCGTAATTTTGAAGCAGGAGCAGTTACAAAACTTTTATGAGCTTGCCCACCATTTCTGATGCGTGTGAGCATATCGCCCAAAGGATCTGTCATAGACATGTTGCGTCCTCCTTACCAACTTGACTTTGTCATACCAGGGATTTGACCTTCGTTGGCCAATTTTCTTAACTGGATACGACTCATTTCTAATTTACGATAGTTACCATGTGAACGACCTGTTAATTTACAGCGTCTGTGAACTCTTGTTTGAGAAGAGTTTCTTGGTAACTTGGCTAATTTGATACCAGCTTCCCAGCGTTGTTCTGGTGTAGCATTAGGATCCGCAACAATAGCCTTTAACTCTGCACGTTTGTTGGCGAATTTTTTCACCATTTTTTCGCGCTTTAAGTTTCTATTAATTAAACATTTTTTTGACATGTTCTCATTCCTTATTTCATAAATGGCATACCAAAACCGGCTAAGAGAGCTTTAGCTTCTTCGTCTGTTTTAGCTGTTGTTGCGATAACAATGTCCATACCTCTGATTTTATCAACTGTATCATAGTTGATTTCGAGGAAAACGATTTGTTCTTTCAAACCAAAAGCATAGTTGCCATGGCCATCAAAACTTTTGTTTGGGACACCTCTAAAGTCACGAACGCGTGGGAGAGCCATTGTGATTAAACGATCTAAAAATTCATACATTTTTTCACGACGGAGTGTAACTTTACATCCGATTGGCATACCTTCACGTAATTTGAATGTGGCAATAGATTTTTTGGAATGAGTCAAAACAGGTTTTTGACCTGCAATGGCTTCCATGTCTTTCAAAGCACCTTCAAGAGCTTTACGATCTTCAGTTGCTTCCCCAACACCCATGTTTAAAACGATTTTATCTAAACGTGGGAGTTCCATCTTGTTTTTGTAGCCAAATTTAGCTAACAAAGCGGGAGCAATTTCTTCATCATATTTCTTTTTTAATCTTGCTGTCATGATGTATTCCCTTATTTACTGATTACTTCGCCTGAGCGTTTTGAAACACGAACTTTTTTACCGTCTTCAACTTTGAAACCGACTCTTGTTGCTTTACCATCTTTTGGATCAATTAATGCAACATTTGAAACATGAATTGGGGCTTCTTTTGAAACGATGCCGCCAGCTGATTCTTGAGTTGGTTTTGTGTGACGTTTAACCAAATTGATGCCTTGAACAATCACTTTGTTTTCTTTTGGCATTGATTTGATCACTTCACCTGTTTTACCTTTATCACGGCCAGTAATCACAATTACTTGATCACCTTTTTTAATTTTCATAGCCATCTTATAATACCTCCGGAGCTAAAGACATAATTTTGGTATAGTTTTTAGCGCGTAATTCACGGGTAACCGGGCCAAAGATACGTGTGCCGATTGGTTCACCGTCTTTGTTCACTAAAACAACCGCATTTGAATCAAAGCGAATGGCTGTACCATCTTGTCTATGAATTTCTTTTGATGTTCTAACGATTAAAGCGCGTTGAACATCACCTTTCTTGACTTTCCCACGTGGTTTTGCTTTTTTAACGGAAACGATAATTACGTCACCGACTGAAGCAACCTTACGTTTTGAGCCACCGATAACTTTAATACATTGAACTTTCAATGCACCAGAGTTGTCAGCAACATCAAGGTTTGTTTCTACTTGAATCATTGGTATTTCCTTCCTTAGTTAGAATCCAATTATTTACTTTCTTCCGAAACCACTACCCAAGTTTTTGTTTTAGATAATGGACGGCTCTCGATAATTTGCACAACGTCACCGACTTTGCACAAATTGTTTTCATCATGTGCAGTATATTTTTTACTGCGTTTGATGTATTTTTTATAAACAGGGTGCATAACACGACGTTCAACACGAACAACGACAGATTTATCCATCTTATCGCTTACAACAACACCTTGTAAAATTCTTTTAGGCATTCTTATATCTCCTTATGCACTTTTTTTGCTGTTCTTTTTTTGAGCAGCTGCTGTTTTAATTCTTGCGATCTCACGACGAACCTGGCGGCGGCGTGCGGTGTTCTTTAAAACACCGCCCGCTTGCTGGAATCGTAAGTTTAAGGCTTCTTTTTTCAACTGAACTTCTAATTCGGCCAATTCAGCTTCACTTTTAGCCGTTAAATCTTGAAATTTTTCCATAAGTTATACCTCTTCATCTGCTGTTCTGACAATAAAGCGAGTCTTGATTGGTAATTTCATAGCTGCCAATCTGAACGCTTCACGTGCGATTTCTTCAGAAACCCCGTCAGCTTCAAACATAATACGACCTGGTTTCACACGAGCTACCCAGTATTCCGGTGAACCTTTACCTTGACGAACTTCAGGTGGCTTTTTTGAAACAGGAACATCTGGGAAAATACGAATCCACAGACGACCTTGTCTCTTCATTGCACGAGAAATAGCACGACGAGCAGCTTCGATTTGACGAGCTGTAATACGTTCTGGTTCTAATGCTTTTAAACCAAAGGCACCGAAGTCTAATGTCGTAGCTGATTTAGCGTCGCCATGAATGCGACCCTTAAATGCTTTACGAAATTTTGTTTTTTTAGGACTTAACATCTTCTTGTTCCTTTAATTAGCGTTGTTCTGACAAATGTTTATCTTGAGCCATTGGATCATGAGCCAAGATGTCACCTTTGTAAATCCAAACTTTAATACCGCATGTACCATAAGCTGTATGAGCTGTTGATACACCGTAATCAACGTCTGCACGAAGTGTATGCAAAGGCACACGACCTTCACGATACCATTCTGTACGAGCGATTTCAGCACCGCCTAAACGACCACCACAGTTGATACGAATACCTTCTGCACCTTGGCGTAAAGCTGCTTGAACAGCACGTTTCATTGCACGACGGAATGAAATACGTTTTTCAAGTTGTTGTGCAATATTATCTGCAACGAGTTTAGCATTGATTTCTGGTTTACGAATTTCAACGATATTAACATTCACATCATTGTTTTGTGACAAAGCTGTCAATTCTTTTTTGAGTGTGTCAATATCTTGACCTTTTTTACCAATAATAACGCCTGGACGTGCACAATAAATTGTAACAATTGCTTTTTTAGCTGGACGTTCAATAACGATGTGGCTAATACCAGCAGCTGCTAATTTCTTTGTTAAGAATTCACGAATTTTGATGTCTTCATGCAATAATTCTGCATAATTTTCATCAGCGAACCAACGTGAATCCCATGTGCGGTTGATGCCGAGGCGCAAACCTGTTGGATTAACTTTTTGACCCATTAGTTATTCTCCTCTTTTGTTGTTGCCGCTTTCTTTGTTGTTTTTTTTGCTTTAGGAGCTTCAATTTCTCTTTCAGCAACAACAATTGTTAAATTTGAAAATGGCTTAATAATACGATTTGCCCGGCCTTTAGCACCAGCTTGGAATCTTTTCATTACCATGGCTTTGCCAACGAATGCTTCGCGAACGAATAAACGATCGACATCCATGTTATGATTGTTTTCAGCATTGGCAATAGCGGACATCAAAACTTTTTTCACTTCTTCAGCAATACGTTTTGTTGAAAATGTGAGTTGAGCAACAGCTTTATCAGCTTTTAAACCGCGGATGCTTGCAGCCACCAAGTTTAATTTTCTTGGTGAAATACGAAGCGTGCGAGCTTTAGCTCTTGCTGTTTTTACTTGTGTATTTGTTGTCATTATTTACCTGCTTTCTTTGCTTTTGCGTCATTTGCCGTATGACCAGGGAAAGTTCTTGTTGGTGAGAATTCACCGAACTTGTGCCCAATCATATTTTCGCTCACTAACACTGGGATAAACTTTTTACCATTATATACGCCAAAAGTCAAGCCCACAAATTGAGGAATTATTGTTGATCTACGTGACCAAGTTTTAATTACCTCGTGACGTCCTGATTGTTTAACCTTTTCTGCTTTTTTCAACAGATAACCGTCAACGAACGGACCTTTCCATACGGATCTTGTCATTTATGCCTCCTTAGGATTTCTTTGCTGCGTGACGAGAACGGATAATTAAACCGTCTGTCCGTTTGTTATTACGAGTTTTCTTACCCTTAGTTTGCCATCCCCATGGAGAAACCGGATGACGGCCACCATTTGTACGACCACCATGTGGGTGATCAACTGGGTTCATAGCAATACCGCGAACGGCTGGACGATGGTCATTCCAACGAGCACGACCAGCTTTTGCCATAACCGTATTTTGGTTATCTGGGTTAGAAACAGCACCAACGGAAGCAAAACATTCACCGCGAACCATGCGAAGTTCACCTGAATTTAAGCGAACTTGAACATAGCCTGAATCTTTACCGATTAATTGAGCATAACAACCAGCTGAACGAGCAATTTGACCGCCCTTACCTGGTTTTAATTCAATGTTATGAATAATCGTGCCGACTGGCATGTTTTTCATTGGCATTGCATTGCCTGGTTTAATATCTGCTTGTTGAGCAGCAATAACTGTGTCACCAGCAGCTAAACGTTGAGGTGCCAAGATGTATGCTAATTCACCATCAGTATATTTGATCAAAGCAATAAATGCTGTTCTGTTTGGATCATATTCCAAACGTTCAACTGTTGCAGGCATATCCAATTTTTTACGTTTAAAATCAATTAAACGATAAGCTTGTTTATGACCGCCACCACGACGACGTGTTGTAATATGACCGTGGTTGTTACGACCGCCCGTACGGGACTGGCCTTCTGTTAATGTTTTTACAGGAGCCCCTTTATGTAAGTCAGATCTGTCAATACCAACGAGATGTCTGACTGTAGAGGTTACTGGTTTATATGTTTTTAATGCCATAACTAAATCCCCGCTGTCACATCAATGCTTTGACCTTCAGCCAAAGTCACAATAGCTTTCTTTGTTTCATTGCGAACACCTTTAATGCCACGGAACATTTTTTGTTTTCCTTGTTGGCGAAGTGTGTTTACAGAAACGACTTTTACACCAAACACAGATTCAACTGCTTTTTTAACGTCTGTTTTTGTTGCATTGACGTCAACTAAAAAGACAACTTGATTGTGTTCAGAACTCTTCATTGCTTTTTCTGTGATAACAGGTCTGCGAATGACATCAAACATTTCAGCTGTTGCAGCTACTTGTGTATTTTTCTTAATCATTTCAAACGACCTTCCAAATTCGCAACGGCGTCTTGTGATAAGACTAAGACGTCTCTGCGGATAATATCATAAACGTTAGCACCTTGAGATGGCAACACATCAACATTGATGATGTTACGAGCTGATAAAGCAAAATTGCTATCAACTGTTTCGCCGCCAACAAACAAAACTGATTTCCAACCATTTTTATCAAAAGCAGCTTTCATTGCTTTTGTGTTTGGTTTTTCAGCTGTCAAGCTGTCAACAATAAAGAGTTTTCCATTTTTGGCTTTTAAAGAAAGTGCAACACGCATCCCTAAAGCACGGAGTTTTTTTGTCAAGCCGTAAGCATGTGAGCGAACAACTGGACCAAAAGCAACACCACCGTGACGCATTTGAGGAGCACGATCTTGACCTTGACGAGCACGGCCTGTTCCTTTTTGCTTAAATGGTTTTTTACCTGAGCCAGAAACTTCACCAATATCTTTTGTTTTGTGAGTTCCTGCACGACGTTTGTCTAATTGCCATTGGATAACACGAGCTAAAATGTCTTCGCGAACTTCAACACCAAACACTGTGTCAGCCAAGTCAATAGAACCAACTGATTTTCCATCTAAATTGATTACATCATATTTCATGGTCTATTCCTTTACTTCAGTTTCAACTTCAGCAGATGTTTCAACTGCAGCTGCTTTTAATCCACCAGGAAGTGGTAAAGCTGGCTGTTTTGAAATCTTTACTGAATCTTTGATTGTTACAATGGCTGAATCAAAACCAGGAACTGATCCTTTGACCATAACCAAATTTCTGGCTTCGTCAATTGAAACAACTTCCAAATTTTGAACTGTCACTTGTTTGTTTCCCATTTGACCAGGCATTTTAACGTTTTTGAAAACTTTACCAGGCCATTCGCGTTGACCGGTTGAACCACCGGCACGGTGTGTTCTAGAAACACCGTGTGTTGCGTTGTCACCTCCGAAGTGATATTTTTTCATAACACCGGCAAAACCTTTACCAATGGAAACACCTGTAACATCCACTTTTTGACCGACAACGAAGTGGTTAGCGCTTAATTCAGCACCAACTGGCAAAACGCAGTCATCAGAAACACGGAATTCAACGAGTGTTTTCTTTGGTTCTACTTTTGCTTTTGCAAAATGTCCGAGCTGTGGTTTAGCAACATTTTTTGTTTTTGCTTTACCATGTCCCAACTGGACAGCGACATAACCATCACGTTCCATTGTTCGAACGTCAACCACTGTACTGTCAATTTTTAAAACAGTTACAGGGATTTGAACGCCGTTTTCTTGGAACAAGCTCATCATGCCGACTTTTTCAGCTATAACTCCTGAACGCATAATATTTCTTCCTTATAATTTAATCTCAACATCTACACCCGCTGCTAAGTCTAATTTCATTAGAGCATCAACAGTTTGCGGTGTCGGATCAATAATGTCGAGCACCCGCTTATGGGTACGAATTTCAAACTGTTCACGTGACTTCTTATCGACGTGCACGGAACGGTTCACGGTAAATTTTTCAATACGAGTTGGCAAAGGGATTGGTCCAACAACTTGGGCCCCTGTGCGTTTAGCCGTATTGACGATCTCACGGGTTGATTGATCCAACAACCTATGATCGAACGCTCTTAAACGAATTCTAATATTTTGGTTTTCTAACATAATTGTTACCTTTCTTAACCTGCTACTTTTGCTTTAATTTCATCAGCAACCATTTGTGGTACATCAGCATAGTGTGAGAATACCATTGTGTATTGTGCACGTCCTTGACTCATTGAACGGAGTGTGTTTACATAACCGAACATATTTGCAAGTGGAACAAGAGCATCAATAACACGGGCATTACCACGTTGATCCATACCTGAAACTTGACCACGACGTGAGTTCAAGTCACCGATAATATCACCCATGTAATCTTCTGGTGTTACAACTTCGATTTTCATAATCGGTTCTAACAACTTCGGACCAGCTTTTGCCATACCTTCGCGGAAAGCTGCACGAGCAGCAATTTCAAAGGCCATTGTGCTGGAGTCAACATCATGGTAAGCACCATCATAGAGGTTTGCTTTAAAGTCTGTGCAAGGGAAGCCTGCCAAAACACCTGTTTCAAGTGAGGCACGCAAACCTTTTTCAACACCTGGGATATATTCTTTTGGAACAGCACCACCAACAACAGTGTTTTCAAAGACAAAGCCTGAACCTGGTTCCAATGGAGTAAATTTGATACGAACACGAGCAAATTGACCTGAACCACCAGATTGTTTTTTGTGTGTATAATCTTCATCAAATTCTTTAGAAATTGTTTCACGATAAGCAACTTGAGGAGCACCAACATTGGCTTCCACTTTAAATTCACGTTTCAAACGATCAACAATAATTTCTAAGTGCAATTCACCCATACCTTTAATAACTGTTTGACCAGTTTCTGTGTTACTTGTGACACGGAAAGATGGGTCTTCCATTGCTAAACGGTTCAAAGCTAAAGCCATTTTTTCAACGTCAGCTTTTGTTTTTGGTTCAACAGCAATTTCAATAACTGGATCTGGGAAGTCCATCTTTTCCAAGACAACTTTCAAACCATCGCCACACAATGAATCACCTGTTGTTGTATCTTTCAAACCAACTAAAGCAACGATATCACCTGCTGTAGCTTCTTTAATTTCTTCACGGTGGTTAGCATGCATTAAAAGCATACGACCGATACGTTCTTTTTTATCTTTAACAGTGTTTGTTACATAACTACCACTTGCTAAAGTACCTTGATAAATACGTAAGAATGTTAAAGAACCAACGAATGGGTCTGTCATAATTTTAAATGCCAAACCAGCAAATGGTTTATCATCAACTGAACCGCAAACATATTCTGTTTCTGAACCAGCGATAACGCCTTTTGCTTGTGGAA
Source organism: Alphaproteobacteria bacterium (assembly GCA_045655105.1). Lineage (GTDB taxonomy): Bacteria > Pseudomonadota > Alphaproteobacteria > CAAHEQ01 > UBA3637 > RGIG4140. The sequence goes on along the minus strand of JAZOOQ010000059.1, from coordinate 46,678 downwards.
TATCAACTGGAGATGGCAAATAATCTACAACAGCATCTAACAATGTTTGAATACCTTTATTTTTAAAGGCAGAACCACAAAATACTGGAATAAATGATTGAGAAATTGTTCCTTTACGGATGCATTTTTTCAATGTTTCCATATCAGGTTCAACACCTTCCAAGTATTTTTCCATGGCGTCATCATCCATTTCAACAGCCATTTCAACGAGTTCATTGTAATATTTATCTGCTTTTTCTTGTAAATCAGCAGGGATTTCTTGATATTCGAATGAAGCACCTAAATCTTCTGATTTCCAGATGATTGCTTTGCGCATTAAAATATCAACAATACCTTTAAATTCTGATTCAGCACCAATTGGGAGAGCCATCACCATTGGACGAGCACCCAAACGTGTTTTAATCATATCAACGCAACGTTCAAAGTTAGCACCAATACGGTCCATTTTGTTTGCAAAGCAAATACGTGGAACACCATATTTATCAGCTTGACGCCAAACTGTTTCTGATTGAGGTTCAACACCTGCAACGCCGTCAAAAACTGTGATAGCACCATCAAGAACACGCAAACAACGTTCAACTTCTACTGTAAAGTCAACGTGGCCCGGCGTGTCAATAACATTAATGCGGTGATCTTTCCAAAAAGCTGTTGTAGCAGCTGATGTAATTGTGATACCACGTTCTTGTTCTTGTTCCATCCAGTCCATTGTAGCAGCGCCATCATGAACTTCGCCGATTTTATGTGACTTACCCGTATAAAACAAAATACGTTCTGTTGTTGTTGTTTTACCGGCATCAATGTGAGCCATAATACCAATATTTCTATATCTTTCAATCGGTGTTGTACGAGCCATGATTTCCCCCTACCATTTAAAGTGAGCAAAAGCTTTGTTAGCATCAGCCATACGATGTGTATCTTCGCGTTTACGAATTGCAGCACCACGATTGTTGTATGCATCTTGCAATTCACCAAATAAACGTTCTACCATTGTTTTTTCAGAACGATTACGAGCAGCGCCGATAATCCAACGAATTGCCAAAGCTTGTTGACGATCTGGACGAACTTCAACAGGAACTTGGTATGTTGCACCACCAACACGACGTGAACGAACTTCAAGTAATGGTTTCACATTGTTTAAAGCTTCTGTGAAAACTTCCAAGCCAGATTTGTGCAATTTATTTTCAAGTTCATTAATTGCACCATATAAAATTTCTTCAGCTTTACTTTTTTGACCGTCGTACATTAAACTATTCATAAATTTTGTAACAACTGTGTTATGATACTTTGCATCAGGTGTCACTTCGCGTTTAACCGCAGCATGTCTACGAGACATATTTCCTTCTCCTTAATTACTTTGGTCGTTTAGCGCCGTAAAGCGAACGAGCTTGTTTACGTTTGGCAACACCTTGTGTATCAAGTGTACCGCGAATAATATGGTAACGAACACCAGGCAAGTCCTTTACACGACCGCCTCTGATCATCACAACTGAGTGTTCTTGAAGGTTATGTCCCTCACCTGGGATATAGCATGTAACTTCAAAACCGTTTGTTAAACGAACACGAGCAACTTTACGCAAAGCTGAGTTCGGTTTTTTCGGTGTTGTTGTATAAACACGTGTGCAAACACCTCTTTTTTGAGGACATGCTTGCAAAGCCGGCACTTTATTTCTTGCCGTTTTTGATTTCCGTGATTTACGGATTAACTGATTAATTGTAGGCATTAAAATTTTTTCCTTTTATTCTACCTATTACACCAAACTTTTATCGACCCCTTTCGAGCAAATAAAAGCACTCAAAAATTGCCAATCAACATAAAGGTAACCCTTTGTTTTTATTAGCAAAACCCAAAGAAAGCGGGTGACAACTATCTTGTTTTTGATAAAGCCACCTTTAGCTTTAGGTCTTGATATTAAACCATATTTTTTAAATAAAGTCAAGTCTTTTTTTGATTTTTTTATATAAAAAAGAAAGAATTAGCTAAAATTTTTATTGACAAAAAATTCAAAAAAAATCACACGAACTAATTCCTTATATTTTGCGTTTTCAATGTTCGTTGAACAGCGCGAGGCAATTTCACCCCAACTGGCACATGCATAAAAATACCTTTTTCCTCTATTTCAAGAATATGAACCATAAATTCCTTACGTTCACTAGATGAAATTTCCCCCTCTTGATAAAGCTTATCAAGTTTTTTCAATTCTTGATACACTCTTTTACTTATTTTACGATTAGCCAAAACTTTTGCATCTTTTAATTCAACCAAATCACTTTGAAACTCAAACAAAAAGGATCGAAGAGGTCTTTCATCTTCCTTTTTCACTTTATTCGCAAAATGATTAAAGAGTAACAACTGATAAACGCATTTTAAACCACATTCTGACACAGCCTTTTCAAGCGTTAACCCTGAGTCAATTTTTTTATAAGCTTGATAACAAGCACTATCTTTAAAAACACTTTCTAAAAACAACAATTCGCCTGCTTTTTTGCACGACACTTCCTGTGGAAAAGATTTTAAAATATCATTTACTCTTAAAGCGGTTTGATAAGTGATTTTAGCTTCTTCTCGTTTGGTTAAATTTTTAAGAGTTTGATACCAAATGATATATCCATCTTTTTGTGATAATGGCGCTTTTTTTAGGCAAATTTCAGATAATTGAAAAGAATTTGCTTCAAATCTTGATAATTGTTTCTCTACATGATTTTTTTGACGCACCTGAGAAAACACATAAAATAAAGAAGCCCCAACTGTCACCCCAGAATAAACAATCGGATATTCAAAAGGAGAAAAAAACATCGCAGAAACACCACATCCCAAAATCGAAGCATAAGAAGCCGTTTCCAAGACTTTAAATTCTTTTTGATGTCCATCCTCATAAACAGATCGATTTAAAAAGGAATTTGTTTTTCCCTCAAAATTTAATCCCATGTTATAAAATAACGAATTTTTCTCATTAAAGGCATTTTCAAAAAAATCCAACACAGCTTCATCCGATTTGCAATTTTCAACTTTTTCATAAGCTTCATGAATCATTTTTAAGGCAAAAACATCAATCATTCTATCTTTTTCGACATAAGAGCGAATACTTTCATTTTGAAAAAAATCAGGAATATTTTCCAACACGGTTTGCGATAACGCTTTTAAAACACTTGTTTTAATTGAACACCCTCTCACCAAATTTTCATGAACTGCCGAAGAAAAAACACCCGCCCAGAGATTTCTCATATTAGCAGGAATATATCGATTAAAGGAATCTTGTTCAATTTCAACCTTTGTCCACCAAATTCTTTTATTATTACCAAATCCTTTTGTTTTTGATTTAGAATCCCAAAACAAAAGCTGACCTTTTGTTAAAATTGTTTTAGAAGAAAACAGCTCATCTAAACGTTTTTTTAATCTTTTATGAGAAGGCTGAAATTTTTTATAGCCCATATAAGAAAGGGCAGCAACTGATATAAATGTTTGAGGAACGGCGTAAGATCTGTTTTGAACAATACCACTTACCCCATTTGCAAAAAGAAAAAAGCCGCAAAAAGTCGCGGCACAGTTTATGATTTCTTTGTTAGACATAGCCAAACGCTCCTTCAAAGTTCTTTTAAGGATAGCATTTTTTTTATATCTTTTCAATTGTTTTATATCGACATTGACGAATAAATTCTCTTAAAGCTGCAATAAATTCGGGCGTTTCATCTTCTAAATCAAAGATTAACTCCAAAATTTCAGGCGAAATATTTTCAAGACTAGGTCGATCTTTATTCAAAAAAAGCATATATGTTTCAATATCTAAAGCATTTGCAATCGCATCTAATGTGGCCAATTTAGTTCCCGCCACATTGTTTTCAATTTGACAAACCATTTCAACTGTTTTTCCAATTTTTTCGGCCAATTGAAACTGCGTTAATTTTCTTTTTTTGCGATAAAACTTTACATTTCTTGAAACAATAAAACGAGACTCGTTTTGCATTATTTCATCCATTTTTTTTAAATTTGATGTTTTTTTAGCCATTCTAACCTCTTTTTTTATTTAAATTACACTTAAATTTTAAATCTGTCAAATATAAGTTTTATTTAAACAAAAAACATTAAATATTTTATCTCTTGCAAATAAAAAAAATATATAATATAAAAAATCAAAATGAAATTATTGGAGTTATCATGCTAAAAATCTGCGCTTTGTTCTTAACCTTTTTATCCTCATTAAAAGTTTTTGCAGGACCTGCTTGTCCTGTTTGTATGGTAACGGTTGGTGCCTCATTATATTTAGCTGAAAAATCTGGTTTAGATGAGTGTGTTATTGGGGTTTGGTCTGGGGCACTTCTTGCCATTTTTGGTTATTTTTTAATCAGATATTTTAATAAGAAAAATTGGAACTATAAAGGACGTGATTTTTCACTAATGGCCCTTTCAATTGGATCCATTGGGTTTCTTTATTTAGGCGATTTGCCTTATGACCCTGTTATTATTGGATTTTTATACATTGATTCTTTTTTGCTAAGCAATATTTTGGGAGCCCTTGTTTTTATTGCAGGGATTAACTTTTATGCTTGGATGAAAGAAAAAAATGGTGGTCATGCCCACTTCCCTTTTGAAAAAGTTGTTGTTCCTGTTTTATTTACAGCTCTTTTAAGCGTTTTATTTTATTTTTATCCTCTTTGCGATTGCGCCACAAAACTGCCAGTTTCAAACGATAAAATTCAAGAAATTCCCGTGTTAGAAAATTAGGAGAAATCAAATGAAAAAAGCAGAAAATGTAAAAGAATTTGTTGAACGCATTGATAATATGAAGAAAAAAAATCCAAAAGATTTATCTTCAGATCAAGATTTAACAATTGCCATTATGAATTTGATTTCAATTGAAGAACACTTAATGTTTTCTGGTGCAAAAACAGGAAAAAACTCTTTCTATGACATGATCACAGATGTAAGAGAAATGCGCAAAAATTTAATGCTTAAAATCATTCCTTCTTATGAGGGCGAAGTTTGGTGTATTTCAAAGCATTTACTTGCAACATCTATGCGTTTAATGGAAGTTGGAACCAAGCAACAAAGCATGGGAAACACAAAAGATGCTTATGATTTATTCAACCAAGCTTATGATTTATATTGCCTTTTCTGGGGTTTAAATATGAATATTATTGACACCAAAGAAATTGCTTGGAAACCAGATTCTGTTGAAGAAGTGAAAAAAGAAGCAGAACAATTAATGAAACCAACAACACCTATTTCTCAAGATGCAACTCCTGCTTTAACAGAACCAGCTCAAGAACCAACTTCATTAATGGGTAAATTAAAAAGCGTTGTCAGAAAGGCAGTTGATTGCTGCATTGAATAACCATCCCTTAAAAAAGGAGAAAAGTTATGGCTATTACTCCAGAGTTTTGTTTATCTCTTGATGGCAAAGGTGGCTCTAAGCCACTTTCATGGGATAAAATTCCAAATAAACCAAATAAACCCATTTGGATCCATATCGACTATAAAGATGAAGAAAACCAAGAATGGCTTAAAGATATGGGGTTAGACGACCGAGTGATTGAAAACTTGATTGATGAAGATACTTCTCCAAGATATTTCCCACGAAAAAATGGCATTTTAGTTGTTATGCGCGGGGTTAATATGCAAAAATCAGCTGATATTGATGATATGATCGCGCTTCACATGTGGGTTGAAGAAAAAAGAATTTTAACATTATCTCACCGATCCATGTCTGCTGTAAAAAAAATCAGAACGCAATTAAAAAAAGGAAAAGGGCCTAAAACCCCTTCTGATATTTTTATTGCGATTAATAAAATTTTAACGGAGCAGATTGAAACAGCAATTGCAAAAATTGCTGATGAGGTTGATGAGCTTGAAGAACTTGTAATCGAAGCAGAAAGCTTTAAAAACAAATCTATTCGCGAAAATTTAAGCCAATTAAGACACAAAATTGTTGGACTTCGCCGATATATCGTTCCACAAAGAGATGTGGCAAAAGTGCTACGCAACGTGGATCACGCTGTTTTAACTGAAGAAAACACAAACCAATTGCGCGAAATTTATTTAGATATGTCTAAAGCTGTGGAAGATTTAAATTCCGCCCGCGATCACTCAACGGTTACACAAGAAGAATTAGATTCAAGAACAAATGTTAATTTAAACCAAACAATGTATTTAATGTCTATTGTCATTGTTATTTTCACGCCTCTTACATTTGTTACCGGTTTACTTGGCGCAAATATTGGCGGTATTCCCTTCAATCAGGACGAACGCGGCTTTATAACAATTGCAATTTTCTTATTCATTATTGCCTTGTTACAACTCTTTTTCCTTAAAAAAATGCGTTGGTTTTAATTACCAATTTCGGCACTTTTTATTGCTTCGAGCATAAGATTCTGGCGAATCAAGAGCTCCTTGTTTTTCTTCTAATTTTTTATTAATGTGATTTAATAAAGGTTGCACTTTATTGATAACTTGTTTTGCTTGTTCTTCAAAAATTCTCTGGCCCATTGCTTCAGAATTAACCTCTTGAGGTTTTAATTCTTTAACGGCATTTCGAATGGCTTTTTTAATATCTGGCGCAAAAAAACGCATCCCCTCTTTATAGATGGCAACATGCTCATCTTCATGCTCTTTAATCACACGTCTTTCACAAGTGCCATAACCATATTTCTTGTCAATATAAACATTGAATTTATCAAAACCAATTTCAAAATTAATTTTTGTAACTCCTACGCAATATTTCCCTTTATGTTGAAAAACTTTCCCTTCAACTTTTGGGAAAGAAACATCCAATCTTGAAACCGTTAACCCCAAAACATTTGCAGGATTATGCCTGAATTTTGGAATCCTTTTTGCAAATTCAAAACGAGAAAGAGAATAATTATAAATAATCTTTCCAAGTTTATACTTGAAATGAATTTCAACCTTTTGTTTTGGACAATCAGCTGTTGCATTTATTGAAAATAAAAGGCATATTAAAAAAATACATATTTTTTTCATAAATATACATATAGCATAAAGGAATTTTAAAATGCAAATTATTTCTTGGAACGTTGCTTCTGTTAGAGCACGTTTACCACTTTTAAAAAAGCTTTTAACCGAGGAAAACCCTGATATTGTTTTGCTTCAAGAAATTAAAGCAACTCATGAAACTTTTCCGTTTGAAGAAATTTCTTCATTAGGATATCACTCTTATATCCGCGGAGAAAAAGGATTTAATGGCGTTGCTATTCTTTCCAAAAAAGAATTAGAAATAAAATACACCGATCTGCCAACTCTTGAAGATGAAACACCCCCTGCCCGTTTTATTGAATGCATGTTGAATAATATTCATTTTATTTCGGTTTATGTTCCAAATGGAAACCCTCCTGAAAAAGATCCTTTCAATAATGAAAGATTGCGCTATAAAATCAAATGGATGAAAGCTTTAAATCAACATTTAGAAACCTTACAAAAAGAAAAAACTTTTTTCATTATTGGTGGTGATTTTAACGTTATTGAAAAAGATTCTGATGTTTATAATCCAGAACTTTACCGCCAAAACGCCTTAATGGTTTTTGAAGTCAGAAATGAATTTAACAATATGCAAAAACAAGGGCTTATAAATGCTATAAGATTATTTAATCCAACGCCTTACACTTATTCCTTTTGGGATTTTCAAGGGGGATGTTGGTTTAAAAATTTAGGAATGCTTTTAGACCATATTTTTATTCCTCAAGAAAAAGAAAAACGAATTCAAGCCAGCGGCATTTTAAAAGAATATCGTGGATTAGAAAAACCATCTGATCATGTTCCCGTTTTTTGCTATTTAAAATAACTTGAAAAATTTAAATGATTATCTAAAAAATCAGAAGGAAAAAATGAAAAAAATCATCTTAATTTTAGCTTTATTTTTGTTACCAATAACATCTTTTTCTGAAACAAACAACAAGCAATCTTATTTAAGTATTGCTAAAAAAGGCATTTGTAACATATTAAAATCAAAAGATTATTCTCTTATCATTCCTGTAAACACATGGCATAATCGCTTAACATACGATAAAGAAAAAATTGATTCATATAATGAACGCCCATGGGGAATTGGATTTAGCAAAGATTATATTGATTCAAAAGAAAACAGGCATTCTCTTTTCATCTTAAAATTTCAAGATTCACATAACAAAACCGAACCTTTTTTAGGCTATTCTTTTTCAAAGCGCTGGGCCATGAATAAGAAAAAAGATTTTTATCTTCTTGCTGGTGGCATTTTAGGAGTTACAGCACGCGAAGAATATAATTATATTCCCTTTCCAGCTCCCCTTCCCCTTTTTGGATTTGAATATAAACGCCTTATTGTTGAAAACACTTATATCCCAGGTGGAAAAAATAATGGCAACGTCTTATTCACTTGGATCCGCTTGAAATTTTAAAGCAAATATGATATAATGGTAAAATCACAAAAAAAAGGAGGCACAAATGAGCAATAATCGATATGATGTTCAAAATGGTGATATTCCACCTGAATTATTAGAGGCGGATTCTGATCAACAAATTTCTGCTGGTTCAAACACGCATGAGAACCCTTATTTTCAAAGAGCTTATGATTTAGATAACCCTCAAGAACGCCAAGCTTTTGAAGCGGCAGAAAGAGCTGCTCAAGCAAATAGACCATCTTTCTGGCAAAGACTTTTTGGAAACAAAAATAGCTCAAGCAATCAAACAAACACCACCCATGAATCTTCTAAAACCAGCAAATCAGATAAACCCAATTGGTGGGAAAGACATATGCCAACTTGGATGGGCGGAATGTCTAAAGAAGCTTTAGCAGCTTATGATCAAGAACATGAAGAATTATTTAAAAATGTTACAGCAAAAGATTTGGAAAACATGGGCTTTAGCGCCGAAAAAATCGCTCAAATACGTTCTGTTGTCCTTCAAACAAGAGAACAAACAAACGCCTCTGGATATTTAAGAGATCATGGGCAAGTAATTAATTTAAGCGCAAAAGATTTAGGTATTTCAAATCAAGAAATTCAAATGATTTCTTCTCGTATAAATAACCAAAACATGGGATAAAGTTTCTTCATATCCACTAATAAATTTTATTTTCTTAAAAGTTGACAACGCGTTCAAGAGTATGTTACTATTCCTTGAATTTATAGTGGAGGAAGAGCATGCATAAAGAAACTGTTTTGCTTGCCGATGTCGGCGGCACTAATGTTCGTTTTGGCACCTATACACAAGGGGATGAAAAAGCAAATTTTGATAAAAAATATTTAGTTTCCAAATTTAAATCATTTGAAGAAGCGGTTGAAACATATCTTACTGAAACAAATAAAAAACCGACTCTTTGTGTGATTGGGGCTGCTGGCAATATTGATGAAGAAACCAATGAAGTGTTAACCAGCAACACGCCATGGCGCGTAAGTGTTCCAAAATTAAAAGCAAAAATGCCACAATTTAAAAAAGTGAGCCTTGATAATGACTTTGCGCTTCAAGGTTGGGCCATTGCTGGATTAGAAAAACATCAATATCGCACCTTATTTGGCCAACAACAAGTAGCAGATTTAACAAAAGAAAAAATTGTTGTTTTAGGTCTTGGCACAGGATGTGGCACTTGTTTATTAATGAAAAACGGTGAAAAAAATCAAATGATATATACCTCTGAATCAGGTCACAGTTCTTTACCTTATATTGATTTTGGAAATAAAGACAATGAGTTAAGAGATAAAGTTATAAAGGCCTTAAAAGAAAGATATCAAACAAACGGCAAGGGAATTGTTGTTGAACATATCATTTCTGGAACAGGCATTCGCAATGTTTACCATGCTTTAAAAGATGGCGTTATTCCACCTGATTCAAATAACTTAATTTGCGCCTTTAATATTGAAAAATTAGCCGAATCTGGGGATCCAATTGCACTTAAAACATTTGATATTGTTTTTGCTTATCTTGGTGCGCATACAGGCTCAATTGCTTCAACAGTAAAAACAGATAATATTTTTTATTGCGGTGGATTATTCGCTAGTTCTTGGGTGCAAGGCAGATTTGAACAATCAAAATATTTTAAACAACAACTTGAAACACGCGCGGGGATGACAGATGCCATGAAAAACCTTCGTTTTTCTGTTTCCTTATATCGCGAAATGGCTGAAAAAGGCGCAATTGTTCGTGCTCAAAGACTCATTCAAGAAAACACTTTAGAAGAAACAAAAAAACGAACAAACACAAATTTAATGCAATCTTTAGCAACGGTTTATGCGTTAATTGAAGCCGAATGCCCACATGTATTACCTCAAATGAAACGGGTGATGACTGCAGTTGAAAAATATAAAATTGCAACGCAAAATCTTCCAATTAAAAATATACAAAAAAGAAATCAATCTTTGCAAAAATAAATAAAAAAAGGAGGATTAAAACCCTCCTTTTTTATAAAAAATAAACTTTAAAACACAAAAAAAATAAATTATCACTTTTTTTTAAGATAACAATTAACGACTCTTTTTAGTTTTTTATATCGTTTTTATTTCAAAGCTGATAAAACTCCCTTGTTCTTCATGAAATTCATCATTAGAAATTATAAAAAAGCGCCTGATTTCAGGCGCTTTTTCATTTAAAGAATAAAACATCTTATTCTATTTCATCTGTTGATGCTTCAACAGTTTCAATGATTGTTTCTTCCTCATCTTGCAAAACTGTTTCAGATGAAGGTGTCTCAGTTAAAACTGGCGTTTCTTCTGTTTCTTCAACCTCTTCTTCCACATCAGTAATGCATGTTGCAGACACAACTTTTTCATCTTTATCCAAACGGAACAAGATAACACCCATTGTACTACGCCCTGCAATTTTAATATCACTGATACGCATACGAATAAGTTTACCACCATCTGTCACCATCATCAAGTGAGCATCATCTGGCACTGGCATTGTGGCAACAACATCAGCTTTACGACGATCATCCATCTTAATGTTTGTTACACCAGAGGTACCACGCGCTGTAATGCGATATTCATAAGCACTTGTGCGTTTACCAAAACCTTTATCCGTGATTGTTAAGATAAATTCTTCATCAGCAGCCATTTTTTCAAATTCTTCAGGTGTTAATGTTGCATTCGTTGTTGTTTCTGTTTCAACGGTTTCAACTTCATCTGTTTCACCTAAAGCCCGTCTTCTAGCGGCAGCTTCTTTCAAATAGGCATCGCGTTTTTCAATATCGGCTTTTGCGTGTTTAACAATTGACATGGAAATAACGCTTTCACCTTCTGGCAATTTCATCCCACGAACCCCTGTTGAAGCTCTTGATTCAAATACGCGCACATCTGTTACAGGGAAACGCACGCATTTACCACCAGCAGCGGCCAATAAAACGTCATCAGAATCATTACAGATTTCAACACCAATGAGTTTATCCCCTTCATCAAGCTTCATGGCAATTTTACCATTAGATTGAACGTTATAGAAATCTGTTAATCTGTTACGTCTAACGCCACCAGATGCCGTTGCAAACATCACTGTTTGATCACCGCATTCTTCTTGAGATTCTGGCAATGTTAAAATCGTTGAAATTGTTTCACCTTGTTGTAATGGCAAAAGGTTAATCAATGCTTTACCAAGCGATTGTGGAGATCCTTCTGGCAATCTATATGTTTTGATTTTATACACAATCCCACGGCTAGAGAAGAATAAAAGTGGACTATGTGTGCAAGCCACAAACAATTGAGAAACTTGATCTTCTTCTCTTGTTGACATACCAGAACGCCCTTTTCCACCGCGGTTTTGTGCGCGATATGTTGATAAAGGAACACGTTTAATATATCCGTTGTTTGAAACTGTAACAACCATTGTTTCTCTTGGAATTAAATCTTCCATATCTTGTTCAAATTCAGCATTATCAATTGTTGTTAACCGTTCAGAAGAAACTTGAGCTTTCACAACTTCTAATTCTTCTCTGATAATCGCATAAATCTTTTCACGAGAAGCAAGTGTTGATAAAAATCCTTTAATTAAAGCAGCCAATTCGCCAACTTCAGAATGGATTTTATCGCGTTCTAAACCTGTCAAACGGTTCAGCTTCAAGTCCAAAATTGCTTTGGCTTGAGCTTCTGAAAGCATATAGGTGCCTTCAACAACTTTTCTATCTGGTTCATCAATCAAATCAATTAAAGCAGCCACATCAGCAGCATCCCACTTTGTTGACATCAAGCGTTGTTTAGCAACCTGTGGATCTGGAGCACTTTTAATCATTTCGATCACGTTATCAAGATTTGCAACAGCAATAGCTAAACCAACCAAAACATGCGCTCTATCGCGGGCTTTGTTCAATTCATAAACCGTTCTGCGGCGAACAACTTCTTCACGGAACTTGATAAAGGCATCTAAAATTTGCTTTAAATTCATCAATTCTGGACGACCATTATTCAAGGCCAACATATTCATGCTAAAGCTGGTTTGAAGAGATGTATATTTGAACAATTGGTTCAACACAACATCTGGATGAGCATCCTTTTTAAGTTCAATAACAACACGAACACCTTGGCGGTCAGATTCATCCCTTAAATCAGAAATACCTTCAATAACCTTATCTTTAACCAGCTGAGCAATGCGGATAATCATCTCGGCTTTGTTCACCTGATATGGAACTTCGGTTACAATAATGGCCATACGGTCTTTTTTAATTTCTTCAATTGAGGTTCTTCCACGCATAATCACAGAACCACGTCCCGTTGTATAGGCTGATCTTGCACCACCTCTGCCCAAAATTAAACCACCTGTCGGAAAATCAGGTGCAGGCACATAATCCATCAATTCATCAATTGTGATTTCTGGATTATCAATCATAGCAATCGCAGCTGAAATAACTTCACCTGGGTTATGTGGCGGGATATTTGTTGCCATACCAACAGCAATACCACCAGAACCATTAACTAAAAGGTTTGGAAATCTAGCAGGCAAAACTTCTGGTTCTTGACATGTTTCATCATAGTTTGGTCTAAAATCAACCGTGTCTTTATCAATATCTTCTAACAAACAATGAGCTGTTTGAGCTAAACGCGCTTCTGTATAACGCATAGCAGCAGCTTTATCCCCATCCATAGACCCAAAGTTACCTTGAGAACCCACAAGTGGAACACGCATTGAAAATGTTTGAGCCATACGAACCATAGCTTCGTAAATAGAACTATCCCCATGAGGGTGATATTTACCCATCACGTCCCCAACGATACGAGCGGATTTTCTGAACGGCTTATTGTAATCATATCCGTTTTCATGCATTGAAAACAAAATCCGGCGATGAACAGGCTTTAACCCATCGCGAACATCTGGAAGGGCACGAGAAACAATAACGCTCATAGCATAATCTAAATAAGATTTGCGCATTTCCTCTTCAATTGGAGCGGTAACCGTGTCAACCACCATTGAACTTATTGATGTTTCATTCATGTATATTTTCTCTCTTTTTCGTTAAAATATCATCTAACTAAAATGGGATTTCGTCATCAAAAGAATCGCTTGAGGAACCAAGACCTGTTGCATCCCAACCTGATGATGAATTATTTGCATCAGAAGACATTGTTGAAGCACCACTGCTCATACCTTCGCCTCTTGCATCTAACATCACTAATTCTCCACGGAAAGCGCCCAAAACAACTTCAGTTGTAAATCTTTCTTGACCGCTTTGATCCGTGTATCTTCTTGTTTGAAGCGCACCTTCCACATAAACTTTTGAACCTTTTTTCAAAAAGCGTTCTGCAAAATCGGCCAAATTTGCATTAAAAATGACAACACGGTGCCATTCGGTTCTTTCTTGTCTTTCACCGGATTTATCTTTCCATGTTTCACTTGTGGCTACAGATAAGTGAGCAATTTTTTGACCTGCTGTTGAATGTCTGATTTCAGGGTCGCGACCCAAATTGCCAACTAATGTAACTTTATTAATGCTACCTGCCATTTTAAATTCCTTTCTTTACTTTTCGTTACTCTTAAATCAAGTGTTTTTATGCTAAAAAACAATCTTTATTACTTTAGCTTTTTTTTCAAAAAAAGAAAAGCTTTTTTTGCGAATTTTAAGAAAAAAACTGGCGATTTTTAAGCCTTTTTAAATAAAATCTAAAGGCAGGTAACTTAAATTTGTTTTTAAAACTTCTTGAGCTACAAAATGCCCCTTTAAAGCACACTCTTTTAAACCTAAATTTTGATGGCACCCAATCAAAAAACCAGCAGCAAAACCATCCCCTGCTCCGTTTGTATTTTGAATGCTTTCTAAAAGAGGAGCTTCAACAAAATATTTTTCATTTTTATCAAATAGTTCAACCCCTTTTGACCCACATGTTTTAACACATAAGGTTTGCTTTAACTCTTGTTGAGAAACACCTAATGCATCAAATTCATATTCATTACCAAATAAAATATCCATTTGAGGCAATAACTTTAAAATCAAATCCTTTTTGTTTTGAACACAATGAACATCTGATAAAGTTAAATAAACTTTTACACCATGAAACTTTGCTCTTAAAATCGCCTCTTCAACCAATTCTGGACGACGATTTAACATATACCCTTCTGTTAGAATTGATTTTGTTTGACTAAGCAGTTCATCACTAATTTCACTTGAAGATAACAAATTAGCTGCACAAGGCCGCGCACATTGTGTTCGATCTTTATCCGAATGAACCATCACAACACTACATCCTGTTTTATCTTCAGGTGTTTGAATTAAATACGAATAAACGCCATAATCTTTGAGGCTTTTTTCAAAAAAATCCCCCTCTTTGTCACAACCAGCCTTTCCAATAAATCCCGCCTTCAAACCTAATAAAGCCATATTTCGAATGGTATTGGCTGCTGAACCTCCCGCATAATCTGCCATGGACGGGCGCTCTCTTAAATAAGAATGTTCTTCAGGCGTTGCAACAAAAAACAACCCTTTAACAGGCAAAATCCGTTGCATCACTGAATCTGATTCATCAAAATTAATAATCTTATCGACAATAGCATCGCCGATGCCTAATATATCCAACATTTCGTTCTCCCATTATTTTTTTTAAATCACCTAAAGCCGTTTCTTTTTGAAAAACAAAACTTTTCATCCCTAAAGATAAAGCTGCTTCAACATTTTCTTTTTTATCATCAATAAATAAAACTTCAGAAGGTTGAAGATGCATTTTTTCTAATACAGCTTTAAAAATTCTTTTATCTGGCTTTAACAATCCCATTTGATAAGAAGGAAAAATAAAATCTTTTTTTAAAGGCAGTTCATCTAAAGTCCCTTCAAAAGCTGGCAATGCATTTGAAAGCAACCCCATTTGAATTTTTTTTTCTTTCAAATAAGTCATTAACTCTTTTGTTTCGGAATAAAAATTCCCCATTCCTTTTAATAAAGACGCTTTTATTTCTTTTTGAATGATTGGCGTATAGCAAATCCCTATCTGTTCGCAAACATTTTTTGAAAAAGAGGCAAATGACAACTCGCCCGTCATCACTTCTTTCCATTTAAATGAAAAAGATTGTTTTAAGGTTTGTTCGCCAACCCATTTTTTAAAAGGAGCTAAAGAATATGGATAAATCACACCACCACAATCAAATAAACAAACTTTCATCTTTATCCCATTAAACTCCTTTAAACCCATTTTAACGAGATAAATATAAAAAGTCTAGCATTTATTTTCCCAAGGAAGCTGCGGCGTTAATGCTGGATATCTAATACCAACAACATCTGGCTCATAAGAAGATTTACTTGATTGAAACAACACACAAGTAACAAATTCATAATCTTTAAAAAGATTTTTTACCATTTCAAAACTATTTCCCGTTTCAGTAGCATCATCAACAAGCAAAAACTTTGTTCCTGGCTTAAAATGATCTAAAGTTGAACCACCAAAACCATTTTTTCTGGAATAATTAATATACTCCATCTTTTTTTTCAATTGGTGAGCAATATAACCTGATGGGATTGCTCCTCCACGACCTAAAGATACAACAGCTTCAATATTCATATCTTCTTTTTGCAATTGTTCAAGGCAATTCATAATAGCTTCTTGAACTTCCATCCATGAAAAACGAATTTTTTTCATATCCATAATCCCCTTTAAATTAATTTTATAATTATATAAAAAAGAAATAAAAAAAACAAATCTTTTTTTATTCATCTTTATTTTTAAATAAAAATAGAGTATAATACCCTTAAATAAAGGAGTTTCAAATATGCCATTTGCCATCCAACTAGGTTTAATTATTATTTTATATTTATTGAATATTTCATGCTATGTGTGGACATTTTTTGATTCTTTTGCCCTTAGAAATAAAGAATTTTATGATATTATTTCAATGTTTAATGATTTTATTTTCATCTCTTGTTTTTTAGCCACTATTTCACCTTTAAGAAAGTCAAAAACAACATCTGTTTTTATTTATTTAAGCATCCCATTAATTTATACCCTTATTTTAATTTTAAATTTTAGATAGTATATGCAAGAAGTTATCCCTGTTTCAAACAACATCACACTCGTTAAATTAAAAAACCATAAAAAACAAGCAAAAATGATACTTAACTTGTTTCAAGAAAATAAAGAATGGCTACTTCCTTTCTTTCCAGGATATTATACGCAAGATCTTTCTTTAAATAACATTCAAGAATTTTTGCATCAAAAAGAAACAAAATTCAATCAAAATGAATCTTATTCTTTTGGTATTTGCTCAAAACAAGAAAGAAAAATCATTGGAAATATCAGCGTTGATTGTTTCAAAGATTCCGGCTCAATTTCTTATTGGATTGATAATAAGTTTAAAAACAAAAAAATTATCAGCCAATCCTTTGATAAATTAAGAGATGTTTTATTTCAAAATAATTTTATTTTTTTACAAGCTGAATGTGATGTAAGAAACAAAAAATCCATCTCTTTTTTAAAGCATAAAGGATTTCATTGCGAAGATTCTTTTTCTTTAGAAAACAAACAAAAATTTGTTTGCATGAGTCAAAATAAAACAAAATATCAAGCTTGGAAAACTTTTTCACAGAACCAAAGAGAAAAGGAATAAAAAATGCTTTTTTTAAACCAATATCCAGATCATCTTGAAATTAAAGTTCGCATTCATCCTGGCGCTAAAAAATCGGCCTTTAATGGCGTGTGGAATAATGAGCAAATTAAAATAAATATCAACACTCCACCAGTTGATGGCAAAGCAAATGAAGCCTTAATTACCTTTTTATCTAAATTTTTAGGCATAAGAAAAAGCGCCATTTGTTTACTTTCGGGCGAAACCTCAAGAGAAAAAAAATTGGCGCTTTATGATATTGATGAAAAAACTTTTTTAGAAAAACTTTCTCCTTATTTATAGCTTAACAAAGCGCAAGCAAAATACCTGCAGCAATTGCCGATCCTAAAGCACCAGCAACATTTGCTCCCATTGCATGCATCAATAAATGATTTTCAGGATTTTCTTCAACTCCTAATTTTTCGCTGACACGAGCCGCCATTGGAATGGCAGAAACCCCAGCCGATCCAATTAATGGATTAATTTTATTTTTCAAAAATAAATTCATTAATTTTGCCATCAACACTCCACTTGCTGAACCAAGCATGAAGGCACAAATACCCAAAATCAAAATAATAAGCGTTTTTGAAACCAAAAACAAATCCGCTGAAAGCTTTGACCCAACAGAAAGCCCCAATAAAATCGTTACAATATTAATTAACTCATTTGAAGCTGTTTTTGAAAGGCGATCTGCAACACCTGATTCTTTCAATAAATTACCAAACATTAGCATCCCAATTAATGGCAGTGCCAAAGGAACAAATAATCCTGTTAAAATAATCACTAAAATCGGAAATAAAATTCTTTCTTTTTTAGAAATAACACGCAATTGTCCCATTTGAATTTGGCGCTCACTTTTCGTTGTTAATGCACGCATAATCGGCGGTTGAATCACAGGAACAAGCGCCATATAAGAATAAGCCGCAACGGCGATTGCTCCTAATAATTCTGGGGCTAAACGCCCAGCTAAAAAGATTGAAGTTGGCCCATCAGCTCCCCCAATAATGGCAATAGAGGCCGCTTGTTTTATTGTTAAGCCAACGTCAGGAAAAAGCCCTGTTAAACAAATAGCGCATAAAAAAGTTCCAAAAATAGCAAATTGAGCAGCGCCACCTAAAAATGCTGTTTTAGGGTTTGCAAGCATTGGTGAAAAATCGATCATAGCGCCAACGCCCATAAAAATTAAAAGGGGAAACAACCCATTTTCAATACCCATATGGTATAAAATATATAATAATCCCCCTTCTTGCGTTAATCCAGCTCCTGGAATATTTGATAACAACCCACCAATAGCAATTGGAATTAAAAGCAATGGTTCAAATTTTTTATGAATTCCAAGATAAAGCAAAAAGCAACAAATAGCTATCATTAAAAGACGAGATATCCCTAAAGGAAATAACATTCCTTCAGGCCCTTTTTCTTGAAACAATTGATAAATTGCTGTTTGTTTTAAAATTTGCATAATGCTTTCATTATAAAGCGCAAATTCTATACAGCCAAAAATTGCAAGAAGAATGCATGCACACCAAAAAAATACGGGATATTTCTTCATTTATTTAACCTCAAATAATTTTTGATTTGTTTCAACTTGCGAACCAACAGAAACAAAAATATCTGTTACCTTTCCGTTTTGTGGCGCTTGAATAAATGTTTCCATTTTCATCACTTCAACACAAAGAACGTTATCTCCTTTTTTTACTTCGGATCCAACAGGAGCTAAAATAGAAGTAATTGTCCCTGGCATTTTAGCTAAAACAACAGCTCCTTGAGATGTTTTTACTCCTTCACTTTCTTTTTGAGAAGAAGATAAAACATTATCAATCGCCGAAAAATCAGAAACTTGATATTCTTTACCATTCACAATTGCTTTTTCGCCTTTTAATTCAACAGCAAAGTTTTCTCCATTAATTGTCACTTGATAAGAATTTGATTCTTTTTTATCTTCTTGTTTTGCCTCTTTATATCGAACAGCCACTTTTCCTTTGCCTTCTAAGAAAGCAATTCCTTTTGCGCCACACGCCGCTGTAATGAAAACATTTTCATCTGTTATCTCTAAATGATGTTCTTTTAAAATTCCTTCATAATGAGTTCTGCTCTTATTTGGATTTTTGTCATTAATGGATAACACACTTTCTTTTGTTGGTTTTAAACCTAATTGTTCTGAAGCAATTTCAACAACTTTTTTATCGGGTGTAACAGGTGTTTTTCCAAAATAACCTAACACCATTTTACCATACCCTTCGGCAATTTTTTGCCATGGCCCAAACATCACATTATTAAAAGCTTGTTGGAAATAAAATTGGGATACGGGTGTCACAGATGTTCCAAATCCACCTTTTAAAACAACTTCTTCCATTGCTTTAATCATTTCGGCATATTTATCCATTAAATTATTATCTCGAAGCATTTGAGTGTTTGCTGTTAATGCCCCACCAGGCATTGGGGACCAAGGGATCATAGGTTCAGTATGCAAGGCTTCAGGTGGAATAAAATAATCACTTAAAGCTTCTTTAAAATGATCTTCCACTTTCATTAACGCATCAATATCGCAATCAAGTTCATAATCGGATCCTCGTAAAGCATGCCATAACGTGGCCACATCTGGTTGACAAGTTCCCCCTGAAACAGGAGCCATAGATAAATCAACGCGATCTGCGCCCCCTTCAATCGCCGCTAAATAACAAGCCAATCCCGTTCCAGCTGTTTCATGCGAATGATATTGAATTAACATATCATCCCCTAAAATTTTGCGAGCTCTTTTAATGGTTTCATATACAACTTTTGGGGTTGCTGTTCCAGAAGCATCTTTAAAGCAAACAGAGTCAATTGGCATTTTGCTTTTAAGAAAAGCTTTTAATCTAGATTCATAAAATTCCGGCGTATGAGCACCTTTACAATGAGGAGGCAAACTCATCATTGCAACACAAAGTTGATGTTTTAATCCTGCTTTATGAATGGCTTTTGCACTAAAAACCAAGTTTTCGGGATCATTTAAAGCATCAAAATTACGAATAGTTGTCATCCCATGTTTTTTAAACATTTTGGCATGCAATTCAATCATCTCTGAACTTTGAGAATCAAGAGCCACAACATTAACACCACGCGCTAATGTTTGCAAATTAACAGATTTACCACAAATTTTGCGGAAAGAATCCATCACATCAAAAGCATTTTCATTATTATAGAAAAAAGAAGCTTGAAATGAAGCGCCTCCTCCTGCCTCAATGTTTTTTACACCGGCATCAACAGCTTCTTTCACAATTGGCAAATAATCTTTAGATAACACTCTTGCCCCAAAAACGGATTGAAACCCATCTCGAAATGCCGTGCATAACCAATCTATTTTCTTTTGTTTTCTTGTTTTTGAAACCATTTATTTCCCCTTTTTTTCTTTCAAAGCCAACACAATGGCTAATGCTTCTTTATCTAAACTTTCTTTTGTATATCCAGTTAAAAAAACTCTTAATAAATTCATAAAACACACAAGCAAGAATAAAAAGAAAAAAACACTGCCCATGCCCATAACGGTAATTAAAAGACTTTGTTCAATCATAACAACCCCCTTACTAACTTTTTTAAAGAATAACATCTAAAAAAACCGAATGCAAGGTCTTTTACTTTCGCGCAAAAAAAATCTCTTCTAAAAAAATTAAAAAAGTTGATTTTTTTGACAAAAAACGATACCCTATTTATATATCATAAACGAAGGTTCAAGATGAAAAAGATATTTTATAAACTTTTTATTTTAGGTGGTCTTTTAACCAGCACAACGCTTATTCATTCTTCAAAATCAAGTAAAAAAGATTTTGAGCCAGAAAACAAAATAACCAAAAAAGAAACAAAAGACCCAATTGTTCAAGAACAACCAAAAACTTTAAATGAACAAGAACCTGTTCAAGTTCAAGAAAAGCAAAAAAAATCACCAAAATTTTCTGAACCTATGCTCACATTCTTCAAAAGTGTATCGCCTTTATTAAGAAGAGAAACTTTTATCAAACATCTCCCTGAAATTCAATTACCAACAAAAAAAGATGTTTTTGATTTTATCGAACAACAAAAAGAATTAATTAAAGAAGAAGAATTTGTTTCTAGATATAATCTCACAAGATGTTTAATGGCGCCTACCTATCTGATAGAAAGCACAAGATATAGCATTGATAACAATAATAAGGTTCACAGCAAACCAATGGAATGTTTTTATTTTTGTTCCGCAAACGCTTTAACAATTGGATATGGTTTAAAAATTGAATTTAATGGGGATAAACTTGCACCCGAAGGCATTGCCGCTTTAAGAAGCTTGGATATTAAACTAAATGGCCGAAACCTTTCGCAAGAAGAAAAAGAAAATTTAGCTTATCAATGCATCAAAAGAAGAAATAATTATGATAAAAATCATTCACCAAATCTCGCGCAAATGAGATATGAAGCTCAAGTTGATATTTTATTTCCAAATGATCGACCCATTATTTCAACTGAAAATGCTTTAGCAAGCGCACAAATTGAATACTCGGAAAAACAAGAAACTCTTTTAAGACGTAATCCTTTTTTAGGAAATTCTTTTTATTCACAAGCACTTGGAACTGATCTTGCCTATCAATATGGTAACACGGGGGTAACTAAATGCGTCTATTATCAAAATGCAAAAAAAGGATCCTTATCCAGCCAAATTGTTGCAGGACATGCCGATCGCTTAAAAGTAAGAAAATTTTTATGCGCCCTTGCCTATAAACATTGGCAAGATCAAGTGAAGAGAAAATCAAAACCAATTACATTAGCTGAGCAAAACGAATTCACCTTATTTGCCATTCAAAAATATTTTGAGCTTTTTAAAGATGGTATTATGAGCAGAAGTCCTTATCATATTTTATTAATGGAAAAAATGATGACGCTTGTTATGATGCAACATCAACAAGATATTCAAACAATCCCTCTTCGTTCTTTTCAAATTAAAGAATGCGAAAGTCAAGCCCATCAATTGGTTTACCACGATTTATTTTATTCTTCAACCATTTCACAGCTTCCTAAAAAATTACAACCGATTACAATGGTTGATGCCATAAAAGGAGCAAGAAAAAGTTTAACTCCATGGATCAAAAAATCAGCGCTTTCCTTAACTCCTGATGTGTTTATGGAAAAAATTTTGTTGCCAGAAGCTGAAAAAAAGATTAAAGTTTACAATAAGAAATATAAGAAAAATATTGCCATCCAGAAAAAACAAACAAAAAAAACAAACATTGTTGTAAGTGGTGGCAGTGAAAGATAAAAAAGGATATAAAATGAAATTAGAAAATAAAACGATTTTAACCGGCGTTAAACCAACAGGAACATTGCATATCGGCAATTACTTTGGCGCTATTAATCCCATGATTGAATTTGGCCAAAAAACAGCTGAACAAAAAGCAAACCATATTATGTTTGTTGCTGATTATCATGCGATTAATGCAATTAAAGATCCTGTTTTTTTAGCTAAAACAACAAAAGAACTTGCATGCGCTTATTTAGCTTGTGGATTAGATCCAAATCATTCTATTTTTTATCGCCAATCTGATATCCCAGAAATTTTTGAGCTCACAACCATTTTAATGGCTTATACGCCTAAAGGATTTATGAATAAAGCTCATGCCTATAAAGCAGCTATTGATAAAAATCTTGCAAAAAATGAGCCTCAAGATGCCGGCATTAACATGGGCTTATATACATACCCTGTTTTAATGGCGGCTGATATTTTAGCTTATGATACGGATATTGTTCCTGTTGGAAAAGATCAGGTTCAACACGTTGAAATTGCTGCTGATATTGCTGGCGCAATCAATGCAATTTATGAAGCTGAAGTTCTTAAAATACCAACAAGCTTTTTAAAAGAAGAAACGCAAGTCATCCCAGGAATTGATGGCCAAAAAATGAGTAAAAGTTATAACAATGTGATTCCTCTTTTTGGAACTGATGCTGAAATTAAAAAAGCGGTTATGGGAATTAAAACAGATTGTCAAGATATCAATGATCCAAAAAATCCAGACGATATTTTGCTTTATCATATTGCAAAAGGGATTGCTCCTGAAGAATTGGTTTTAGAGATCAAAGAAGGTCTTGAAAAAGGCGGTATGGGTTATGGCACAATTAAGAAAATGTTGTTGCAAGCTATTTTAAATGAATTGGGTGAAAAAAGAGAAAAATATAATTATTACATTGAACATTTTGATGAAGTTGAAGATATGTTGCAACAAGGAGCAAAAAAAGCACGCGTTCTTTCTGGCGCTGTTTTAACCAGAGTAAAAAATCATATTTTCAACAGAAAATAAGGAGATTTCTAAATGAAAAAAACGCTTTTTCTTTTATCTTGTTTTCTTTTATCAACTCCCTCTTTTGCTCAAATTGAAACAATTGGGGTGATCGGCTCTCAAAATAAGAATTTTAACTCAACATATGCAAAAAATGTTTCTCAATTAGCATCTTATTTAGCGAGTCAAAAAAAAGAAATTATTTGTGAAGGAACAGGCGTTGGTCTTTCAGGGGCTTTTTTAAAAACACTTCATAATAAAAAAGCTAATTTCAAAGCTATTTCTTATTTGCCACAAAATGAAGAAAACTGCCCTAAGAATCATCCTTGCCAAACAATATCTATAAAACAAGCTTCAAATTTTGAAAGTCAAGCTGATTTTTTTATCAGAAATAGTGATGCTCTTGTTTTTCTTCCAGGTGGATTTGATGTGATGTATGTTTTTAATTATTTTGAAACACTTGTTCAAAACAAAAAAGAACCATATAAACCTATCGTATTTTTAAACACCAATCATTATTGGGATCGCATGAATGAAATGCTGATTGAAATGAGAAGACAAAATATCTTAAGCAAAGATGTATTAGAAACCATTGCTTTTGAAAACAAGCCAAATAATGTTTTAAAAACAATAGAAAAATTGAATAAAAATATTAATAATATTCTAAAAAAATCAGAGCAATAAAATAAAAAAATCTCCTAAAAAATTAGGAGATTTTTTTATTTCTCTTAAAAGAATCTTCCTAAAATACCTGGTGCAATACTTGATAAAGGTTTAAAAGAAACAACTGGATTTGCTGGTGTTCCTGTCACTTCATATTTAACCCCCACTAATCCACCACCCTTTGTGTCTTTAAATAAATGTCCAATTACAGGAATTTTGCCTGGCAAGGAATTAATAATATAAGCTGGGATGACAGAACCTGATAATTCCAATGAGGAAATTGCTGCTCTCCCTGCAAACGTAATCCCTAAAGCAGTTCCATAAGTGACACCTTCTTTAATAAACAAAGTAAAGTTTGGAGATAGATCAAATGAAACTTCGCCATTTGAAAAGCTTAAGTCATTTCCTTGTATTGCATCCCAAATGCCCAAAATTGTAATTGCTTGCATCACAAACCCTGGTTTTTTAAGCTTAATATCTTTTAATGTTAAATCACCAGAAAACCCTCCATTAGGTAATACTTTCCCTTCTATTTTTGCACTTCCCTTTTCAAACTGATCTGAAAATCCCAAGCGATTTAATAAATCACCCACATCCATTGTTAACCCATCTAAGCGCCCATCTTTTGGCGTATAGTTCACAGAAACAGGTTCTCTTGCAACAGCAAACAAAAATAAATTTTGCCACAATGAACCATTACGATAAGCCTTTAATGACACTTGCTTTAATGGCATATCTTTTTTCATTGTCAAAGAATCTAAACTAACATCTAAATAAATTTCAGCTAAATCATTTCCGCCTAACGCCGTCATTTTAAGTTCTGGATTAGAATCAGGTTGCGCATTTTTAAGCAAAGGAAATTCTTTTAATCCACTAATATTTAATTTAGAACCGGAAAGAGAAAGTTTAAAAAATTCTTTTTCATAATAATCAACGCTTCCCTTAAAACTTGATTCTGGCAACTGAGCTTCTTCAATATTTAAAGAAAAACCTCTTCCTTTTAAAAATACATTTCCCTTTAACTTTTCTTGTTTGTTTGCCTGATAATCAAACAAAATTTTTGATAACCATCCATTTGAATCAATTGAAAAATTTGTTTTTAGTTTAGCTGAAGTGCCTTCATTTTTTTCATATGTTAATGGATTTAAAATAACTTTTGCCGATGTTAAATCTGCATTCAAATCAAAATGAGAAATACCATTCATATCTTTTTGAATCAAAGCATTCAAATAAAATGGTCCTTTAACAAAAGTTGAAATATCTTGATAATATGATTCCAAAACTTTATCGTTCACCTGCCCTTTTATTTCATATTTGCTTTGAAGAGGCATCTTTTTAGTTGGAGCAAAAAATTCTTCCCATTTAATCTGAAAAGGAACACCAAACGCCAAACTAGAGCCCTCTAAAGATAATTTTTCATTATCTACAACCAATGAGAAATCAGATTTTTCTAACTTAATTTGACTATCTGGAACAAGAACCGTCCCCTCTTTTAAATTTGCTTTCACATCTACCTTTATGTCAGCTGGTTTTAAGGATTCTGTTAATGGAAAGTTTAAAAACACTTCACCTGTAGCCATACCATTCACTTGATTTGGTTTGATACCAAATTCTTGAATTAAATCTAACGGTTTTTGATCAATCAGCGTTAACATTTGATCAACAGGGCCAGAAACTTTTAATTCAATTTTTGCATTTGAAACATCATCTAACAACTCTGTTAAATAAACATTCCCAACTTCAAGTTGAACATCTTTCATATTTCCTTTTGTTGCAAAAATTTCAACTCGATCCGGATAAAGCATCACTTTTCCACCTGCTTTTTCAACAGGAGGTAATGGCCTTAAATAATGAACATCAACTCCATCAAATGTCACATCACCAATTAAATCTGAAATTTCTCCACCTGTAAAATAAAGGGTAAATAAAGCTGTTTTCAATCCTCCATTTTTTAAATTTTCCTTTACCCATGCATGCGCATCTGAGCCTAAATATGATGGCCATACAACTGAAATTTGATCGGTTGGAATTTGATTTAATCTAGCATTAATTGTTGTTGTAATATCATTAACATTATTTGAATTTAAAAAGGATCCAATGCCATTAATCACGATATCAACATCAGCACTTAACCCTGATGTTAATTCAACATCAACAGGGCGAATAAAAAGCTGTTCTAACTGATTACCAAACACCCCTTGCGCTTTTATTTTTTTAACTGGATAAACAATATCAAGAGGATGCGGCAAATAAATACTTCCCTGTCCATTTGTTTCAACATTAAAAGAAAGATTTTGCGCCATTTCTTTAAAAGATGAATTTTTCTTTTCAAAGGACAACTCTCCTTCAACTGTTCCTGAAAGTGAAACTTTAAATCCATTAAAAATATCAATTGCCCGACCCATTTCATTTAATTTCAAATCATTAAAATTGGCTTTGAAATTAAGTGTTTTATTCGGTGCATTTAAATAAGCATCAAAAACCAATGTCATTGGTTTTTTCCCATCAACAATCATCTGACCAAAAGATGAAATTTCATATTTATAAAAACGTTGACGCTTCAATGTTAAATTCAAATTTGGAAATTCAAAATGTTTATTTTCCTTTAAGTCATTTAACACGATTGTTGAATTTTTAAGCGTGAACCTGCGCAATTTTGAAAACGCTGATAATGATTTAATAATATCATTAACAATAATACGTTGATCTTGAACAAAAACAGGGTTTAATTGTGTTGTTTCTTTTTTTTCAAGATCTTGTTCAATAAGTTCATCTTCTTGAGGTTTATCTTCTAAAATAAACTGGTTCTTTTCATTTAACGTAACGTATAAATAAGCATCTGTCAGAAAAATATTTTTAGGGACAAAGCTCAAGGTTAAAAGTTGCCACACACCATAAGAAAATTTAACATCAGGCAATTCCAAGATTTCTTTATTTTGAGCATCTTTTAATTCAAGATTATCAATTTGAATGTGAAAAAGACCCATTCTTGAAGCCCTTGCTGATAAAACAATGCTTTCCGCGCTTAAATGCAATGTTTTTGAAGGCGCTAAATAAGATTCAACTTTTGGCAATAAGAAGCTTAAATCAACAGGTTCTTTATGCAATTTATAATATGCAACACTAAACAGCACAAAAAGTGTGCAAAGAAAAATAATGAAAAAATACTTTAATCCCAATAAAGAATATTTCAATGGTTTGTTAATTCTTTTTTTCATAATAACACCCCAAAACTTTTAGCAAAAAACATAAACATATAACATAATAAACCTGCACTTAATGGGGCAACACCCCATGAACAAAGAACTGAACCTGCCACTTTTAATTTAAGACCATCTATCCCCTTTGCCAAGGCTATTGCAATAATTGAACCAATAATTGCTTCTGATAACGGAACTGGAATCAAAGGAAATGAGGGCAAATAAAGGCTTTCAAGAAAATTTTTAAGACCTACGCTTGAAAAGCAAAACAATGTCATTGCTGACGAAAAAACAGCAATAAATGCTTCCATCGGCGTTAACGGAAACATTCCTTTACTCACTGTTTTAATCACGCGTTTATCCGCTCTGAAAAAACCAATGCTCACACCAAGAGCAGTTAAGAAAAACAAAACTATCATCATGTTTTTATCAACAGAAATAAATGGACCTGCAATACTTGCAATATTATTCGCCCCTAACGAATAAGCACAAAATGAACCAACGCATACAAGGAAACAGCGAATAACAATATCACGATATAAAAGTTTAATTGGATGCTCTTTTAAAAATTTTCTAAAGAAATAAAAGAAAATAAACGCCAAAAATCCCGATAAAAATGGTGTTGCAACCCACCCAAAAAAGCTTTTTAAAACTAAATCATAATCAATAGATAAATGATGAAAAACATTCAAGGAAATTAAGGCTCCTGTACTTGTTTGGGTAATAGACGCTGGAATACCAAATAAACTTAAAAGATAAATCACAAGCCCAGCTGAAACACAAACAAAAAAAGCTTCTTGAAAAGAAACAACCGTTGCCAGTTTATTCACATGTTCTGTTGTAGCATATCCACTGAAAAAAACACCCAAAAAAACGAATAAAGAAGCCAATAAAGCCGCTGATTTCAGATGAATCATTTTGGTTCCAATGGCGCTTCCAAAAAGATTGCTTAAGTTGTTTTTCCCTAAGGAAAACCCAAGAAAAATCGCACCAAGCATAAAAAAGCAATCTAAAATCGTCATCATTTTTCCTATAATGCGTGTTTAACCGCCATAATGTTTAAAATATCCGCTGCATCTTCTGCAATGTCAGAAATTTTTTCAATATGATAAATAAATTCTTTTAATTGGATTTGTCTGGCCAATTCAATTTTTTCATTAAACACCATTTCTTTTAATTTTAATGCGCATTCATCTACCTTATGCTCAAACTGATAAGTTTGAAGTGTAAACGCTTTTATTTCCTTCCCCAAAAAGAAATGTCGAACACCAGAAACAAGCGAACCAACGCATTCCAAATCCCAATGAATTATTTTAATTAAATCTTCTTTTAAAGAGGAAAAAACTTTTGGTTTTTCAACGCTTACAACCAATAAGTTTGACTCATATTTATTAATAACTTTATCGCACATTTCAAGCAATTTCAAAATATCTGAACGCATATCTGGCAAAATCATATATTGATATAAATTGTTTTCAATTTTTCTTCGATACGCATCATTTTCTGCTTCAAGTGCAGAAACTTTTTTAACTAAATCAGAAAAAGAATCATTGGCTCCTTCATCAAGATATGTTTGCATTGCTTGATCATAAAAAATACCAGCTTGAATAATGTTGAGCAAAAACGTCAATATCATTTGTTCAAGTTCATGAGTTTTTTTAAAAATATCCAAACCAAAAAGTATTTTTTTTGCCATTTTAATCCTCTTGATTTTGTTCATCTTTAGCTTTTAGACCTGAAAGTGAGGCACGCATAAAAGAATTTAAATTTCCATCTAAAACACCGCTGGTGTCGGATGTTTCATAACCAGTTCTTAAATCTTTCACCATTTGATATGGTTGCAAAACATATGACCTAATTTGATTGCCCCAACCATTATCACCTTTGGCATCTTCAATTTCGCCTTGTTCTTTTTTTCGTTTTTGAAGCTCTAATTCATATAATCTTGATTTTAACATATTAAAGGCTTCATCTTTATTTTGAAATTGAGAACGACCTGTTTGGCTTTGAACAACAATTCCAGTTGGGATATGCGTAATTCGAACAGCACTTTCCGTTCTGTTTACATGTTGCCCACCAGCACCTGATGCTCTGAACACATCAATTCTTAAATCAGCTGGATTGATATCAATTTCAATTGAATCATCAACAACTGGATAAACCCACACAGAGGCAAAACTTGTGTGTCTTCTTGCATTTGAATCAAATGGAGAAATGCGAACCAAACGATGAACACCTGATTCATATTTAAGCCAACCATATGCGTTTAAACCTTCAATTTTCATTGTGGCTGATTTAATACCAGCTTCATCACCTTGGCTTTCTTCCAATAATGAAACTTTATATCCATTTTTTTCAGCCCAACGCATATACATGCGCATCAGCATTGAAGCCCAGTCTTGTGATTCGGTTCCACCAGCTCCGGAATGAATTTCCAAAAAGGAATCATTCGCATCCCCTTCTTTACAAAGCAAAGAAGAAAGCAACATTTCTTCAACAACTGGATCTAAATTTGAAAAAGAGTCTTCTGCTTCTTTTAAAAGCTCAACCTCGTTTTCCATCTCTGCAAGTTCAATCATCTCATATGTTGAAAAAACAGTATTTTCAAGTTCTTCAATTTTTTCAATTTGAGCAATAAGCCTTGTTCGTTCACTAATCAGCTTTTGCGCTCTTTCTGGATTTTCCCATAACGAAGCATCTAAAGTTAACGCATCTAATTCTTCTTTACGAAGTTTTGCATTATCCCAGTCAAAGACGGCCTTTCAGCAAATCAATTGCCGTTTGATATTTTTGTTTAAATGCTAAAATTTCTGCTTTCATATTAACTCCTTTTTTAGCACACTTAAATTATCTTCCTCTTATTTTTGATAAAAGAGAAATCATTAACGTATTCATTTTTCGAATTGGTTTTGATCCACAAACACGTGCTTTTACACTGTTTAAGAAAAACGAATAATCTTGTTTTAAATTCATTTGTTCTTCAGTCATAATATCTTTAACAATTTGCATCCGAACTTCTTTATCTTTTAATAAATATTCAATATCACCAATTTCTGATGCACAAATTTCTTTATAATTTCTTAAACGATCTGGTTCTGGAAATTCTGATTGCAACACATGGGCAATATCTCTTGTTTGATCAAAATTTCTGCGATCTTCCTCATTTTTTGCATTTGGTTTTAAAGCATCAGAAACAGTATATATATTTTTTTTACCAGTCATCAAAAATTTAACATGATCATAAACAAGAGCAGAACGCAAAAGTCTTCTTGCTTTTTTTATCTTTTCATCAATCGGCATATAATTAAATAAATCTCTATCCATTTTAACCTCTAATACAATCCACCTAATTCAGGCATAGATTCATCTTTTTCTTCAATCATTTCTTTACCACCAATAACATTACTGCTTGGCATATCGGCATCCGTTGTTTTAAATGCTTCTGTAATCACTTGACCTTCTTGTTGTGGTTTCCCAGTTGTTGGGTTCACTTTCACAAGACGAACACCTTTTGGAATTCGAAATGGAATATCTGGCTTATCTTTTAAAGCTTCGCTCATAAAGTCTCTAAAAATTGGCCCAGCAACAACACCACCTGTATCATTCGCTCCTAATGTTTGCGGATTATCAAATCCAACCCAAACACCAGCAACTAAATCGGGAGAAAAGCCAATAAACCAAGCATCAAAACTATCATTACTGGTTCCACTTTTTGCCCCTAATGTTCTTCGAACTGCTTTAGCAACGCGCCCTGTTCCGCGTTCAACAACCCCTGTTAAAATATGAACCATTTGATAAGCACTTACAGGATCTTGAATTTGCTCTTTCGCATCAATAATTTCTGGTTTTTCCATTGGGCTTGCTAATTCACCCACACAATTAGGACAAGGACGCATATCATGTTTATAAATCGTGTTCCCGTCTCTATCTTGAATTCGGTCGATCAAGTTAGGCGTAATTTTTCTACCCCCATTTACAAGGGCGCCATAAGCCGTTGTTAATTTCATTAAGGTTGTTTCATGCGCGCCAAGAGCTGAAGATAAAACTTCTTGCAAGTTATCAGCTATACCAAATTTTCTTGCATAAGAAGAAACTTTTTTCATCCCAATAGCTTGAGCCAAACGAATGGTCATTAAGTTTCTTGATTTTTCAAGCCCCACACGAAGCGTTGTTGGGCCATAGAATTTTTTACTATAATTTTTTGGTTTCCAAACGCTACCATCTGGCAAACGCATCACAATTGGTGCATCTAAAATCAATGTTGATGGGGTATAACCTGAATCAAGCGCCGCTAAATAAACAAATGGCTTAAATGAAGAACCTGGTTGCCGTTTTGCTTGAATACCACGGTTAAATTGATTGCGATAAAATGAAAAACCACCAACCATTGCTAAAACACGGCCTGTATGTGGATCTAATGCAATTAAAGACCCTTCTGCTTCTGGAACTTGTTGCAAATAATATGTTCCTTCTTTTTCATTTTGAAGGCTCACAAAAACAACATCTCCTTTTGATAAGACATCTCCTGTCTTTTGAACCGGTGTTAAAGAAATTTTTGCATTTTCAAGTGCACGTCTAGCCCATTTTAACGTTGTTAATAAAATTTTACCATTTTTGCCATTTGACACATAAATTTCTGCTTCTTTTTCTTTAACATTTGTTACAACGGCATAAAGCCACCCTTCTGGCACATAAGCTGGAATTTCTTTATTAACCAATGTTTCTTTAAAATCAGGCAATGAAACATCTATTTTTTCTTTTGCACCTCTCCAACCATGACGCTTATCATAATTCAATAACCCATCTTGTAAAGCTTTCACAGCAGCAGCTTGCATTTTAGGATCCAAACTGGTGCGAATAAATAAACCACCATTATACATCGCATCTTCGCCATACTTATCCACAATAAATCGGCGCACTTCTTCAGCATAATATCCATTCACGCGCAATGCATTTTTAGGCCGTTGAACAACAACCAAATCTTCTTCTTGTGCCTTCACCCCTTCTTCAGCTGAAATATACCCATCATCAACCATTCTTGAAATAACCCAATTGCGTCTTGCAATAGCTTGTTCTTTTTTCCGAACAGGATGATAATTATTTGGCGCTTTTGGAAGAGCCGCTAAATATGCCAATTCAGCAATACTCAAATCTTTTAAATTCTTGTCAAAATAATTAAGCGCCGCACTGGCAACACCATAAGAACCTTGCCCCAAATAAATTTCATTCAAATAAAGCTCTAAAATATGATCTTTTGTGTATGTTTTTTCAATTTTGCGCGCCAATAAAGCTTCTTTAATTTTGCGTTCAATAGATTGCTCTGAAGTCAACAAAAAGTTCTTAGCCACCTGCTGTGTAATTGTTGAAGCACCCATTGGGCGGCGCCCTGTTCCAATGTTTTTAACATTGATAATCATTGCGCGGGCAAGCCCCATAAAATCAATACCACCATGTTCATAAAAATTCTTATCTTCAGCCGCCATAAAAGCACTGATCACCAATGGAGGAATACTTTCAATTGAAACAAATGATCTTTTTTCATTTGCATATTCTGCCATCAAGGACCCATCATTTGCATAAAGTCTTGAGGTAACAAGCGGGCGATAATCAGCCAATTGTTTATAATCTGGTAAACCAACTGAAAAGTGAACCATCACAGCAAAACCGATAATAAAAACAATAAAACAGCAAAAAAAACCTAAGCTGACCAACATTGAAAGAAATCTCATCATGATTTATCCTTTTTTATTATCTTTATGCACCAAAAATTTAAGCTATTTTATAACAGCTTATCTTACCCGAATAAAAATTTTTTTTCAAGAATAAAATCAATGATTTTTTAAAATAATCTCCCCGAAATTTTAGCATTATTCAGTTTGCAAAAACACAACATATCTTTCAAAGAAGCTCCTTTATCTTTCATCATATAAAATGTATTATCATCCAAAATTGCATAATGCCAAAGAGAATTCATCCTATCAACGAGTGGTAATTCATTTGTCTTTTTTATCCAATCTAATGCACCTTTTTGCTTTTGAATAACATTTTCTTGGCTTACATCTTTCTGCGCTTTCGTTTCAACAAGGAAGATATCTTCACCTATTTTAACAATAAAATCAGGATAATATGA
Organism: Alphaproteobacteria bacterium; assembly: GCA_045655105.1. Classification (GTDB taxonomy): domain Bacteria; phylum Pseudomonadota; class Alphaproteobacteria; order CAAHEQ01; family UBA3637; genus RGIG4140. The sequence goes on along the minus strand of JAZOOQ010000059.1, from coordinate 13,423 downwards.
AGAAAGCATACCATCTGTTCTAATATATTTTAAATTAGCAAACAAATGATAATTTTCATTTATTTTCAACAATCTTTCAACTTGGGTATCCGCATCTGCAAACAAAAGAAAATCTCTTTCAAATTCACCTTTATTGGATGGATATGATGTTTTTTCATAAATTGATTTAGCAATATCTAATGAAAAATTTTCTCTCATTTTTAAAGATGATATATCTGAAAAATGTTTTTTAACAATTTCAGCCTCTTCAATATTTATATTATTCTGCAATTCATATATAGCCTTGCTCACTTGATTCATTATATGTTCTACAATCCCTATTTTTGCCAGCATTAAAACACGCCAATTATTACCATCCATAGGATCAAAAGGTTTGTTAAATAATTTTGTTCTAATATATTCATCTATAACAGCAACCAATGGAGCCTGATTTATTTGAATTGTTGGAAATTCTTTTTTAGAATGCAATGAAAGCCTTGCAATATTAGTAGTAATAGCCAATATCATTTTGGACAAAAAGTCATTATAACTTTTGGCATTAAAAATTTCACTATGGACTTTATATTCTCCAAATCTTGTTTTAACAGTCATTTCTTGTGCAACAAATGTCTCTGCATCATTATTTTTTACCATTATTTGTAATTGTTCCAATTTCCATGGAAAGGATTGAAAATCCTCTGAATTTAGCTCTTTTGGAGTCAAAAGTTCTTCTCTATCTTTAATAATTGACGGTATGTAAAAATCATAATCCTTATAATGATCTTTTAATTTAACTGTAATAATATCACCTAATATACTTTCTCTATTTGGTCGTTCTATTTCTTCAAATAACATATTTTTATCCAAATCTTCATAGAACTCTATAAATGCTGGATGCTCAACAATATGTAAGATATCATAATATCCATTGGGTTCTTGTTTTAAATCTAACATTTTGTGACGATTTTCTGCTTTTATTTCATCGTAATCTCTTTCTCGCCACATTAATCTTAGTCCCCGCCCAATAACTTGTTCTAACAAAATAGGTTCTTGAGATGATCTAAGTGGAACAATAACACAAACATTACTAACATCAAATCCTTCTCTAAGCATTAAAACAGACACAACAACTTTGGGAGATGATTTTTTATCTATATTAAATAAATTTTGTTTAATTTGCTTCCACTCATCATATTTCACTAAGGCCTTTTGCTCTGAATCAATTTGCAACACATCATTTTCTTGCAATCCCTCTTGTATCAAAAAGTCTTTAACAAGAGGAGATACCTTTGTATCTTGGCAAATAACCAGCATCTTTGGATATTTTGTTTCATTTACTTTTACAAATTCCTCTTCTAATAACTTCAAACGAGATAAACCTGCTCGAAGCATTAATCTTTGACCTTCTGATAGTCCTACAACTGATTTTCCATCTCGTATCGCTTTAAACTCTAAATCTTCATCAGACAAAGAGGCTATTTCTTTTCGTTTATCTATTGCGATGGTTTTAACTAAACCAGCATGAATAGCTGAATTCAATGTGTAATCTACAATAATATGTGGGAAATAATGTTTTGTTCTTTTTTGTCCAGAACCTGTTGTATTATAGGGCGTTGCAGAAAAGTCAATTTGGATAAAACTTGTTTCTTTCCCTTCTGAAATAAAATTAAGTGATTTTTGCCATTCCACTTCCGAAATAATACCTGCCATTTTATTCTCATGAATATGATGAGCTTCATCATTAAAAACACAGATATTTTTAAGCGATTTTAAATAATCTAATTCTCCCCCTCTTAAATACTTATTATCAAGAGTTTCTAAGCTATGACCTGCCGTTACCCCTGGAGTGATAGGCAGCAAATCCTTAATAACTAATGAAGGATCTTTAAGCGGAGAAATGTTAGCATCTATCTCTTCTTCTGTTCCTGCGAGCAAATGCCAATTGGTAATTGCAATAATTCCTTCACCTGTTATTTTTTTGCCAATTTCTTCTTTTTTAACAACATTATTTTGAACAAAACCAAATACGGCTTCTCTATATTTCTCAGGAATAAAAACTTCTTCATTTTTCTTTAAATCAGAGGTTTCAAAATGACGAATTCCCGTTTCATCTTCTTTTCCTAAAAATGCATCAAGTAATCGTTCATAAACAATCAAACCTGGCGCAACCAACAGAAAATTCTTTGTAAAAGAACAACTTTCTTTATTTTCATTATATTTTGCGTTTAAATATTGCCACAAGAATAAGGCATTCATAACCCAAGTTTTACCTGTACCTGTTGCCATTTTAATACAATATTTTGGATGGGAATATTTGTCTTTTTGAATGGAATTTAAAAATTTATCATCCATAATATTGCTACTTGCAACTTGATACATATTAAAAACAGACTCTGTTTTTAATATTTCATGGCAGTAGATAGCATTTAAAATCGCCTGTTTTTGGCCTTCATGAAAATTTATTCGTCTTTCATCACAAAAGGCAGGAGAAAACCAAAAACGTAATAAATCTTGTGTGATCGGACTTACTTTGTTTATAAAACTACCTTGTTCCCACTCTTGATTAACCATATCTGTTAATTGTTTTGCAAATTGCAAAGGGATATCCCTTGTTCCAGTATTTAACAATGTTGGCATTTTAAATCTCCTTTACAACAACACTTTCAAAACCAAAAACATCGACAGCTTTAACACAAATCATCCTTTTTCTATCTTTTAATTTAGGAACCGTTATTTGTGCAGAAGTAGAAACTCTATATTCATCCCCATCATTGGATGTGTTTTCTCTATAATCTTGCCATTTACTTCTAAAGGTTATGCCATCAAAATCTGGGTCAATACTCCAATACTCAATCAATGCCAATGGCTCTCTAGCAATGACTTCTTGCAAAATGGCTTTATTTTTTTCATCCAATGGCAAAACATCTGGAGATAGCAATACATAATTATCTAATTCAATTTGTACCTCTTCAATATCACATGAAATTGTTTTAATAACTGGATCTTTAATTGTTAGATATTGCAAAGAAGCAAAACGAACCTTTCCACCTTCAATCAATTTTTTATAACTTGTGTTTTTGCTCAATTGAGAAAGTAAATCAGGGGGAATAACCAAAACTTCTAACTGATTTGGATTAAATTGTTTAATAACTTCGGCAATGTCAAACACAAAATTCCACCCTAAAACAACAACTTTATTCCAGCCGCCTAAAAAGGTCTCTTTGAGTTCTTGCGCTTTTTTAAGGGTTGATAATCCCGTCATTTTATTAGGACTATCAACATAAACAAGAGTTCTACTGTCCTTTAACTGCCCCAAATTCTTTGGCATATCTTCATCAAAGAATGGAGTTGCTCCAAATAAACTGAGCACAACTTGTGATAAATCACCAACTCGTTTAAACTCTTTTGTTGTCGCAAATGTTTCCTTTTGATAATCTCCAACAGCTTGATAAAGAAATGGATTAGCTTCTTGGTCAATCAAACGTTTCCGAATGATCATATTGGATGGCTTTCCAATATCGGACATAATCCAACGGCGACCTAATTTTTCAGCAACTGCTCCTGTTGTTCCACTGCCTGCATAAAAATCTGCAACAATAGAATTTTCATTGGAGGATGCTTTGATTATTCTTTCTAATAAAGCTTCTGGTTTTTGGGTTGCATAATCAACACGTTCTTTGGCCATAGCATTTAAAGATGGAAGGATTACTACATTATTTTCAAATTCATCGTCTGGGTTTTCAAATACATCATCTGGAGTTTTTCCTTTAGGCATCTCTTTGTTTTTTTGTCCACCCTGATTATACCTCCACTCTGTCATTCCACTTTCAAATGGGACCAAAATTTCAGTCAAATTAAAAATGTACTCTGAAGATTTTTTATACCAAAAAATATTATCATGAGAACAAGCTAATTTCCTTTTTCCCCTACTTGCGTTTTTATAATACCAAATAATTTCATTTACGAAATTATCTTTACCAAATATTTCATCCATTAAAATTTTAACGTAATGTCCAACATGCCAATCCACATGAATATAAATAGAACCTTTTTCTGATAAAAGTTCTCTCATCAAATAAAGTCTTGGATATAGGTTTTTTAAATAACTAACTGTTCCATCCTTCCACATATCAGCATACGCAAACTGCTCAACAACTGTTGGTTTTAAATCTATATCTGCACTTGGTAGAGTTATTTTTGTGCGATAATCTGCTTTTGAATCATAGGGTGGATCAATGTATATAAGGTCTATCTTCCCACGCATAGAGGGCAATCCTGTTGATTTATCCCCTGTTAAGAGGGCTTGCATAACCATTAAATTATCGCCATAACAAAGGCGATTAAACCAGTTATTTTCATTGATATCTTGATAATTACCTGTGAATAAATTTTTATTTTTTGCAATTGGTAAAACATATTCGTTTGTCTGTAACAATATCTTATTATTACTTTCTAACCGTTCAAAAATACGTTCAACTTCTTTTTTTCCCTCTGCAACTATTTTTGGCAGCAGCTCAATCAATGATTGGGCCATGATCTTCTCCTTCATATCAAAAAGATAAAACCACCTTAAATAAGGTGGTCGGAGAGTTGAACAATCATATACATCTAAATGACTCTCGTGGCCTTTCAAGCCATGATTCGCAAAAATGACGGTCATAAAGCTTTTGGACATACGCCACAAGCTCCCCGACCATATTCATAGTCGAGGTGATGTAGCCTACTGCAAAAAGCAATATAGCCTTTCGGCATCATCCGTGCCGAGATGTATATGAGCCGTTCAAAGCCCTCTTGCACCCAATAAGGCACTCAAGATACCAAAAATTGGTATCTGACCTAAATATAACAGAAAAAAAAATAATATGATAGCTTTTTATTGTTTTTGTTCAAAAAAATATCAAACTTTCCATTTTTTTAAAATGAAAGCAGATGGAAGGAATAAAATCAAAAAGATAAAAAGGTTCACGCTTAAAGGATTTCCATCTAAAATAAACTTAGATAAAATCAAGCAAACAGCTGTTAATAAACGCCCAGCCATTGAATTAACCGAGGCTGAAAATGCCCTGTTTTTAGACGTTGAAATTTCATGAATGCGAGCAATAGCACTGATAAGCCAAGTGACTTGCAATGAAATCATTAAACAAATAAAAATAAGGATTGCAATGGTTACAGCAAGTGGTGTTTTTTCTCCAATACCCATCATGGCTAAAAAGCTTAAAACAAATCCAGCATAAACAATCCAGCCAAGTTTAATCAAGTTAAATTTTTTCAAAATTTTATGCGCAAAATAACTGCCACTTGCCCGTGCCATATGGTTTAAAAAGAAAATCACACCAAACAATGTTACAGGCACCAATGCCAATTTCATCGCTGGTTGCATACTCCACATAAAAATTTGATATGCTGCGGTTAAAAAGGCTGAAAAAAGAACTAAATTTATAAATTCTTTACTTCTAAAGGCCTGACGCATTTCAGAATAAATTGAAAGATATTTTTGACGCATTGTTGCCAAATTTTTATTTGGTTTAACATCAATATCTGGAATAAAAAAGAGCAATAATGTTGAAATACTTGTAAAAATAAGCGTCAACAAAATAACCATTTTTGCCCCTAATTCCCCATAAATATAAGCACCTGTTAAGGAAGAAATACTTGTTCCAATTGAAATCCAAAAATAAAGCCTTCCATATCTTTTTAGCATGGCAACTGTTTTATTTTCAGTTTTTAAAAATTCATAGATATATGAATCCCCTGTACCAACAAAAGAAACGATCACAAAGGCATATAAAATTTCACCCAAGAAAATAATTTCTTTGGTTGGAAAGAAATAAAGCAACAAAAACCTTAAAACCAATACCAGATTTGAACAAATCAATATCTTTTTTTTGCTCACACGATCAGCAATATACCCCATAGGCACATCAAGCAATAAACAAGTCAACGAACTGATCCCCTGAATTAAAAAGAAATCAGCTAAAGTGATGCCACATGATGTATAAAACAAATACAAAACAGGCAATAAAAACAAATGACTTTTAAAGAAAACGGATAGGTTTAACAACCCGAGAACAGATGTGATATGTCGCATGAAACTCCCCTTTTTTTTGCATCATACAAAATGTTTTATCATCATTCAACAAAAAAATAAAATTCTTGCGATTAAAAATAAAATTTGTTATTCTTTTTTTATGAATAACCTAAGAAAAACATCCCCATATAGCCTTAATTTTGATGTATTAAAAATTATCGCTCTTATAACAATGTTACTTGACCATATTGGTCACGTTTTATTTCACCATATCATTGATTTGCGCATTATTGGACGGGTAACATTTCCTCTTTTTGCATTTTTGCTTTGTTATCATCTTGCAAAAAAAAATATCTTTAAAAAATATATAAAAAGATTGTTTCCATTCGCCCTCTTTTCCACTTTGCTATTAGCCCCATTTGATTATCAAGAAAAAGGGTATTTTCACTTAAACATTTTTTGGTCTTTTTTAATTGCTATCTTCACTCTTTTAATCATTGAAAAAATCTCTCAAGAAAAGGTGAGCCCCTTTCTAAAATTTTTCATCTCATCACTCGCATTAATTTTATTTGGCTCTCTTTCTTATATATGCGATTACGATCTTACTGGTTTTATTTTAATTCTTTCTTTTTACGCCTATTTTAAAACAAATAAAAAGATTTTTATTTTCACATCCTTAATTGATGCTATTCTTTTAAACGCTGAACATCTTTTCACATATCCAAGAATTGTGATCCCTTTTATTTTGGTCTCATTTTTAACAACTCTTTACCTATTATATCAATCCCAATATATTCAAGAAAATCAAAAAAGATTTTTAAAACCATGGTGGCTTTTTTATCTTTTTTATCCCGTTCATTTTTTAATACTTTATCTCATTAAAATTTATTATTTTTGATCTTCTTTATTGATATCTGATAGCGAAAACCTGCCATGGTTTCTTAAAGCTTCTTTTTTGCCATTTTCAATCCAAACAAGAATATTTTCAATAATATATTCAATATTAAGCGAAACTATTTTTTTATGTTTAACCTTTTTATCCGTTGTAGAATTTAAGTTTTTTATTAAAAAAGTTATTTCTTTAACAATATTTAATAATGCGGCAATTTGCTTTTCTGTTAAAATTTCAAAAGTAGACGGTTTATGAATAATATTGGTCAGCTCATTTTTAATTTTATTAAGCGACTGTTCATCCATTTTTTGAACCACTAATTTTTGATAAATTTCGCTATTTTCAAGCTCCAAAAAATCATCTAATTCTGATATATTTGTTGGCTTTTGCATTTGAAGTAAACCGCAAATAAAATCTATTAAAAGCGTTAGTTGACTATTAATCTCAACACTCACACTTTCAAATAAAGTATTATGCAATTTTCTTGAAGTTATTTGATTGATAACATCATAAAAAATAAAAACAAGAGGAATACTCACCAACCCAGAAGCAACATTCACCAATAAATTATTTAATCCGTTATCAGCCACATATTTATCTGCTAAAATATACAAACAAATTCCAGAACAAAAGGCAACCAAAAAGGGAAGTAATTTTGTGAATAATTTTTTCATATATATTTTATAAGGTTATTTTCTTTTTTTTCAAGAATACTTTCATCCAGATTAAACTCAAATGACATACTTTCATTCACATATTCTTTGGCATTTTACCTCACAATATTCCCAAGTATCATAAACAGCTTTCTGTCCGTATAAAGAGTTATCATTTTATTTAGACAAATGTCTGACTTTACAAATTGCCACCACAATCAACTGAGAAAAATTTCATATATCTTCTTCTGTAAGATAGAAGAATTTTACTTAATCCCATAAAAAAAATTGCCCTTGTAAAAACAAGGGCAATTTTAAATAATCTAACAAAGATTAAGCAGAAACTGTTTCTGTTGCTGTTTCTTGTTCAGCAGCAGCTTTTGCTTCAGAGTCAGCTTTTTTCTTGAAAGAACGTTTTGCATCATCTTCAGAACGAGCAATGTTTACACGAACTGTTTGTGATACATCTGGGTGTAATGATAAACGAACATCAAAAATTCCGAGGTTTTTGAATGGTTGACCCATTACAATTTGTTGTCTTTCAACTTTAAAGCCAGCTTCGTGAATTGCTTCACAAATGTCACGCATTGTAACAGAACCATATAATTGGCCTGTTTCAGCAGCTTGACGAATGATAACAACTGAAAGATTTTGCATTTTTTCAGCCAAAGCTTCAGCTTCTGTTTTTAATTTCAAGTTATAGGCTTCGTATTCTTTGCGTTTTGCTTCGAAGAGAGCCAAATTGTCTTTAGTCTTACGCAATGCTTTCTTTTGTGGAAGCAAATAGTTGCGAGCGTAACCGTTTTTAACGTTAACGATGTCACCCATTTGACCAAGACGTTCAATTTTTTCTAAAAGAATAATTTCCATCTTTATTCTCCTTATTCTGAAACGAATGGTAATAAAGCTAAGAAACGAGCACGTTTAATTGCTTTTGATAATTCGCGTTGGTGTTTAGCACATGTTGCAGAAACACGAGCTGGAACAACTTTACCACGTTCTGAAATATGGCGGCTTAATTGTTTAATGTCTTTATAGTCAATTTTAGGTGCATTTTCACCACAGAACGGACAAGACTTTTTATGATGGAAGAAAGAACCTTTGATATCAGCCATTACATATCTCCTTCTGAAATTTCAACATCGTATTTTTCTTCTGCTTTGAATTTTCTGGATTTTGATTCAACCATAACTGATGGACCTTCTTCCAATTCATCAACTTTGATTGTTAAATAACGAATCAAGTTTTCATCCAAACGCATTAAACGTTCCATTTCGATAACAGCATCAGCTGGAGCATCGATGTTCATTAATGTGTAATAACCTTTACGGTTCTTTTGAATTTTGTAAGCTAAATTGCGTAAACCCCAATTTTCGCGTTTTGAAACTTTACCACCCATTGATTCAACAACTGAAGCATATTTGTCTGTTAATTCAGCCACTTTTGCCGGTGTTAAATCCTGTCTGGCAATGAATACATTTTCATAAAAAGGCATTTATAATTTCTCCTTTTGGTTTTTCTCGTTTCGGTTAAAACAAACCATTCCACATGAATAATTTGCCTGAAACATAGCCCCTGTCCGATATTATCAAGAGCAAGGATAATCGGAAAGCTTTGTGATTTTACAAAATTTTTTTCAAAAAATCAAGTCTTTTTTTGTTTTTTAGGAATAAAAACAATTCATTATTCCTTTTAATCCTTTTTTAAAATAGGCAAAAGCTTTTTAACAACTAAATTTGCAATTTCATTTTGCTCATCTTTTTTGCTATATTCTTGCACCACATTTGAAAAAAAAGAAAAAATTAAATAAACCCAAAATAACGTTATCCCCAATTCAATAAGGCTAGAAAAAAGAGAAATCATTTTTTCCAATGAATAAATCTTTGCTTCTGCCAATGCACCAGAAGAAGCCGATCCTATATAATCAATAATTTTTTTAATAGAAAGAGACAATTCTTCTTTATTATGTTGAAAATTTTCCCAAATAAGAGTTGCCTTATCTTTTTCATGAGTTAATTCAAACTGATTAGAAAGAATTGTTTTGGCATTTATTTTAAAATAAAACAACAATCCACTTATCAATAAAAATTTTAATAAAGGGAACCAAAGTGCTGAAAAAAATCTCTTTACTTTATCTTTAAACGATTCTTCAAGATCAAATAAATTTTCTTGCATTCACTCTCCATTAAAAAAAGCTATATGGATTAATATCAATTCTTAAACTCACATTAGATGGAATAATCACTTTATTCATCCAACAATTTAAAATATTTTGCATTTTAACATCTTTTTGAGCCTTAATCAACAAGCGATATCTGAACTTTCCTCTTAATAAAGCAATTGGCGCTGGAGTTGGCCCTAAAACATCAAAACCATCTAAAAAGGGCGCCATAGAAACAATTTTTTTAGCCGTATCCACAACTGCTTGTTCATTTTTTCCACTTAAAATCATGGCTGCAAGCTGACCAAACGGGGGCATTTGCAACATCTCTCTGGTCATAACTTCTTGTTCCATAAAGGTTTCTCTATCATTATTTTGAAGCGATTGAATCACCAAATTATCTGGCACATATGTTTGCAAAACAGCCGTTCCCTTTTTTTGTTCGCGCCCTGCTCTACCCGTCACCTGATGGAGCAACTGAAAGGTGCGTTCTCCTGCTCTTAAATCGCCACCTGAAAGCCCCATATCTGCATCAATCACTCCAACTAAAGTTAAATTTGAAAAATGGTGACCTTTTGCCAAAATTTGCGTTCCAATCAAAATATCAATTTCATTGTTTTTAATCTTTTCAAGTAACCCCGAAAATTCTTTTGGATTATTCAAGGTATCTGAAGTTACCATACATAATTTAGCAGTTGGAAACAATTGTGAAGCTTCTTCATGAATTCTTTCAACGCCAGGTCCACAAGAAACAAGTGTTTCTGTTTGACCACAAGTTGGGCATTCTTTTGGAACTTTTCGCATATACCCACAATGATGGCATTGAAGCACATTTCTTTTTTTATGTTCCACTAAAAAAGCCGCACAATGTGGACACTTAATTCTTTCCCCACAAGAACGACAAAGCATTAATGGGGCATATCCTCTTCTATTTAAAAATAAAAGAGTTTGCTCTTTTTTTTGAATATTTTCTTCAATCAGTTTTTTAAGTTCTTCAGAAATAAAACGAACAGGCCCCTTTTCTTTTTGGCGCATATCAACCAATCTGATATCTGGCAAAACAGCGCCTGAAAAACGTTCTTTCAACTCAATATGATAATATTTTCCTTGCGCCACATTGCAATATGTTTCAATACTTGGTGTTGCCGAAGCTAAAACAATTGGGCAATTTGCAATCTTTGCCCTTACAACAGCCATATCTCTTGCTTGATAAAGAACGCCATCTTCTTGCTTAAAAGATTGATCATGCTCTTCATCAACAATAATTAAATCTAATTTTTCATAGGGCAAAAACAAAGCTGAACGCGCCCCAACAATCACTTTTGCTTCGCCTTTTAAAATAGCTTGCCATGTGTCACGGCGTTGTTTTTGCGTTACCCCTGAATGCCATATTGCTGGTTTTACTCCAAAACGCTTTTCAAATCGATCGAGCCAAGCTGTTGTCAATGTGATTTCAGGCAACAAAACAAGCGTTTGACCGCCTTGTTCAATGGCCTTTGCTATGGCTTCAAAATAAACTTCTGTTTTTCCAGAACCTGTTACCCCATCCAGCAATGAAACAGAAAATCCATTTAAAATTTGATCTGAAATCTGCTCAACTGCTGCTAATTGACTCTCTGAAAACGAAAGAGTTTTATGTTTGGGATCTGGTCTATTAAATGAAAGTGGCTTTTTGCTTTCTTTTTCAAAATCCGTAAGTAATGCCATTTTTAAAACGGCACCCAATGGAGCCAACGTATAGGCACTCACCCAATTAACAAATTGAATCGTTTCCAAAGGAAGCGCTTGATAAGGAAGAACTTCTAATATCTCTTTAATTTTGCTTTTATCAAGATGCGTGTTTGGCGCTCTATCCCACACAATGCCCACCAACTTTTTTCTTCCAAATGGGGCCAAAACAAACGTGCCCACAGGCAAGTCTGTTGAACTCATATAATCATAGCATCCAAGCGGTGTTGGAAAAAGAACAGATATCTGTTGCATTTTTTTTGAAACCTTATATACTTTTCTTATCGTTTAAAAAAGGATACAAAAAAATATGGAAGAATACAAGCCACTTTCTTATACAACCAGTAAAAAACTAAAAAAAGTGATTACCGATTGGCAACGCCATTTACTATCCGAAAGAAGGCTGGCTGATAAAACTGGAGAATCTTATCTTAGAGATTTAAAAGAATTTTTCCATTTCTTTACTGAATATAATGAAAAAGTTGCCGATATACCTGATTTAAAAAATATGACTGTTACGGATTTCAGAGCCTTTTTGGTTTGGCGCAGTGATAACAGCATTTCAAGATCAAGCATCGCTAGAGGTATGTCAACTTTAAGAAATTTCTTTAAATTTTGCTCTCGCGAAGGCCTTTTTGAAAACACCGCCGTCATGTCTATTCACACGGGAAGAAAACCAAAAGTTTTGCCAAAACCTCTTTCTGTTGATGATGCATTTTTATTTTTAAAAGCGGTAAAAGATGTTGCAAAAGATTCCTTTCAAGAAAAAAGAGATACGGCTCTTTATATGCTTCTTTATGGATGTGGTCTTCGCATCAATGAAGCCTTACAACTCAACCGAATGGATGTTCCCCTGGATAAAGATGCCTTTGTGATTTTAGGCAAAGGCAATAAAGAACGCCTTATTCCTTTATTACCCATGGTTAAAAATGCGATTGCAGATTATTTGGAATTGCTTCCTTCCAAAAATCCAAATATTCCTTTATTTATTGGTTCTAGAGGTGAACGGTTAAATGCGGGAGTTGTTCAACGAAATGTGCGTTTTATCAGAAGATATTTAGGGCTTGCAGATTCTGTTACACCTCATGCCTTGCGACATAGTTTTGCAACGCATCTTTTGCAAGGTGGCGGCGATTTAAGAACGGTTCAAGAATTATTGGGTCACGCCTCTTTAGCCGCCACTCAACTATACACAGAAATCGATAAAGCTCATTTATTAAATGTATATGACAAAGCACATCCAAGAGCTCACTTAAAAAAATGAAAAAAGCACCAAATCACTTATTGACGAGCGTTAAGATTTGTGATAGAGTGGCAAAAAAAAGGTAAGAAAAGGAGACTTTAAATGACCGAAACTTTAGAAACATCTCTTGATATTGAAACAAGAAATCAAGCCCGTTCAGAACTTGCTTTTGGAATGCTTGCCGATGCTTATCCCATTGTTGCAGACCAATATAATTTAGATGAAACAGCATATTTTGGAGGAAGCTATCTTAAAGGTGAACCAGAAAAAACCCTTCAAAATCAGAATTCTCACTTTCAATCAATGGTAAAATCCGGGGGCAGATAATTTTTCATGACAAGTTTGTATCAAAATGAGTTTTCTATTGAAAAAGAAGACGCTTATGTTATTTTTCCGACCCGTGATGATGAAATTGTTTTTGCCATTTCGGTAAAAGAAGAAGATCCAGTTAAACCAAAAATTCTTTACGATGGTAAAGAACATGCTTTATTATATCGTTCAGAAACAGATATCGTTATTTTGGATTATCTTCCAGAAAAGATTAAAGAAAAACTTCAAAACGTTGATGAAGCATATATCGTTGAAATCGATTATCGTGTTAAAAAAATGAAATATAATTATGATGCTTTCATTGAATTGGTAGAAGAATATCCGTTTGATATTACAAAGTATCTTTATTAAAAAGGAGAGCAAATGCTCTCCTTTTTTTGTTAAAACTTCATTTCTAAAATTCATAAAA
>JAZOOQ010000058.1:0-4956 GCA_045655105.1 Alphaproteobacteria bacterium | reverse complement strand
CGGAGTTAGTGTGCGAGGGGTAAGGGAGGGGCGATGCAAATTGGTGTTTGATCAAAAAAAAGAGGTGGGAGTAAAAATTTTTATATGGGTAAAAAGTGGGGTGATTTTTATCGATTCAAAAAGAAAAGGATGTATCCATATTCAAAAATGGAATGAAATTTTGGTTAAAATCGGTGTGAAAAAGAATTAAAAAAGAGAGGAGATGTTTTAAAATAAGGTTTATATGAAAGAGTTGTTGAAAATTTTGAAAAAATGTGCTAAAAAATTTTTTTTATCAAGATGAATGAAGTTAAAAGAGGATAACATGGATTCAAAAACCTATCAAAAGCATTTAGATAACTTAATGATTTATAATATTAAATACAATAAGTTAAGCGAAGTGAAAGATTTGATTTTTATGGGCGCTGATGTGGATGCAAAAGATGAAGAAGGCGTGCCAGCTTTATCTTTAGCTGCTGAAAAAGGTTTGATGAAGATGACAGAGCTTTTGGTGAAACAAGGCGCTGATTTATTGGCGCAAGATTCAAATGGGGTGAGTGTTTATGATCGCATGGTGAAAAAAATGGCAAAAACCATGGTGGCGCCAGAAAAACCAGATGCATTTTTATATGCCACTTTATTTTATTTGAAAAATGTTTTAGAAGGGCAAAATAGATATAATGGTAAACGACAAAATGTTTTGAATGATGGTTTTGTTTTTAGCGTTGTTCAATCCAGACGTTTAAAATATCAAGCAGCCAGAGTGGGGGATAGAGAGCATTCTTAAAAAAATGAAACCCAAATACTTTTAAGGGGGAAGAAATGCAAAAAGAAAATTTGAAAAAGTTAAATGAAGAATTATTTAAAGCAGTTGATGATTTGAATTTTGATCTTGTTTTACATGCTTTAAACAAAGGGGCGCAAGTCAATGCCTTGGATTCAAACGGGCAAACGGCGCTTTTAAAAGCTTTGAAATATGAAAATTTTAAAATTGCAAAAGCATTAATTCGATATGGGGCTGATGCCAGAATTGTGGATAATGAAGGCGTTTCTTGCGCAAAAGTTTTAAAAGAAAAGATTTTGAAAGAAAAAGTTTTAAAGGGGAATGATCCTTTAAAAGTTGAAGTTTTAAAAGGATATCTTCAGCTTATTGACTCCTTGGTTTATTATGGACCAGAAGTTAAAAAAGGGTTGTGGGATCGCTTAAGTCAAAAAGAATTAGATGAAAACTTTTATCAAGCTTTGCAAGAAAAACGCTTGCAAAAAGCGGAAGATTTGTTAAAGCAAGGGGCCTTTCTTTATGGGCTTAAAAAAGAAGATGTTTTAAAAATTGATGATAAACAAGTTATTGATTTTATTGATGAAAAAATTAAAGCTAATCAAAAGTTATTTAAAGCTATTAAAGAAAATGATGCTTTAAAAATATGGGATCTTTCGTTAACAGATAAGTTTGCGCGAGGCATGAACGAAGAAGGGGTGCCAGCTTTGGTGATGGCAGCTAAAGAGGGGGCGCAACAAGCATTTTTAATGTTAGCCAACAACTTTGAAGTTGATGTGAATCAACCAGATCAAACGGGGCAAACGGCCTTAATGTGGGCGGCCAAAAAGAATGACGCTGAAATGATTGAATGGTTGCTTTATATGGGAGCAGAGCCTTCTTTGGTGGATCATCAAGGAAAAGAAGCGATTATTTATGCTGTTGAAAATAAAGGGTTTGAAGCCATGCAAAAACTCATGAATTTTGAGGAGATGGATATGATTCAAAAAGCCATTCAAAAGGCAAAAGAAGTTGATGCTCCTCATATCCTCTCTTTTTTAACAAATGAACTCTTTTTAAAAGAAGGGGCGTTAAAGGTGAACACTCAAAAAGTTTTGAATGGCAATAAAACAAGGGATTATCAGCGAGAAGGTTAAAAAATAAAAAAAAGAACTTGGCTTAAAAAAATGAGTTTTTTTTAAAGCTAGGGGAAAGATTTTTTTTAGAGGTTTAAATGAAAGAAAATATAAAAGCATTAAATGAAAGTTTGCAACAAGCAGTTGAAAATAAAGAAACATATTTGATTATCCCATTGTTAGAAAAAGGATTAAGCGCCGAAGTTTTTAATAAAGATGGCAATGCGCCTGTTCATTTATCCGTGTTAAAGGAAGACATTAATTTATTAAAATATTTAATTGAAAATAAAGCTAATTTAAATCTTTTAAACACATATACAAAACGATCTGCTTTGATGATGGCGGTTCAAGGAAACTATGAAAAAGCAACGTCTTTATTGGTGAAAGCAGGGGCGGATTTGGATTGCCAAGATGTTTATAAAGAAGCAGCAATTCATGTGGCTGTTCGTTATGGATATGAAGAAATTTCCAAGCTGTTAATTAAACGAAAAGCCAATTTAAATATTCAAAACAATAAGGGGTGGACGCCCTTAATTGTTGCCATTCGAAGAGGGAATAAAAAGATTTGCTCTTGGTTGGTGGAAGAAGGAACCAATTTGGCGTTGGAAGATCAAAATGGGTGGCAAGCTTTAACTTGGGCGGCTGATTTGGGGCATTCTTCGTTGGTAAAAATGTTGATTAATGCAGGGGCAAACATCAATCATCAAGATAAAAAAGGGCGCACGGCTTTAATGCGCGCCGTTAAAAACGAATATACAGAAACGGTTTTCACGTTATTGATGCATAATGCAGATGAAAAGATTCAAGATATTTATGGCAAAACCGCGTTGGATTATGCCGTTGAGCGTGGGTCACAAGAAAGCATTAAACTTTTATCTTTAACTGAAAATTTAAAGTCAAAAACAAATCAAGATCAAAAAGTTGTTGCGCCTCAAAAAGAGGGGGTTCAAGAGGCTTTTTTTGATGATGACGGAAAGGTTTTTGCTTCAGCACAAGAGGCAAAAAAACATCAAATTTATCAATTGAAAACAGATGGAAAAGAGCTTTATTTAACCCCCATTTCATTGAAGAAATCAGATCATCTTAAAAAGATATTAAAAGACGTGTTGCTTTTTAATTTAAAGCGCGAAAAAGAATGATTTTTTAATTATATAAAAATAACTTGACAAATAACGCTCTTTATTATAAAATAAAGAGCCTTTTTTATGTTGGCGAATTGAAGCATTTTGATGAAAAAAAGTTTTTTTTAAATTTATTTTTTTAGGGGCTTTTAAATGAGCGAAAAAGATTTGGATTTTGAAAATTTAAACATAGACTCGAATAAAAAAACCTTGAATAATCTTTTTATCGTGGCCATTGAAAAAAAAGATATCAAAAGCATTTTGGCATTGGCCCAAAAAGGCGTTGACCCCAATTTAAAAGATAAGGGTGGGGATACGGCCTTAAATGTTTTGGTTGAGAGCAGGGATTTAGAAGGATTGAAATACTTGCTTAAAAAAAATGCATTACCTTCTCTTGATGGTAAATATGGCGAAACGCCGTTGATGAGGGCTTGTGTTTCAGGTAATTATGAAATGGCTTCGTTGCTAATTGAAAAGTCAAACATAGAGAGCAGATGTTTATTAAACGAAACGGCGCTTCATTTGGCCACGCGGTATAACCAATTAAAAATCATTGAGTTATTAATCAAAAAGGGCGCGGATTTGAATGCTAAAACCAAAAAGGGGAAAACAGCTTTATTTTTGGCCGCTCAAGAATGGTATGAAAAAGCAGGGGAAATTCTTTTAAAAGCAGGGGCAGATGCCAACACCGAGGCATTGGGGCGCAGAACGGCATTGATGATTGCTGCGCAAAATGGCGATAAAAATATGGCGGCTTTATTGTTAAAATATGGCGCTGATGTGAATAAACAAACAAGTTTAACGGGCGAAACGGCGTTGATGTGGGCGGTGCGTTCTAAAAAGCAAGAGTTGATTTCTTATTTATTAACAAAAGGCGCTGATGTTCATTTAAAAAATCAAAAAGAGGAAACGGCTTTTGATATGGCCAAAAATCAGCAAGAAATTTTAAGCCTTTTAAACAAATATAAAGGCAAAAGCAGTCAAAACAAACAAGCTGAGTCAAATTTTTCTTCTTTATTTTTAAGAGCGGTTGAAACAAACGATCTTCAAGCTTTATATACAATCATTCAAAGAGGAGGCGTGATGAAAAAAGAACAACGAGAAGCAAATCAAGCATTGGTTAGAGCGGTGGATTCTGGGGATTTAGACGCTGTGAAAAAATTATTGGAAAACGGTAAAGATCCAGATTTGCCAACGTTAAGTGGCGATACGCCGTTGATGAGAGCCGCGCAAAATGGGGATGAAAAAATGGCAGGGTTGTTGCTTTTAAAGGGCGCTCAAGTGAACTTTCAAAACAAGCAAGGGAAAACGGCTTTGATGAGTGCGGTTCAATTTGAGCAAATTGAAATGATTAAATATCTTGTGGCAAAAGGGGCGCGTTTGGATTTAAAGGATATGAATGGCCAATCGGCATTAAACCTTGCTTTTCAATCCTCTAATAAAGGGGTTTTTGATTTATTAATTGATGTTGATTTAATTCAAAAAGGCTTTTTAAACAGCGCGCCAAATGCATTAGCAATTGCAAGAAAAAATATTCAACAAACAAAAGCTGATGGCAGGGAATATACGGATTAAAAGGAAAAAAAGATGCAATACGAAAAATATATTGAACATAAATTCATATCAGCCGTGAGTCAAAATTCTCTTCAAGATGTGAAAGACATTTTGGATGAAATAAAGGCAGCGACAAATGAGGCTTTTTATCGGGCGCTTGTTGAGGGACATGAAGAAATTGCAGATGAATTTTTAAAATCCGGTCTGGATTTGAATTATCAGGATATCAGGAGAATTAATGGGACGCTCTTGATGCGAGCGGCAGTATGTGCAGATGCAGATGTTGTTCAAAAATTGATTGACCTTGGGGCGGATTTGAACCTTCAATCAACAGATGGTCAAACGGCGCTTTTGTGGGCTTTAGGGCGACCTTATGAAGATTGTCCTTTGAAATTAATTGAGGCCGGGG
>JAZOOQ010000057.1:0-17267 GCA_045655105.1 Alphaproteobacteria bacterium | reverse complement strand
GACCCTTAAATTTCCGACTTTAAAATTTAATTTAACCAATTGAATCTATATATAATTTAAAGAATATATTAACAATTTTTGCACAAAAAAAATCCCCACCAAAGTGAGGATTTTTTCTTTTATGCATTTTATGCTTCTTTTGATTTTAAAATCTTTGAAAGCGGATATAAACTGATCAAGAAGATCGTTAAATATACAAAGAATGAATTTTGCAATGAAATATCATCTAACAAAAATTTAAATAAAATAAGCAATCCCCCTGCAATAGACCTTGAAATCATATTATTAACTGATGATACTGTTGACCGTTCTTCAGACCCAATATATGTATGCAATCTTGAAATATTTGCCATTGTAAATGACCATTGAAATCCAATAACAATACAAATAAATGTTAAAAGTGCAAAACCCAACACGGGTGATTGAAAACGAACGACAGCAGCGCAGGACAAAAATGAAACAACAAACAATGCAAAAGTAACTTTACCTAATGTTTTAAGTGACATAAAAGCAAGCGTTTTTGGCAACAAAATACCCGCCAATGCGCGACATCCATGGTTAATGGCATAAATCACCCCAAATAAAACAACAGGAATACCCGCTGTTTTCATTAATGGTTGAAAGCTCCACACGAAAACCATTGTTGTTCCCGCCAACATCCCAGAATAAAACATATAATATTTAATCTTTTGATTTTGAAGGGCATTTTTCGAAATTGTGAACAATTCTTTATATTTTGCCTTTAGGCCTTTAATTCTTTTTCTTGCAGAAGGAACTTTAGGCAAAAAGAATAATAATCCAATGGCTGAAATATTAAAAATCATTTCCATTGCGATTAAAGTTGCAAAACCATATTTTTGATAAAAAATAGGCCCAAGGAAAGAAGCGATCGCCGTTCCAACAGACATGCAAAAATTCATTTTTCCATATTTTTGAAGCATACGATTGGTTTTATTTTGGCTTTTTAAATAGTCATAAATATAACCATCTGCTACACCGGCATATGATGCTTTTGAAATAGAATAAAGAATTTCCCCTGCTAAAATAATCCAATATGCATTAGATTTAAAAACAGGAACACCTGCAACCAAAAATGACCATAAAATCAATCTCAATAAAAACATTGAAAATGAAAATACAAGCATGTTACGACGTGGAAAAATATCGCCTAAATAACCTGCTGGAATTTCAAACAAAAGCGCTGTGATTGAAAAAATACCTTGAAACAAAAAATAATCACCAGCTGTTAACCCATTTTCTTGATAGAAAAGCAATAAAACCGGCAACATTAAAATTTGCGTTTGCAAAAATGTTGATAGATTAAATAATCTAAGTGGATTTTTTAACATTAAAGTCTCCTTTTCTCCCCATTAAATTCATATAAAAGCATTTTATATAAATAAGAAAACTAAAGTCAATAAAAAAAAGCCCTCAAAAGAAGGCTTTTTTTATCTAAAAAATTTTCTTATTTATTTTCAATGGCTTCAATTTCTTGTTTCACAGCCAATTTTTGTTTTTTATATTCTTGAATTTTCAAGCTATCCGGTAAAGGACGGGCTTCTTCTTCAGCTAATTTAACATCTAATTCAGCGTGTTTTTCTTTTAATGCATTCAAATGTTTTTCAATTTTATCCATTTTAAACTCCTTTGTTACATATCTTAGTATAATGCTTTTTTTTATGAAAAGCAAGTATCAAACAGTTAATTAATCTTCTTCGCCAACATAAATGCCCAATGCACGAGCAACTTTTACCAAAGATCCTTTTGGATCAACTGGTGAATTAGCGATTTTTAACACTTGATTTAAATCCATATCAGTTACACGACCTTCTTGATAAACAACAACACGGTTATCAGCTCCTTGTTCAATCAAATCAACGGCTCTTGTTGAAAAACGAGCTGCCAATAAGCGATCAGCTGGAACTGGAACCCCTGCTCTTTGGATATGACCTAAAACGTTGGCACGAACATTAAATCCTTCAGCTTGTAAATGCTCAACAAAATATTGAGAAACCCCTTGGAATGTTTTTCCATTTGCAGCAAAAATATGTTTACCTTCTGGTGTTTTCACCCCTTCTGCGATCACAACAAGACCAAAACGCTTACCTTGTTTTTGAATTTCTTTTAATTTTGCAACAACGCTTTCATAAGAATATCTGACTTCTGGAATCAAAATAACATCAGCAAAACCAGCAATACCAGCTTCTAAAGCTAAGTGACCTGCTCCACGTCCCATCACTTCAGCAATCATAATGCGATTATGAGAAGTTGCTGTTGTTGTTAAATTATCAAGCGCATTTGTTACCACACCAACTGCTGTTGCAAAACCAATGGCTTTATTTGTTCCTGGAGCATCATTATCAATTGTTTTTGGAATACCAATCATTGAAATACCTGCAATTTTGCAGTATTTGCTAACAATTGCCATTGAACCATCACCACCAACAACAACTAATGCTGAAATTCCCAATTCTTTCACGCCTTCTGTAAAACGTTCATTTAATTCTTCATCTGTTAATTCTTCTGTTGTTCCATCAGCTTTTTTTTGAATATGTGGATTACCTGTATTATTCGTTCCAAGCATTGTTCCACCTAAAGCGGCATATGGGAAATCAAAATCTGCAACTTTTAAATCTCTATAACGCATTGGTCTTGAAAACAAACCATCTGTTGCATCAAAAATACCAACAACTTCCCAACCTCTGCTATTTGCGGCAAAAACAACATTTCTAATCACACTGTTTAAACCTGAACAATCGCCACCACTTGTTAAAATACCAATTTTTTTCACTTGTGTCATAAATTCCTCACTATTTATTTATAAAGAAAAGTTTTTGCCCAAATATGTTCTGCGAACGTTTTCATCAGCAATAATTTCTTCAGGTGTTCCCTGTTTCAACACCACTCCGTCATGCAGAATATAGGCTCTATCAATAATACTTAGTGTTTCACGAACATTATGATCCGTAATTAAAACACCAAGACCTCTGTTTTTGAGTTGCGCTACCAACTCTTTAATCTCTCCAACCGCAATCGGATCAATTCCAGCCAAGGGCTCATCCAACAAAATATATGATGGACGAGATGCCAATGCCCTTGCAATCTCTAAACGCCGTCTTTCACCACCAGAAAGTGCTCTTGAAGGCGAAAATCTTAAATGCTCAATTGAAAATTCTTTTAAAAGAGAATCCAATTCTTGTTCCCGTTTTTCTTTGTTTTTTTCAACAACTTCTAAAACAGCTCTGATATTATCTTCAACATTTAACCCTCTAAAAATCGAAGCTTCTTGTGGCAAATAACCAATGCCTAAACGAGCCCTTCTATAAACTGGGAACTTGGTAATATCAATTCCATTTAAAGTGATTTTCCCAGTATTTGGAGAAATCAACCCGGTTACACAATAAAATGATGTTGTTTTCCCTGCTCCATTCGGGCCAAGTAATCCAACTGCCTCCCCCTGCTCAACATATAAGGAAACATCTTTTAAAACCGTTCGCTTCTTGTAACTTTTACTTAAATTCGTTACAACAAGCCCTCGTTGCGGCACAATCATTTTTCCTCTCTTTCCTGTTCAAAATCTTCAGCGACTAAACTACCTTTAATTCGCTTTTGATCACTTTCTTTCGGCTTTAAAGTATTTAATCCTGTTTCAAGATTTAAATTTGCCCAATCGCCTTTTAAAACGCTCTTTCCTTGTTTTAACAGAACATTATCATAAAGGTCAATCATTTTTGTTGTTGGATTATAAATTCCATATCCGCCTTCAATTTGTTGGCTGCCATTTGATGCTTGAACATTTCCAACAGCAACAATGCGATCTATCTGTGATTTATTTTTATCAAGCGCTTTATAAAAAATATACATTTTATCTGCCAAGATCAAGTATCCATCTTCTTTAACAAGCGCCTTTTTATTCAATACAACAGCTTGATTAATTGTATCAGCCTTTGCATCTTTATAATAATTTTGAACCAAATTCAAATTCATTAAAATATCTTGTTTTTCCTTATATAAAACCATTTCTTCGGCTTGAGCTGTTTTATTTTGAGAAAAAACCTGGGCATTTTGATAAGCCTCAGCCTTAACTATTTGGTTTTTATTATAGACATCTTTTTTATACGTTAAAATAATCTTTTCAGCTTTAACATGCTCTTTAGCTTGATAAATATGAGCATTTTTCTTTGCTGTAATTGTTTTTAACATTTGATTAATAATAAGACCATCCGAGCTGGTTACCATCACAGAATTTTTATTTTCTTTAAAATATTTATCTTGTTTATCAAACGTTAATTCTTTAACTTCAGGTATCTTTTTTTCAGTTTCAAACAAAAGGGTTTTTGTTTTTCCTTTAAAGTGAAGATTTTCTCCTTTATCCGTTATGAAAAAACCTTCAGCTCGAAGCATTCCACCAACACCTTTAATAAAAATCGGTGAATCACTTGAAATCGTGTTTTTATCATAATCATAAGTAACCTTATCAGAGATTGATTCATATCCCGTATCCGTTGTTGATAAAATCTGATCTTCAAAATAAAGATATTTTTCATTTTGGAATGCCAAGCCATAAGAACTTACAGATGTTAATAAAATATTATCAGCCGTTTTATATGTTGCTTTAGGATCATTTAACTTCAAAATCTTTTTTTCTGGATCAATTTCTTGAACTGAAACAGCCACAATATTCATTGGATTGTTGCGCTTATCTTTAGAAAAAAAGCGCACATTTTCCATATCAACATCAGAACCTTGAATGTTTTTTACACTTGGCACTGCCACAGAAAATTTATCTTTATGTTCAACAAATGCCGGCCAAACAATCATCATTGATGCCAATAAAAAAGCAAATATCGGTAAACATCTTTTAAAGATGAAAACCCGTCGTGAATGAATTTTTATTTTCAGCAACCGTAATGTGAACATTAACTCTCCCGTTTTTTAAGCAACACCCATTTGCAATAACAAATGCATTGTTAACAATCCCAGCGGTTTCATTTCTGCATCAACAACGAATAAATTGGTGATCATTTTTTCATTCATCAATCTTAAAACTTCAACACATAATAAATCACCAATAACTGTTTTGGGGTTTCTGGTCATAATATCGCCAGCGGTTTTATTAATCAAATCATTTCCCATATGACGACGTAAATCCCCATCCGTGATCATACCAACCAATGTGCCATTTTCATCTGTTACACCTAAGCAACCCCAGCTTTTTGCCGTCATAATCACAAGCGCTTCAGACATACACATTTGAAGTGGGACAAGAGGCATATCCTCACCTTTCACCATCAAATCACGAGCTCTTAGCAACACATTACCTAATTTTCCACCAGGATGGCGATCCCTAAATTCCTCGGCAGAAAACCCCTTTTGTTCAATCAAAGCAACAGCCAACGCATCTCCAAGTGCCAAAGTTGTTGTTGTTGAAGTTGTTGGAGCCAACCCAAGTGGACATGCTTCAGGAGCCGTTTTCTTATCTGGAATCAAAAGAGTTAAATCCGCAGCTTTAGACATCGTGCTATCCATCACGCTGGTGATAGCAATCATTGGAATGCCAAATCTTCTGGAATAAGAAATAATATCGGCCATTTCCTTGCTTTCCCCTGAATTTGAAATTGCAAGCAATAAATCATCTTTTGTTAACATCCCTAAATCACCATGACTGGCTTCCCCTGGGTGAACAAAAAATGCTGGCGTTCCTGTTGATGCTAATGTCGCTGCAATTTTTTGACCGATATGTCCACTTTTTCCCATACCAGATATGATAATTCGACCTTTCACAGCCATCATCTTTTCAACAGCTTGAACAAACGCATCAGAAAATGATTGTTTTAAAATTTCTAATCCCTTGATTTCTTTATCAATCACTTGATAGGCACTTTGAATCAATTCTTCTTTTGTCATTTACCGCTCCTTTTAATGAGTAAAAATATCTGGTTCATCAAATGAAAGCAGATCAAGTTTAGCTCTTGTTCCTAAAAATGAAAAACATTCTAATGCTAAATCATAGCGCCCTTCTCTTTGAAGCAAACCATCTAATTTTTCTTTTAACTGATGCAAATAAAGAACATCATTAGCCGCATAACTTTGTTGAGCCTTGGAAAGCTCTTCGCATCCCCAATCAGAAGTTTGTTGTTCTTTTTCCAACACCACATTTAATAAATCAAAACATAATGATTTCAAACTATGAGAAGGACTTGATGTTCTTGAAAGCTTTGAGGCAATCTTCGTGCAATAAACAGGCGCCACTTCAACATTTAAATCATTTAAAATCTTTGCCACATCAAAACGAGCAAAATGAAAAATTTTCAAAATATTTTTATCTGTTAACACTCTTTTTAAATTTGGACAATCAATTCCTTTGATAATTTGAACCAAATAAGCATTCCCCAAACCATCAGAAAGCTGCACTAAACAAAGCCGATCGCGCTTTAAATTTAAACCCATGGTTTCAGTATCAACAGCAACCATCTCTTTAAAAGAAATACTATCAGGCAAATCGCCTTTAAAAACATATATTTGAGTCATATACATCCTATTTATTATAATAATATCCTATCTTTATATATCATCCATTTATTAAAATCAACAAAAATTTTTTTATTTTATCCTTTACAATTCACCCTAATTGGATTAGCATTCTATGCAATTGGGAGCTAAATATGAAAAAATTTTTCACATATTTTGTTTTTTTTATTCTTATTGTGGCATTACCATTATTTTTTCCTCAAGAAAAAAATAAATTAATGGATTTGTCTGAAAAAGAAAAATTCGATCCTTCACGTTGCTTAAACGGATACGCTGGTTCTTGGAGCGGCGCTTGTATTTGTTTTGAAAATTATGAAGGTAGATATTGCAATATAAAAACATCTCATATTTCGGCAGATTATGCTATCTTCCCCCACACTATAAAAAACAACAATCATAAAAGATTTTATAAACCAATTACAATCAACAAAAAAGTTTTTGTTTTATCAACCGAGCTATTTTCGCATTCAACAGCCAGTTCATTTTGCACGCAAATTGGAAAAAACTTTCGTTTGGCAACCAGAAAAGATTTCAACTGCACAAACACAGGTTTAGGATGTTTAGATAATCAATTTTTTTATCCTATCAAAAAGGAATATGGACATCGCGGTTTTTTCTGGCTCGAGGAAATAAAAGGAACTGAAAAAGCTTATTATGTTGACCTAAATGACGCAACAATTTATCACACAGATAAAAATAATGCCTCAACCGCCCAAAGCTTATGTATTCAAGAAAGGTAATCATAATGAAACGTTTTTTATTTTTTATGCTTTTATTTTCATCGCTAAATGCTTTTGCTGTTCAAAATGATAAAGAACGTTTAAATCAAATCAACGCTCAATATGAAGAAATGGCTTATTCGTTAGAAGAACCATTAATTATTACCAATCCTTTTGGAAGAAATGAACTATCTGCTTTATTAAAATTTTCAACAGAAGAAGAAACATCCATTAAATTATCCTTATTAAAACAAGATGGAACTTCCTCAATTACCCATTCTTTTAATGACTTTAAAATAGAACACTCATTGCCCGTTTTAGGATTATATGCCAACGCGTCAAATAAAATTAAAATTGAAGCAACCAATAAAAATAAAGAAAAACAAACTCAAATTATAACCATTCAAACACCTAAAGTCACAAAAAGGGCTCTTTATATTGTTAAAGAAAAAAAAGATACTCAAAATATTTTTCATTACATTCACGATGGGATTGTTTTTGATGAAGATGGGCATATTCGTATGAGTTTTAAAAGCGATTTTGAAATGCTTTATTATATGAATGGTGAACTTATTGCTGAAGATAGAAATTTAGGACTGATCCGTTATGATTTATTAGGACAAAAAAAACAAACCTATACCTACCCTGAAAATTTTGTTTCCTTTACTCATGGTTTAACACAAAAACCAAATAAAAACTTTTTAGTTATTGGTTCTTTTACCAATCAAAAAGCCTTATTTAATCAAAAAGAGGCTCAAACACAACGCGAATTTATTATTGAAATTGATTATCATACGGGAAAAACCGTTAATGTGATTGATTTGGCCGAAATTTTAAATCCAGATCGATCTGTTATCATTAAATCAGATACGCAAAATTATGGACTTAATAATTGGTGCCATATCAATTCTGTTGCCTATGATGAAGCAGATAATGGTATTTTAATATCTTGCAGACATGCAGGCCTTGCCAAAATTCATGAAACAACAAAAGAACCTATTTTTATTTTATCCGCCCACAAAGGATTTGAAAAATCGGGAAGAAATGGCCAAGGTCCATCATTAGAAGATAAATTATTAACAGCACTAGATTCAAAAGGACACCCCCTCTCTTTAAAACATCAAGAAGGATCTTTAAAATCAGATGATTTCAAATGGCCAACAAAAACTCATGATGGCAAAATAACAAAAGAAGGACATATCAGTGTATTTGATAACTCTGGTTCCGTTTATGATAAAAATTTGGTCACAACACCTCACTCAAATGCTCAAGTTTATAAAATTGATTCCCAAAAGAAAACCATTCAAACTATTTGGTTTATGCCTTTACCATTTTATTCTGCATCTGGCAGCAGCGTTATATATAACACAGATACGAATAATGTAAGTGTTTATGCCAGCGTTGTTCTTGATAATGAACAAATTGGTTGGGGAACTGGGCGCTTACTTCGATTTGATTTAAAAACAAAAGAAAAACTCTTTGATGCCGTTATTTATCGTGGTGGCGAAACATATTTTTATGGTATTCAAGATTTTTCATTCTATCCTAAGGAAGAAAAATAATGGAAGAATTAATTAGTTTTATTCTTATTGGTTTTTGCGCAAATTTAATTGATGGCTGTATTGGAATGGCATATGGCACTATTGTGGCCTCTATTTTAACTGTTATGGGCATTCCTGCTCTTCAAATCAGTGCAAGCATTCACTTTTCTGAAATTTTCACAACAGCCGCCTCTGCTCTTTCTCACTTAAAGATCAAAAACATTGACTTTAAACTTTTAAAAAAAATTGTTTTTTCTGGCATAATTGGTGGCCTTATGGGTGCTATTTGCTTATCTTTTGTTAAACAAGATTTTATTCAACCCTTTATCACGATTTATTTAATTATAATTGGAATTTCTTTAATGAGAAAAGCCCTTAATAATTTTAAACATAAAAAAAGAATCAAATGGTTATCATCTATTGGATTTTTGGGTGGCTTTTGCGATGCTCTTTGCGGCGGTGGATGGGGACCAATTGTGAATGGCTCACTTATTGGTCAATCAAAAAAAATCACCAAAACAATCGGAACGGTTAATAGTGCAGAATTTTTTGTGACTTTAACTCAATCAATTGTCTTTTTTTCTGTTCTTGGATTTAAATCTTTAAGCATTGTAACAGGTCTTATCCTTGGCGGCGTTTTAGCAGCCCCCTTGGCTGTTTTTATCATTCAAAAGATTAATCCTAGAATTTTATGTTTCTTAATCGGAATTATCATTTTTATATCAAATATTTTCATGTTTATTAAATTTATACGAGGTTAAAAATATGCAACACCTAAAGATATTAGAAGCTGAAGCCATCGATTTAATCCGAGATGTTTGTTTTTCAAACGACTTTGAAAAAATTGTTGTTTTTTATAGCATCGGAAAAGATTCCTCTTGCCTTTTGCATTTATTTAAAAAAGCTTTTCATCCTTTACCTATTCCAGTTACATTTATGCATATCGACACTGGTTGGAAATTTAAAGAAATGTATGATTTTAGGGATAAAATTCAAAAGGATATTAATTTACTTGTTTATAAAAACCCTGAAAATTTAAATCCATTTACCGATGGCTCTCGATATACAGACGTTATGAAAACAGAAGCCTTAAAAAAAGCTTTAGATTTATATGATTTTAAAATCGCATTTGGCGGTTCAAGAAGAGATGAAGAAAAATCAAGAGCAAAAGAAAGAATGGTATCCGTTAGGAATCAATATCATAAATGGGAACCAAGAAATCAAAATCCAGAAATTTCCCCTCTTTATAACACCTTTTATTCTAACACAACATCTTTAAGAGTTTTTCCTCTTTCAAATTGGACTGAACTGGATATTTGGGAATATATCAAACAAGAAAATATTGATATTGTTCCTCTTTATTTTGCAAAAAAACGCCGTGTTAAACAATTATCCTCAGGTATGCTTATTGCCACTCAAGATGAAACAGGAGAGTTAAAAAAAGTTCGTTTTCGCACATTGGGATGTTATCCTTTAACAGGAGCTGTTGAATCTGAAGCAACTACGCTTGATGAAATTATTGATGAAATTAAAAAATCGCAATATACAGAAAGAATTACCAGAATCATTGATTATGATACAGAAGGATCAATGGAAAAGAAAAAGAAGGAAGGCTACTTTTAATGAAACACTTATTTAAATTTATCTGCTGTGGAAATGTTGATGATGGAAAATCAACGCTTATTGGTCGTTTGCTTTTAGATACAAACAACGTTAAAAAAGATCAAATTGAAGATGCTTTAAGAGCCTCACATAAAAATGGATCAATACATTTAGAACCCGCCATGCTTTTAGATGGACTTTTAGATGAAAGAGAACAACAAATTACAATTGATGTTGCTCACAGATATTTTGATTACAATGACATCAGATTCCATATTTTAGATTGCCCTGGGCATGAACAATATACCAAAAATATGGCTATTGCGGCCGCAGAAGCCAATACTGCCATTATTGTTGTTGACACCACTAAAGGAATCAAACCACAAACTTTGAAACATATTGAAATATGTGATTTATTTCAATTAAAAAATATTTTGATTTGCTTAACAAAAACAGATTTATTACCTGAAAGCAAAAAAGAAACGATTATTAATTTAATTAAAACAGATCTTTCAAATATTTTAAATAAATATAGTTTTTCATATAATATTATTCCTGTTAGCGCTATAACAGGTGAAAACACTGATAAAGTAATTGACTTTTTATATGAGCAAGCTCTAGATCATGCAAATATGAAACAAGATAAAATTACAGCGCATATTTTAACAAGTAAACTGTTTAAAATTACACGATATTATTATCCTGCTGGTTCTTATAAAAATATCATAAAAAGAGATATGCAATTAACTGTTTTGCCACAAAATCATATCGTTACCATCACAAATGTTTTTGAAAATGGCACTTTCAACATTGCTGAAAATATTGATATTTCAAAAGGAGATTGCTTAACAAATACACATGTTTTTGTTTCAAATAAAATTAAACATAAAACCATTTGGTTTGATCACCCAACGCCTTCCATGATTTTCAAACATGGAACAAACGTCAGAAAAGTTATTTCTTTAACACCGGAATTGCTTGAACTCAATGACGTAATTGTTTTTAATAATATTGATGAAATTAAAACAAACGGATTTGGTATTTTTATTGATGAAGCATCTAAAAAAACACTTGGATGTGCTGTTTTTATGGATAACAAACAAGATAAATCAACACAACAAGAAAATAAAACATATATTTTTATTGGAACAGGCATTCAAACCACATTAAAAGTAAAACAAGAACAATCAAAATTTTTTCCAAGTCCTATTCTTATTGACGAAGAAAAAATCAAAGAGATATTCTTTGCAAACGAAGTTGTTGAACCAGCAATTCTTCAAAAAAAAGGTCTAGAATTGGCAGATTATTTTAATCAAAATGGACAAAATGTATTTTACTTGACGCAAGAAGTCATTGTTCCTCTTAATTCTAATTCAGTTTTAATTCATACAGGAGACATTAAATGAAAAAATTTTTATTCCTTTTAACTTTTTATATGATCCCTTCCCTTGCCTTTTGTGATTGGCATGTTACGAGAGGTGATTTTGAAGCAAAAGATCTTTTTTCTGCCTCACAAACCTATGAGTTATATACTGGAGATAGTGTTATTGAAGAACGCGAAAAAAAACCACAAACTGGATTTAAATTTATTTTAGTTCAAATCCAAGCAAAAAATGAAGATAAA
This sequence comes from Alphaproteobacteria bacterium, assembly GCA_045655105.1. Classification (GTDB taxonomy): domain Bacteria; phylum Pseudomonadota; class Alphaproteobacteria; order CAAHEQ01; family UBA3637; genus RGIG4140. Next base: position 5,250 of record JAZOOQ010000057.1, on the reverse strand, counting down.
TCTGCCGATCCATTTAAATCAAAAGAAATTTTATTAAAATCAGGAAACAACACCTATTCTCGGTTAAAAGATGATAAATTTCTTTCAGAATATAATATTAAACCGTTCACCCAATTAACTTTAAAAAAAGGCACTCATCAAGGAACATTAATTTTTGAGGTTCCACAAAATATGGATTTAACTGATTTAAAATTAATTTATAATTCAAAAGAAATTCAACCATAAAGGTATATCAATATGAAAGCCCTTATTAGTATTTTATAAAAAAATATTTACAAAATTATATTTTTATGATATAATTGCTAAAATTTTAAATAAAGAGGAGCTTTTTATGACTCAAACACCATCTTCTATTGATTTATATAGAACCAATAAAGAACATATTACCATTGATCCAATTTATTGCTTTGGAATTTTGGATAACAAACATTTCCTTGTGATGCGCGAAACAAAAGGAAATAATGAAGTTTATATCCGCTGGCAAAAAAATCAAAATACTCGTTTTAGCGGGCAAAATGTTGTTGGCCTTAGAGCTGAAAAACTTTTAAAATTAATTTTATCTAAAATTCAACAACATCCATTAACGGAAGAAATTATTTCTCAATTAAATGTGATGATTGAAAAAAACAAAAAAGCAGCAGAACGCTTTAATTCCACACCTATAACAAAAGAAGCTCCCAAAACACCTGTGCGCACAGAAGAACAAATCAAAAAAGAGCGTGATTTTAAACGTTTTATGGAAAATAAAGCTGTTTTTGATGCAAAAAATGAAGAACGAAAAAAGAAAAAAGAGCTTGAAAAACAAGCTAAACTTGCCCAAAAAGAAGAAGAAAAAAGAAAAAGACAAGAAGAAGCTCAAAAAAGAATTCAAGAACAAAGAACGCTTAAAGAATTAAAAACAGCAGAACAAGCCTATTTAAAAATGATACAAGCTGAAAATAACCAAACGCCTGTTATTATCACAGCTGATAAAACAAACATCATTTTAGGTTACTTAAACAATAAGTTTTATAGAATTAAAACAAATGATAAAAGCTCAACCTTTTATACAGTTCATGAAAACAAATTAGAACCAATGGATGTAAGCGCTTTTCAAAACATCATTGTTTCTATTGATGAACAATTAAACAAAAATGGTCAATTTGATAACTTGTTAACTTATATTGTGAGTGCCTATGGCGAATTTAAAAATAATTCAGAAGCAATTTCAAAAAATACTTTAAGAGAAAGAGTTGCCATTGGGAAAAATATCTTAATTCAAAGAGGTGTTTTAACCCCTGAAAACACATTATAACTCTTTTAAAATTGAGATTATAAAAAGAGCAGATAATTACTTATCCGCTCTTTTTTATTATATTGAACACAAACCCATTAAAAATTATATTTCAATCTCAACATACCCCCATGATCTTGATATGAGTTTCTAAAAGATCCTAAATATTCTAATTTCAAACTTGTTTTTTCATTTAAACGTGTTTCAATTCCAAATTTAACATTCGTACTAAATCGAGGCAATGCTTTTCCATCAACAACATAAGAGGCTCCATTTGATAAGATGTTTACGCCTTTTATATCATCTGTTTTCAAATCATATCCAAACAAAATACCTGCTGTTGGGCGGATCTTAACTCCTTTTATTGTTTTATATGAATTTTGAACATCCAAACCAATCATCCATGTTAAATAATCCGAAGAAGCAGAATGAACTTTTGTTCCGAATGAATCTGTATAACCCTCTTGTTTAATTTTCATATATCTAAATCCTGTTTTTGGCGTAAATAATGTACATTTATACTTATAATCATATCCAATTAAAGATTGAACAGCCCAAACATTCACTTGATAATCCGCTGTGCCATATGATGATAAAACAAATTTTTCTTCTTCATAATCACCATGAGAATAGGATAAAAAGCCATCAACGAACCAATGAGATGGTTGATATTTTAAATATCCAAAAATGGTATTATTATCAATAATTGTTTTCCTGCCCATTTGTTTAATATCAGCAGAACTATATGCATACCCCATGCCCAAAGTAAGTTTATCTGTTGCTTTTGTTTGAACACCTAAAATCCCTCCTTTTCCATAGATTTTATAATTTCCATGAGAGGAATCCTTTGTTTTTGAATAAAGGGCTTTTGTCCAAACACTCGCTCTAGAAGTTTCTTCCCCAGCAGATCGACCAATCATCTGAGAACCTCCTTGAATATTTAATCCAATTGCATTAATCAATGCCCCTGTTTGTTCAACGGACACTGATTGAACTGTTGAAGAATAATTTGATCCAATTGATTTAGCTGCTGCCTCACCTTGACGAACAGTGTCTATATTATTCGACCCTAAAGCTTTTAACACCTCTGCTTGCATCATATTAAATGAGTTATTCGTTCCCTTTCCACCCTGAAGTGCAAAAATAGCCCGTGCTTGATTAGAATGTGGAATAAATGAAGTGGTATTTTCTTCTTTTTTTAACTCAAATGAATAACGGCCATCTTTTAAATCAACCAATGTATAATCTTTATTCAAATTTAAAATCAAAGGCAAACTTTCAATTTCTTTTATATTAAAAATTTGATAAGTACCACCAGTAAAGTTTGCCCCCAAATTAAATTGAATAGATGAACCTGATTGGGCCGTTAAACGTTCTCCCGTTATGTTTCCATAATTTGTTAATCCATTTAAAGAAACTTGAAGTGTTGAATTTTGGGATAAAACAAGCTCTTTGACAGTGACATCAATATTTTTAATATCAAGAATTGAGTTTTCGGATACGGTTAAATTAGCAACTTTAAATTTCTTTAAACGGTTTCCCAAAACCATATTATCGCTTAATAAATTATTTGTTGTTTCAAAAATATCTGTTGAATCCAATGAATTCAAAACAGAATCTTTTCCCATCGCAATTAAACCATCTCCTTGAATATTTGATGATTCCAAGCTTGAAATAATATACATTTCACTTTCATTGGTCATCGATCCTTTATTGACAACTTGATCGAAAATATTTTTTCCAACAGTAAGATTTAAATTTCCCTCATTTCTTAAAGAAACAGCATTTAATTGATTTTCAGAGTGTTGCAATAAATTTTGCGCTTCAGAGTTGATTGTTAAATTACCCGTATTCTCAATTATTCCTTTTCCTGAAACGCCATTTAAAGTAATTGTGCCAAGACCCTTCGTATTTAAGTTGGTATTTAGTGAAACTGTTGTTTGCCCTTTAACTTCAACAACATCATCTAAATTTGTTGCAACTAAACTTACACTACCTCCTTCAACATTTAACTTTTCTTGAATAATAGAATTAGATAACGTTGCTATTCCATCCATATTAATAAGGTTTTTTAAAGTTGAATTTTCAACTGTTAAAGACGTGGCATTTTGAATTAGTCCTGAATTTTGTCCTAAAATTTGCACATTATTAAATACAACAGATCCAGACTCTTTTTCGCTTATTAAAACTGATTCTGCACCGTCAATTGTTAAATCTTTAACTAAAAGAGAGGTTGTTCTTCCCAAGTCTTCTGAATCTTTTTTAAGATAAAACATAGAAACAGGGGTATCACTATTTATAACGATTTTTGAATCAATACCAACACCTTTAACCGTTTTTTCACCAAAACCAGTTACGCCTAAATCCCCTGATATTTGATATGATGTTGTCGCATCATGAAAAAATACAGAATTTCCCTGGTGTTGATTCAAAGAAGCAAGTGTTTCATTATTAGTTGGGCCCTTATACATAAATTGAATTGATTGTAAAAGAGCCCCCTTTTGAGCATTATTTCTTTCAACTTTTGAAAGACTTGCATAGCCACTTGTTGATGCAGCATAAATTTCTTTACCTTCAAATAAAGGATTAAATTCAGCTTTTCCATCTAAAACTTGAACAAGATTATATTCTTTATCTTTCGCTACACGATCTATCGAAATAAGCAATGGATCAAAATCTGCTAAATAACTTGTTTCGGAATATAATTGATCAGAAATAAGCTTTCCCGCAGACTCTGAAACATAAAAAGCAACTGAAGCCCCCTCTCCTATCATATTATCAAACCCATAAGTCATCTTTGCTGGATACTCATCATACCTTAAGTCAATAACCGATGAATCATCAAAAAAATAGGAATATGTCTTATATTGATCAGAATAATACCAATCAGCCATTAATTTTACTGTTGCATTTGAAAATTTAATCGTGTTATCTATAGAACTACCCTTAAAATTATATTGCATATCAGATAAATCAAAAACACCATTAGCAAATTCTAAAACATCATCTATTGTAGAATAAGCATTTGCATTGACTGGGGCATCAATCGTTCCACCTTGAATAGTTGTTTGTGCAAATAAATTAGAAGAAGAAAAAATTGCATATCCTAAAACGCATGCATTCAAACAAAGACACTTCAATAAAACGTCTTTATATCTTTTTGATAATTCTTTTAACACCGTTCTAGATAAGCGCATAATCATCCCCCTAAAAAACAAATACGCAGATTATCTTTTTAACCCCATCTCCTTTAATTTTAAATCAAAAACGGCTTAAAAGCAAGTTTTTTTCTTTTTTAGCAAAAAAAGCATTTAAAAAACTTAAACACATTTAGATAAAGGCAACCTTAAAGTTAGCTGTATATAAAAAAACCACTCTTAAAGAAGTGGTATTATAAAAGATTCAAAAGGCATTAGATAAAGTTTTCTCCAAGTTCGACGTGCCCCACCATCTAAGGATTGGTATGAGAAGTATTTTAAAGTAACAGATAAGAAGAAACCCAAACTCGCAGTGTATAAAAACATACATAAGAGTTTGGGTTTCAATTTAGATACGCTTTAAAACGCTTCTAATTAAATTTTTTCATGGAATGTTCTGCTAATAACATCCATTTGTTGTTCACGTGTGAGCTTAATGAAGTTAACAGCATAACCAGAAACACGAATTGTTAATTGTGGATATTGTTCTGGATGTTCCATAGCATCTTTGAGTGTTTCACGATTTAAAACGTTTACATTGATGTGTTGGCCAGAATTTCCACAATAACCATCAAGTAAGCTTGTAAGGTTAGAAATTTGAATTTCTTTTGTTTTACCTAATGAGCTTGGGATGATTGTAAATGTGTTTGAAATACCATCTTGTGCATGTTCAAATGGCAATTTTGCAACTGAACATAATGAAGCGATAGCCCCATTTGTATCACGACCATGCAATGGGTTAGCACCTGGAGCAAACGGAACACCTGCTTGACGACCATC
>JAZOOQ010000056.1:0-142344 GCA_045655105.1 Alphaproteobacteria bacterium | reverse complement strand
TGAAGAAAGAACTTGCTTTTCTTCATCATATTGACCTCTGGAATAAGTTGCTAATCCACTCATCCACCAAGCGTTTGGTTGATAATGCGCTGAGATAAAGCCCGTGTTCGTGTCCACCTCTGTTCGGCGCAACTCTTCTTTAGCTGTTGTTTGGCTTGTGGCATACCCAACTCCCAAAGTTAAAGCTTCTATTACTTCACTTTGAACGCCCAAAACTGCACCTTGACTTCTAGCCTTAAAGCCTTCACCCATCGTGGACTTTGTTTTATCATAAAGCCCTTTGATATAAACCTTGGCTCTTGGTGCTTCTTCACCTCCAGATCTGCCAACTTCAGCTTCTTTTTCCATTGCCATTTGAGAGATTACCCTCGTTAATTCATTAAAATGACCTGCGGCTATGGATTGAGAAGATGGTTGTTCAGATTTTCCAACTGCTTTTAAGGCTTTTTTGGCTTTTTCAACTTGAGCTTTATCAGTTGAACGTAGATTTTGAATAATTTCATCTCTTAACAAATTAAATTCTGAATGAAGACTATTCTTTTTTATAATAGCATGAATGATTTCTGATTCAAATGCATCAGTATTATAATTTTTTTGAATAGCTTCTTTAGAATTATATAAAATCGTATATGATCCATCTTTATTATCTTCTACCAGATACATAAAATCATGCATTAAAGTTAAATCAGAAACAATTATATTTTTAAAAATAGTATATGTTCCTTCTTCAAAATTTTCACCTATATTAAATTGTAATATTGAATTATTATTTTCCTTAACACTATCAGATAAAATTTGCCCATATTCTAAACCATTTATCATCACTTGCAACACAGAGTTTTTTCCGAACTCTAAACTATTTGCAGAAACCTTTGTTGTTCCAATATTCAATATACCTGAATCTACAATCACAACATCAGATAGAGTTATCTTTTTTGTTTGTTCCCCAAAACTGAGGCCATTAACTTCTATTTTATTAAATATTTTAAAGTCATCTTTTGTATTTAAAATTGAATTTGTAAACCTATTAATAGCATTCGTATTAAGTTCATTTAACGAACTTGTTACTTCTGAATTAACAAACTCAATAATATTTCCTGCTTCATTTATTAATTCTCCAGAAATATTATATTTTGCTTTTGTGTCATTTTTTAATGTAGAAATAGTAAATAATTTATCAACAGCTTTATATGAAACAAGATTTCCATCATCATCTAAATATGTTACTATATTAAATCCACTGGTTTCTGGAGAATAATATTCTTTTTGTTCTTCTAATATCTTACTAAGAGGAACATTTGACAATAACCTATCTGTTAACTCTTTTTCTTCTTCTTGGATTTGTTCTGTATACGCTCCTAAAACAAGTTTTGCACCTAAATTTGTTTCAGAAAAAGAAATGCTTGAATCATTAATTTCTGTTACATTTTTTGACGAACTTAAATGAGTTAACGTTCCAATGGAATTCGTTTCTTCATTTTTTCCTATTGTAGCTTTATAATTAATTGTTTCACCATGAGTTCTGAGTTCTCCCCCATTAATCATATTTTTTGCATTTTCGTTTGAGAAAAAGGCTTCTGAATTTGCAATAGTCATTCCCGCCATTTGATTAAAAGTTCCAGCAAAATTTACATTGTGAGATGTATCACCAAAAACAAGAACTCCTTCACCTAATTTATTAAAAGTTGCTGTATTTGCCAAACTTTGAATTCCGCCTTCTAGCGTCCCAATAGTTCCTCCATCTCCTGAAACATCAACAGATGATTTAAAAGATATATCTCTGAATAGTCCATTATTATTAGCAAGATTAGAAGCAAACAAAAATGAGTTTTCCAATGTTAATGGGCCTTTGTTGTTTTCAACATATGCACCACCACTCCATGCTGTGCGATTATAAATAAATCTGACAGGTCCTTGAAATTCAATTGGTTCAAATGTAAAAATTGCGCCACCATTTCCACCAGATTTATTTCCAATAAATTCTGCAAAATCTGAAAATGAAAGTAACCCACTTGAATTATTATAAATTGCAGCGCCTTGAATATCAGAAATATTATATAAAAATGAAACAGGAGCCTTAAATGCCATCCAATAATTGTTATAAATAGCTCCACCCCATTCAGCATAATTATTTTTAAAAATAGTTTCTTTATGAAATGTTGTTCCACCAGGATCAGAGTAAGCGCCAGCTTCATTTTTTGCTCGATTATTTTCAAAAATCATTTTAACGTAATAATTAGAGCCAGCCATCCAGTTATTCCCTATACCGCCACCAGCATTTTCACTATATCCATTTATAAATTTCAACCAAATATCTGGGTTTTCTGCATAAAATTGCAATGAGAAAGAAACGCCTGACTTTGTGGAAAAAATACCATTATGCTCTCCATCATTAGGGGCCGTAAAAATATAATCTACATCACCAGAAAAAATAAAATCATAGTTGCCAGATGTTTCCAACACAACATTTTTGTTTGGATCTTCTAGTGCACTGATTAATTCATCAATTGTTGCTGGATCAGTTACTGTTTCAGCCATAGATGGCAAACAAAAAGAAAAAGCCATTAGGTTTGCTAGGAGGCATTTTTTAAGAATGTTAAGATAACGTTTTTTAAGCTCTCTAAGAGTAGTGCGTGATGAATGAAACATGATTGCCTCCTTTAAAATAAAATGAAAAATGTTTACATGAGCGTAATCCTTTTGTTAATAATTTTAAGATGAAAAGTCGGAAATTTAACGGTCATTTTTTATTCCCTATTTTCATCCCCCTATACTTTCATTATACCATGGTTTCAAAATTTCGTGCCTAAAAATTTTCAAAAAAAATAACCCTTTTTTATCCATTTTCTTGTAATTAACTGATTTTAAATGATTATTTTTTATTAAAAAATTGCATAAAAATTGTTAAAAAACGCTTTTTTTATGTTTTTATCTTAAAAAACATCTCAAAAATAAAGCAAAAAAAAGCCCATTTTAAAGCATAATTTTTGTGCTAAAAAACAGGCAAATCTAACGACCATTAAATTTCCGACTTTAAAATTTGAAATAAGTCGTTAACTAAAAAAACAAATATCCTTTATTTTTCATTTTTTAATGCATAAAAAAAGCCCCAAAAAATGGAGCTTTTCGATATATAAAAATCACATCAACACTTAAAAAACAATTTCTTATCTTTTAAACTTTTGTATGGTTCAGATATTCTTTAATCAATGCACGAGCCATACTCTTTTGTTGAGATTTAACCATCGCACGCGCCATCAATTTCATTGAAATCCAAACAGGATCTTGGTTTCTTTTTTCCACCTTGGCTTTAACACCTTCTAAATTTTGCCATTTTCTTGCTTTTACAAGGAATTCTTTTTGCGCGCTTGAAACTTGTTGATATATATCAATCGATTCCTTTTTTTTAATTTCGGTAAGAGTATTTTCCCACTTTTGTTGAATTACTGGAGAAAAACTTTTCATTTCATCTTCAATGGATATAATTTCATGATGAAAGGGTTTATTTTCTCTATCTGCTTTTTGTTTAATCCGAAAAACTTCCTCTGGTGTTTCCCATGTGTTTATCGGGAAATGAGCCTTATAAGTTGAGGTCCAATCACCTTGACCATTTTCATGATAATAAGGCCCCTCAGTAAATTGAAGATCCTCTGTAAACAAATGCTTGCCAGTCTTTTCATCTCGCCAAATCTTTTTGTAATGATGTGAACTCAGTTCATATTTATCACATGCTTCTTGATAAGCCACATAATTACACTCACCATTTGGTAACTTAAAATCCTCTTTATTCGGCTGTTGTTGATTATAGATACTTTCAAAAATCATATTTCCCTCCTTTAATTTAAAAATAGTAACTTGACTGTTTCAAGTTGTTTAAAATATATCACAAACAAAAGAAAAAAACAAAGATAATTTAATAAAATCAATATATTTTTACAACTCTTGACAAATTTTTTTACCTGTGCTAAAAAATAAAAATGCGCCTTTAGAATCATATTATAAAAAAAGAACAAAAACTATTTTATAAAATATCAAACACTAAAAATAATCAACATAAACAAAAAAGCGAGCCAACCGACTCGCTTTTTTTATTTTTAGCTTAACATAAGATTAATCAACTAAAACAGCTTTAATTCTTCGAATACCAGAAGCAACTGCTTCTTCTTTCTTAATCTTAAATGTTCCAAGTGTGTTGGTATTCGTTGCATGTGGACCACCACAAACTTCTCTAGAAACATCACCAACACTATAAACAGTTACTGGATCAGGATATCTTTCAATAAAGGAAGCCTCTGCCCCACTGGCAATTGCTTCTGCTTTACTCATTTGAGCAATAGTTACTTCTAATCCAGCTTGAATCCATTCATTAACCAAAACCTCAACTTTTGATTTTTCTTCATCCGTCAATTTATGATCACAGTTAAAGTCAAAGCGCATACGTTCAGCTGTGATATTTGAACCTTTTTGATGAATATTTTCATTCACAACTTTCTTTAAAGCCGCATTTAACAAGTGAGTTGCTGTATGATATTTAGCTTCCGTTTCACCAGAACTTGCCAAACCACCTTTAAATTTTTGTTCAGCACCTTGACGGCTTTTTGCTTTATGCTCTTCAAATTTTTCTTGGAATCCTTCTGTATCAACTTCAATTCCTTTTTCTTGAGATAATTCAACCGTTAATTCAAGAGGGAATCCATATGTATCATAAAGTTTAAATGCCAAATCTTTATTTAACTTTTTATCAGTTAAATTTTCTGTGATTTTTTCAAATTCTTTTAAACCATTATCAAGTGTTTTCCCAAATTTAACTTTTTCTGTTGTTAAAACATCATAAACAACTTGAGCATTGCGTTCTAATTCAGGGTAATATTTACCAAATTTTGCAACAATTAATTGAGCCAATTCAACTTCCCAATTTGAATTTAAATCAATTCCAATTGATTTTGCATAGCGAATTGTTCTTCTGATCAAACGACGTAAAATATAACCTTGATCTGTGTTACTTGGTTTAATTCCTGCTGGATCTGCGCTGATAAACACAGCACTTCTGATATGATCAGCAATAATGCGCATTTCGCGTTCATTCCCTTCATAAGGAGCTTTTGCAATTTCAACGATTTTTGAAATCACATCTTTCCAAACAGAAGATTGATAGTTATCTTTCACGCCTTCTAAAACAGCAGTGATACGTTCAAGACCCATCCCTGTATCAACATTCTTTTTAGGCAAGTTTGAGAAAGAACCATCTTCATGATGCATGCATTGCATAAACACATTGTTCCAAATTTCAACCCATCTATCATCAGCTGGATCAAATTCTTCAGGAACTGGTTCTAAACTGCTCCAATAAAAAATTTCAGAGTCTGGACCACATGGACCCGTGGCTTCCATATTTGGCCACCAGTTATCAGATAACATTTTAATGCGCTTTTCTGGCAAGCCCAATGATTTCCAAATTTCAATACTTTCTTCATCTGCTGGAACAACTTCATTACCTTCAAAGACACTGACAGCCAATTTTTCAACAGGCACATTTAAACTTTTTGTTAAAAATTCAAAACTCCAAGTTAAACTTTCTTTTTTAAAGTAATCACCTAAACTCCAGTTGCCAAGCATTTCAAAAAACGTGTGATGAACAGCATCACCCACTTCATCTAAATCGTTTGTTCTTAAACATTTTTGATAATCGCATAATCTTGTTCCATTTGGATGATCAGCCCCTTTTAAATAAGGAACCAATGGTTGCATACCTGCCGTGTTAAACAAAACAGAAGGATCGTTTTCTGGCACAATCGGAGCAGATGGAATTTGAACGTGATCTCTTTCTTTAAAAAACTCTATATAAGCATCCCTGATATTCATAAATAATTTCCTCGCGCATTAAATTTACTATAAACGGCAAAAGTTTAACATATTTTAAGCAACTTGTCAAATATAAAAACCTTTTAAAAACAACTAATTTAACAAGAAAAACATTCAAAAAAAGAGCTTAGAAAATCGGGCAATAGTCTTCGTTACCAAACAATAAAAAAACTCCCAAAAAGGGAGTTTATTTTATGGTGCGGTTAAGAAGCGCTAAGCAAAAAGTTGCCTTGAATGGCAAGTTTTTGTCTGCAAGCTCCCAAAGTTTCTTAGCGACTTTTTTGATTTATTAAAACAAAAAAAGAGCTTAGAAAATCGGGTAATAGTCTTCGTTACCAAACAATAAAAAAACTCCCAAAAAGGGAGTTTATTTTATGGTGCGGTTAAGAAGACTCGAACTTCCACGGATCTCTCCACAGCGACCTCAACGCTGCGCGTCTACCAATTCCGCCATAACCGCAAAATTTAGATGCATTATAAATAATTTTTTTTTAAAATGCAAGAAGTTTTTTTGTTTTTTCTTTATTTTCAAAAAAACTTTATAAAATCAATAAAAAAGAGGAAAAACCAAATAGCCTTTCCTCTTTTTTTTATCAAACCTTATTTACCACAAGGATCAAACAATTCTGAAACAGAAATAAGACCCAAGAAATATTGATTTGTGCAAACTTTTTGACCACCGATGCGACCACGTTCACCCATACAACCTGACAATGTTGAAACAACTAAAGCAAGAGCTGCAATCATTAATACTTTTTTCATTTTTAAATCCTTTCAATTGGTTTAACAAAAAAAGATTACACCAATATTTTTCAACTTGTCAAATACAATTATATGCTTTTTTGATAAATCATTAAAAGTTATGAATTAATACTTTCTAAAATCACAGTTCCCTTTTTCTGACGCGCAGCCATATATTGTTTACGAAGCGAATCACGAACACGATGAGGATGCCTAATTTTATGCATTCTAAGCATCCCTGTTTTATCTGTTGAATTAATATAAATATCCCCTAAATCCGCCCATACATCAATCATTGTTTGCGAAGCAGAACTATCAACAACCCTAAAAAGTTCAATTTCATCAACATCTTTTGAAAAAATACCTGAAATAACAACTAAACGTTGAGATGTTAAAATATAACTATGATAAATGCGATTATAATAAAGAATAATAGCAAACAATCCAAATGTTAAAATTGTTAACAATAAATAAAAAGGATTAAACTTAATGTCTCTGATAGAGCCTGTTACTTCCCAGATAAAATTTTCATCCTTATCAATAATACTTTGAATAATACGATCGTTTACACTCATAAAAATCTCTCCTTTTTTGCTTTTTTTTATTTTATCATGAACCCAAAAATTTTTCAAGAAGTTATTTTAAGCCATATTTTTTTATTTTTTTTATTTGATTCAACATATCATTATATTTATTTTACATAAAATTCAATACATTATCTAGACAACCCTTTCTTTCATACCTAATGTAAAATTGCTTCAGTTTATTTTAAGAAAGGAGATTAAAATGAAGAAATATTTATTATCAGGCTTTGCTGCTGCCTTGATGCTTTTTAGCGCATCATCAGCTTCTGCATATGACTTTCAAAGCCCTTATGTATTAGCTGAAGGTGGTTATTCACTTGGCACAGAATCTAATGGTGATGCTGGAATTTTAGGCGTTGGTATGGGATATCATATCAACAACTATTTCAGAACTGATTTAACAGTTGGCTATCGCGGTTGGGGTAATGTTGACATGAAAGCAGATAGAAGCAAAAAAACAGATGTCTGGTCTCTTCCTGTTTTAGCTAACTTCTATTTAACATATCCAATGAGCCATCATTTCAATGTTTACGGAATGGCGGGTCTTGGTATGGCATGGAACGTAACAGATGATATGCATGATGCCAAAGGGGCAACAAAATCTAACTTTGCTTGGACAGTTGGTGCTGGTATTGAACATATGTTTACAGATTGCATGTCCCTTGACCTTGGATATAGATATGTTGATTTAGGTCAAGCTCGTGTCAAATCAAAAGAAGGTTATACAGGTCGTAGCAAAGAAGACATGCGCTCTCATGACATTAAATTAACCGCAAGATTTTATTTTTAAGACTCCCACTTAAAAATAAGCGATGCGTGGTGCTTCTTCCTTGGCACCACGCATTTTTCATATCTTATAATTTTTTTCAAGCAACTCTTTTAAATCAGCCATATCTTTTGGCAAAGGCACCTCAAATGAAAGAAACTTTTCTGTTCGAGGGTGAATAAACCCTAAAAAGCAAGCATGAAGAGCTTGTCTTTGAAAAAATCTTAATTGAGAAGGCGCTGATTTTGGAATCATTCCATAAACACTATCTCCAATTAAAGAATGCCCCAGTGAAGTCATATGCACTCTGATTTGATGCGTTCTTCCCGTTTCTAAAACACATTTAATAAAACTAGCTGGAACTTTTGGATAGATATCTAAACATTCATAATGCGTAACCGCATGCTTACCATTTGTTGTTACAACAGCCATTTTTTGCCGATTGGATGAACTTCTTCCAATTAAAGAAGAAACAATACCTTCTTTTTGTTTTAAAGCACCCCACACAAAGGCTTGATAAACCCTTTCAATCGTGTGTTTTTTAAATTGTTCAGATAAATGAACATGTGCAAAATCATTTTTTGCCACAACTAAAATACCGCTTGTTTCTTTATCAATTCTATGAACAATTCCTGGACGCAAAACCCCACCAATACCTGAAAGAGACTCCTTACAATGATATAAAAGCGCATTCACAAGAGTTCCTTGATAATTCCCTGCTCCTGGATGAACAACCATTCCAGCTGGCTTGTTCACAACAATTAAATCATCATCTTCATATAAAATATCAAGAGGAATATTTTCTGCCTCTGGCTCTGCTGGAATAGCATCTGGCATAGTGATCACAAATGAATCCCCTTCTTTCACTTTTAAATCAGGTTCATCTGCGTATCTTTTATCTTGTTCATATGTCACACAATCTGTTTCAATCAATTTAATAATTCGATTGCGCGAAAATTCTGGAAAACAAGAAACCAAAAATTTATCAAGACGCATATTTTTTTCATTTTCAAGCACTTTTTTAGTGACAAGTGGTGTGTTTTTTTGATATTCTAACACTGTTTCAGGGGCAAAATCGTCTTCAAACTCCTGCATAATGAAACTCCTTTATATAAGAGGATAAAAATGAACAAATTATTACTTGTCAAATTTATTGTCTTTTTATTGACTGGTCTTTTAGCCATTGGTTTTTGCTTATTATTTCACAAGATAGCAAAAAAGAATTCGAAAAGCAACCTAAAACAAGAACAAAATCTTTCCTTCACCAAAAAAGAAAGCTTTTTTTCAATCCCTGAAAATGAAACCATTCAAAATGTTTTTGCCTGTCAAAATCTTTTATGCATTTCAATAACAGAAAATGAAAAAATAAGTAAAATTTATATGATTCAACCAAATACAGGAAAAACACTTCACACTCTTACCTTCCAATCTTTAGCAACTGAGGAAAAATGAAAATCAAATCTTTTTTTGCTCCAAATCTTGTGAATGCACTTAATATTATTGAAACTCTTTACAAAAAAGAAGCTGTCATCCGATCGGTTACAAGCGTTAGTCAAGGCGTAAAGGTAAGTGTTTTTATAAAAAAACAAAAAAAAGATTTTGATGTTCAAACAGAAAAAACACTTGAAAAAAAGAAATATTTTACCAATCTTCTAAAACATCATGCTTTAGATGAAGTTTTAATTGACAGACTTGTAAGAGCAACAAAAAATAAAAGCGTTAAACCTAATGATGAAAAATTACTTTCTTTTGCTTTTGAAGAATTGTTTCACTTTAATCCCATTTATCCAATCACTTTAAAAAAGGTTTATGCTTTTATTGGGAATGCTGGTGTTGGAAAAACTTTAACCTTAAAAAAAATGGCTCTATTAGCTCAAAAAGAAAAAATTGAGCCCTGTATCCTTTCGCTTCAGCCAAACAATCATGATTTAGAAAACTTTTCAAAAGAAAATAACATTCCTTTTCAAACAATAACTGATATAAAAAAATTAAATGAAACGGTAACGCTTTTAAGGCTTCAAAGCAATTATATTTTAATTGACACACCTGCATTCAATCCATTTAACAATGAAGATATGCATCAATTAAAAAACATTAAATCTGAAATCAGTGACGCTGAATTTATTTTAGTGATGCCTGCTGGTTTGGATGATAAAGAAGCCATTGCACAAGGAGCCCTCTTTCATAAAAATGCTTGCAACCTTTTAATTGCAACAAAATTAGATACTCATGTTAAATATTCAGGGCTATGCCAAACATTAATTCATAACCCTCTTCAATTAACCGCCCTTTGTTTTTCAAATAAGGTTATTGACCCCGTTATAGAAGCAACGCCCAATAATTTAGCAAAACTCTTTTCCCCATCTTATATAGAAAGATAAAAAATGCAAGAAAACACCCAACAAAACAAAGAACTTTTAACAGATATTCAAGATCGTTTAAATGGCAACAACATTATTTCTATTGCTTCTGGGAAAGGAGGTGTTGGCAAAACAACTCTTGCCGTTACATTGGCTCATGCATTGAGCAACCAAGGCCTGAAAGTGCTTCTTTTTGATGGCGATTTAGGGTTATCAAATATTGATATTCATTTAAACATTTCTCCAACTGAAACTCTTGATAATGTGATAAAAATGAATGATCCACTTCACTTAGCTGTTACACATGACATAAATACGGGTTGCGATATTATTTCAGGTCATTCTGGTGATCAAGCCTTGGCCAATTTAAACGCTTCTCAACTCAAATTATTAATGGATGATCTTTTGATTTTAGCTTCCTATTATGATAAAGTGCTCATTGATTTAGGATCGGGCATTTATGAAAACACTCTTCAATTAGCAAAATGCGCAAAAAAACACCTTGTTTTAATTACCAATACGCCATCTTCTTTAACGGATGCCTATCAATTTATTCAACTTTTAAACAAAGAAGATCCTTCTCAAGAAATTCAACTCCTAGTTAATATGGTTGACACTATTTCTGAAGGGCAACAAACATATCAAACATTTTTAACAGCACTTAAAACCTTTTTGCATATTGAACCAAAACTTGGCGGGATTATTCATTATGACTCCATGGTTAAAAAAGCCCTTCAAGAACAAACTTCATTGCTTTCCTTTGCACCACAATCCCAAGCAACAAAAGATATTTTAGAAATATCAAATACATTATCTTAAAAAACAAATTAAAAGAATTTCTTTTTTAAAATTTAACTATTCTAATATATCACATAAAAAAATATAACATAATAAAAACATCTTTTTTTATGGCATACAATAAAATTTTTGAACCCTTGACTTTAGCATAAAAATGCATTATTTAAAAATCATTAACAGATGAAATGCTGATGAAAGGGTCACTATGTTTTTAAAAAGTATTTTCGGGTCGGCAAACGACAGATATCTCAAAAAATTTAAAAAAACAATTTCAAAAATCAATGAATTGGAAGCATCATATGAATTATTAAGTGATGATCAATTAAGAGATAAAACTCAAGAATATAAAACAAGAATTCAAAACGGAGAAAGTTTAGAAAGCATTTTACCAGAAGCTTTTGCAAGCGTTAGAGAAGGCGCAAAACGTGTTTTAGGTCTTCGCCCATTTGATGTTCAATTATTAGGGGGCATCATCTTAAATAATGGTCAAATTGCCGAAATGCGCACAGGGGAAGGAAAAACGCTTGTTGCCACAATGCCTGTTTATTTAAATGCTTTAACGGGTAAAGGGGTTCATGTTGTTACGGTTAATGATTATTTGGCAAAACGCGATAGCGAATGGATGGGTCAAATCTATCGCTTTTTAGGTTTAACTGTTGGCTGTATCACTCACGATATGGAACAAAACGAAAGAAGAGCCGCCTATAATTCAGATATCACTTATGCAACAAATAATGAGCTTGGATTTGATTATTTGCGCGATAATATGCGTTTTGAAATTAAAGAAATGGTTCAACGCCCATTTTATTATGCCATTGTTGATGAAGTTGACTCAATTTTAATTGATGAAGCGAGAACACCTTTAATTATTTCAGGCCCAGCAGAAAACTCATCTGAACGATATATCAGCGTTGATAAACTTGTTAAAACTGTTCGTCCAGAACATTATGAAAAAGATGAAAAACACCGCACGGTTTCTTTAACTGAATTGGGAACCGAATATGTTGAACAATTGTTGTTAGATGCAGGTCTTATTCAAAGTAATCTTTATGATCCTCAAAATATTGCATTTGTTCATCATATTGATCAAGCTTTGCGTGCAAACACTTTGTTTACAAAAGATAAAGATTATATCGTTAAAGATGACCAAGTGATTATCATTGATGAATTCACTGGCCGTATGATGAATGGGCGCCGTTATTCTGATGGGTTACATCAAGCAATCGAAGCAAAAGAAGGCGTTACTATTCAACCAGAAAACCAAACACTGGCTTCTGTTACATTCCAAAACTATTTCAGAATGTATCCAAAATTAGCAGGTATGACTGGAACCGCGATGACAGAAGCAGCTGAATTTGATGATATTTATCATTTACAAGTTGTTGAAGTGCCAACAAATAAAACACCTCAACGTGTTGATGAAAATGATGTAATTTATCGAACAGCTGAAGAAAAATATGAAGCTATTATTGAAGATGTTAAAAAAGCTCATGAAAAAGGGCAGCCTGTTTTAATCGGCACAGGATCTATTGAAAAATCAGAAATTTTAGCTGACTTGATGAAGAAAAAAACAAACATTTCATTCAATGTGTTAAATGCGCGCCATCATGAACAAGAAGCTAAAATTATTGCGCAAGCTGGGGCACCTGGTGCCGTTACAATTGCAACCAACATGGCTGGCCGTGGAACGGATATCCAATTAGGGGGCAACGTTGAAATGCTTTTACATGAAGCCCTTGAAAAAGATCCAACAGCAAATAAAGAAGCTCTTTTAGAAAAAATTAAAGCAGAAGTAGCTCAGAAAAAAGAACAAGTTTTGGCTGCTGGTGGATTATTTGTTTTAGGTTCAGAACGCCAT
This sequence comes from Alphaproteobacteria bacterium, assembly GCA_045655105.1. Lineage (GTDB taxonomy): Bacteria > Pseudomonadota > Alphaproteobacteria > CAAHEQ01 > UBA3637 > RGIG4140. The sequence continues at coordinate 129,375 of JAZOOQ010000056.1, read as the reverse complement.
GAAAGTCGCCGTATTGATAATCAGTTACGCGGGCGCTCTGGTCGTCAAGGCGATCCTGGATTATCCAAATTCTATGTTTCACTTGAAGATGATTTAATGCGCATTTTTGGTGCAGAACGCATTCAAAATATTTTAACAAGATTAGGCCTTAAAAGAGGCGAACCAATCACTCATAATTATATCACAAAAGCTTTAGCTGTTGCCCAAAAGAAAGTTGAAACATATCACTTTGATGTGCGTAAAAACTTGCTTAAATTTGATGATGTGATGAATGATCAACGTTCTGCTATTTATGAACAACGAAAAGAATTAATGTTAGCGCCAAGCGTTTCAAATACATTAAAAGAAATGCGCTTAGACACTATTGAAAATCTTATCTTTGAATTAGCCCCTCCTCGCTCTGTTCCATCTGATTGGAATAAAGAGGAATTAACTCAAGCTGTTTTAAAGAAATTTAATGTGGAAGCCCCATTTAATTCTTGGGTTAATGATCCAGGTGTTACACCTGAAGTTCTTGTTGAACGCACATGTGAATTAGTGGAACAAGCAATTGACACAAAAATGGCTATTTTACCAGAAGATTTAAGAATCAATCTTGAAAAGAGCATTTTAATTCAAACAATTGACCAATGTTGGAAAGAACATTTGCATACATTAGATTTCATGAAAACAGCTATTAACTTAAGGGCTTATGGTCAAAAAAATCCATTAAATGAATATAAACGAGAAGCTTTCATTTTATTTGAAACATTACTCACAAAAGTAAGAACTCAAGTAACTGAAATTATCTCACAAATGCAATTTCAACTTCAAGAAAGAAATAATCAGGATTTAAAAGAAACACATCCAAATCCAGTTGATCCAACAACACAAGATCCATTTTCAACTCCAGAAGGCCAAATCTCAAGAAATGCTCCTTGTCCTTGTGGATCTGGAAAAAAATTCAAACACTGCTGCGGCACAATTGCTTAATTGATGAAAGGGCAAAAAAATGAAAAAAAATGAATCAGGTCGTTCAATGGTTGAAATGCTTGCTGTTCTAGCTATTATTGGCATTTTATCTATTGGTGGTTATGCTGGATATACTTTAGCAATGAAACGTATTAATTATTCCAAAATATTAAATACGGCCATCAATCTTGCAGGTCAAGGAACCGGTGGTAAAAGCTTTTCTTCGCTCGCTGCAGCTGGCATGGATACAGTTGGTCAGATCGATATGGCTTTATCTGAAAGCGGTATTGTGTGTTTTAAAAACTATGACACTGCCTTTGGTGATTTACAAGGATTTAGAAGTTTCAGTAGCCAATATGTAAAAAGTAACACAAATGATTTTTCCGTAAAAGGTCAACAGATAAATTGCGTTCTTCAATTAAAAATTGGTCGAAAAGCAAGATAAAAGAAAAAGCCGTTTTCAAACGGCTTTTTTTATTGCAGTTTCCAAAAAAGAACGTATAATAAAATCATTATTCATAAAAAAAATAGGTGAGACATGAAAAAATATAAAAGAATAACTGTTTGGGCCGGTGCAGCACCAACTATTGCTGAAGTTTATCGCGAACCTATGTTTGAAGTTGGCCAATTATTAGCCAAGAAAAAAATCACCATGGTTTATGGAATTGGTGATGAAGGAATGATGGGGGCCGCCTTTCAAGGGGTTCGCAGTAAAAAAGGAAAAGTGATTGGAATCACAACACAAAAACTTTTAGATTTACAATGCAAAAATCCAAATTTATTTAAAAAAGGCGAAATTGAAGTTGTTGATAATTTAGCTGAACGCAAAAGAAAAATGATGGATTTAGGCGAAGTGATTTTAGCTGGCCCTGGTGGGTGGGGAACCATGGATGAAATATCCGACTTTGCTGTTTCAATTCAAACAGGTGAAATACCTAAAAAACCTCTTATTTTCCTAAATTTTAATAATTTTTGGGCTCCTTTAGGTGCATTATTATTTAAAATGCTTCAAGATGGGACACTAAACCAAGATAAAACAGATTTTATTGATTTTGCAAATTCTCCAGAAGATTTGTTTTCGGTTATTGAAAAAGTTCAAAACAGATTAGATGCTGCAGCAAATAAAAAATCAAAAAAGAAATAATTAAAAAGTAAAATGAGGTTTAAAAATGTCATTTAAATTTCTTTCCGTATTAACTGGATTGTTTTTATTATTTTCTCAACCAACTTTTGCGTTTAACGAAGGAGAAGCAGCCTATAATGCAGGTATGAAAGCCTATAATAATAGGGAATTTCAAAAAGCTGTCTTTGCTTTTGAAAACTCCCTGACTTATGATCCCTCACTTTATAAATCTTACTGCATGCTGGGCTTAAGCTATATCTTAAATGATGAGCCAACAAAAGGGGTGAATATGTATCGTGAAGCAATTCAAAAATTCCCTTCCGAATGGAATGCATATATCTTATTGGCTGAATATTATGAAACACAACAAAATAATTCCGAAGCACTTTCTTATTACTTGCAAGCTACAGATATTCTTCCTAAAAAAGAAGCAAAAAAATATGATAAAAAGATAAACGAACTTAAAGAAAAACAAAAAGATGAATGGAGTGTTACGGAACGCGAAAAAGAAAAAATTCTTTCAAATATTTTAACTCCATTAGATATGGAAAAATGGCGCGTTGCTCTTGTTGAAAAAAAAGAAAGCGCCATTCACGTAGTTTATGGTTTAAAATCCGAAAATTATAGAAGCGGGAAATGGAGTCAAATTTTAGATTTAACTTGTTCCTATACACCAAAACAAGATAATGATCATTTCAATAAAATCAATGAATGGATGGCCAGCAACTATAGACGAAACAATGCTGATATGGATACCATTTTTAAAACAGATATTTCAAGATTATACGAAGTGAATTTGCATGAAAAAAAATTGCAAATTATTGGACATATTTTTCCAGCACCTCAAGGATTTTGCATCGCTCAATTCAATTATAAAAAACTTCCTGCAAAAGAAAAAGATAATTGGATTGACACTCTTAAAAAAATAAATGTTCGTAAATTTTAAAAATGGGATTTTTAAATGGGTATTTTAGGTATTATTTTTATTCTTATTTTTTGTTATCTTATTTCTAATAACAAAAAAAACATTAATTACAGAACGGTTATTGTTGGTCTTTCCCTTCAATTTATTTTAGCCTTTTTTATTTTAAAAACATCAGTAGGGCAAAGCATTTTCAAATCACTTGGAAATGGCATTCAACAAATCCTTACTTTTGCCGCAAATGGTGGAAATTTTGTGTTTGGATTTTTAACGGATAGACCTCAAAAACTAACTGAAGTTTTGGGACCTGGGGCTGATTTTATTTTTGCACTCACACTTATTCCTGTTTTAATTTTTGTGATGGTTTTGGTCAATGTTCTCTATTACTATGGCATTATGCAACGTATCATTTTGTTTTGTGGAAAAGGCATGTATAAACTAATGAATATCACAGGAGCCGAAGCCATTTCAAATATTGCCAGTGCATTTATTGGACAAGTTGAAGCTCAAATGCTTATTCAACCTCACCTCAAAAAAATGTCTCTTTCCCAATTACTTGCATCCATGACAGGATCTCTTGCTTGTATTTCTGGTAGCATTATGGCTGTTTATATTGGAATGGGTGTTCCTGCAGAATATTTATTAGCCGCTAGTTTTATGGCGGCTCCAGGCGCATTGGTTATTTCAAAAATTGTTTATCCAGAAACAGAAAAAATTAATCCTGACCAAGAACTTTCTTTAAATAATCAACATACAGGGATTAACCTAATCGATGCGATTGCCTCTGGTGCATCAACGGGTCTAAAAGTTGCCTTAAACATCATTGCAATGATTATTGGATTAATCGCCTTAATTGCTTTATTTGATTATTGTTTAGGCTTATTTGGTTCATTTCTTGTTGATGTTTTAAATGTTCCTGCTCACATTGGTGCTTTAAATATTAAAGAACTTTCTTTAAGTGGAATTTTAGGCGTTATATTTTCTGGAATTGCCTTATTACTTGGCGTTCCAGTTAATGAAATTTTCACAGTGGGTTCACTCATGGGCGAAAAATTAGTGTTTAACGAATTTATTGCTTATCTAAATCTTACAAATTTAACAACTCCTCTTTCAGATAAAGGGATGATTATCGCTTCATTTGCATTATGTGGATTTGCTAATTTTGGATCAATTGCTATGCAAATTGGAGGTATTGGAGAATTAGAGCCCTCTCGCAGACAAGACTTAGCAAAACTTTGCTATAAAGCCTTACTTTGCGGCACATTAACATCTTATGTTTCTGCTGCCATTGCAGGATTATTGCTTTAAAAAGCGTTGCCAGCCTTTATTGGCTCTGGAAACTAAATCTGCATAAGTTTTTCTTGAAGAATCAGGTTGTGATTTTTTACCCAACACAACCTGATTTTGAATACCAGTTAAATTAAAGTCAGTCCATGGCTTTTTCATCTCAAAAAAATAAGCTAAATCAGCCATTAATCTTGCTTCCATATAATCAGCTCCTTCAGGCATTAAAATTTTAGGGGAACTTGATAATCTGGAACGAATTTCTTTAAAATCTGTTTGATGATCAGAAAGTTCAAAACCATTACCTACTAATAAATTTGAAAAAGCTTGAAGTGAAACTTTATTTTTCCAGCCTCCACCAAATAAAACAAAGGTGCTTGGCAATTGTTTACTTTGAATATATTTTAATGAATATGCAGCTATATACCCTGCAAAATATTGAACCGTATGAAGCATTTGATAAAATTCGACATCATTTTTTGGTTTTAACTGATATTTAAATCCATATAAAGAAGGATCAGCTGATTTAGGTGGCGCCAATAAAAAGAAATTTTTATTTGTTTTTAAAAGAGCTGCTTTTTGAAAAAGAGTATCCAACAACTCAAAATCTAACTTCCCTTTTATCCCCCAACAAGTATCCTTATCATAAGATGCTTTTTTGTAGTAACGAACCAAATAATCGCTAAATTCATTAAAAGGGCCACTATCAAATCCTTGGATCACTTTTTTATTTTGAATCACCGCTAAATTAGAGGTATTTCCTGCATTATAAAAAATGCAATCATCTAATTTCAACATTTGTGCAAAATGTTCATTATGAGGCGGTATTAAAGGAGCCCCTTCTCCTTTATGCATAATATCATCAGATCTAAAATCCGAAATAACCGGAATTTTTATTAAATCGCTTAAATAATCACCAGATCCCATTTGAAGCGTGTAAACTTCATCAAAAGAAGAGGCAACACTTGGTGGATTATGATCCAATGTTTGACCATGAAACCCAATTAAATCAATATCCCTTCTTGTTAAAGAATTTTGCTTTAAAAATTTTTTTACTGAAGTTGCTACCCATTTGATATATCTATTATGAACTTGAATAAAAAATGAGTCTGATGATATATTTTCAAGAGAAATTTCTTTACTTTGAACTTTCTTTTTCAAACGAGAAATATCTTTTTGAAGGCTCTTTGAAATAGCAAATGATGCAAATGCCAAATCTTGCATCTTATCCTGATTGAATCTTGTTAAAACTAAATCACAAGCATCTAAAGAATTACCCGTCATAATGCCAATAATATCCATTTGCACCTCCCCTTTTAATGTTACATGTATTAAAAAGTTTTTCAAGAGTAAAGATATTATTTTTTTATTGTCCAAGTTGATTGCATTAAATCATAAACTTTAGGTGAATAAGGCTTCCATAAACTTTCTTCTTGATATAATGCATAAAGAACCCCTTCACTTCCTTCTAATAATTCACGCAATAAAATATTTCCATTTAAATCTATTGTTTTTCCTTCTTGAAGTGCGCTCAAAATATTGCTATCTGTTAATTTTGACATAAAATTTCCTTTCAATTAAAACAAAAAAATTAAAATAAAAATTCAACTTTTCCCATAATTGGGTATGTAACACATAAAATGTGTAATGTCAACAAAAAAATCCTATAGACAAAATCATTTTTTTTGATATAATAACACTATGAAAAAGAATGAATTTATTCAACCTTCCCTCTTAAAAAACAAAAGAATAGCTCTTGGTCTTTCCCAAAAAGCTTTGGCTGAAAAAATTGGAGTGAGTCAACAACATTGGGATAGGTATGAGAAAGGGTATCCTATTCCTTTGGATAAAATTCTTTCTATTTCAAAGGTTTTAAATATTTCAAAATGGGATTTATTACCTTCTGAATTTCAACCTAAAGGAGAACCTTTTGATAAAAACAGATTAACTTCGATTATAATTTCAATAGAAAAGTTAATAATTGAAAAAAAACTTCATTTTTCGCCCGAACAAAAGGCTAAACTTATTTTACTCCTTTATGAAAAATTTTCAAAACATCCTTCAAACGATAACTCTTCTCAAAATATACAAGATATAATAATGGATCTGATAACAAAAAAAACAGCTTAAGCATTTTACCATGAATATCGATAATGAAATCACCTATCTGTTTAATCAAGCAGTATATGCAAATTCAAACAAAAAGCCTCACAAATATAAAAAACTTTTTTTAATAATAAGTTTATTAAGTTTTATTTTTTTTGCAGGTTTTTTATGTTGTTTTGCATACTCTTCATTTCAAGCCAAATCGAATTTGACCTCAAGCAAAGTTGAATATATCACTATATCTCCCGTTGAAAAATTGACATATAAAAAATTAATTAAGCAAATTGCATTAAAAGAAAAAAGGCACCCTAATTCCATTCACGCAGAATTAAGAAAAGCATTTAACTATCAATCTTATTATAACTTAACAAAAGATCAATATAAAGAAATTTATACTTATCTTCAAACAAGGCTTTAAACTTATTTTCCTTTTTGCCAACGTTTTAAATATTGATAAAATTTTTGCCTATCTCTCGAATGCTTTAACTTTTGGTCAATAAATCCATTATAATCCCGTCTTAAAGCAACCTTTGGAAAATCAGGAATTTCAATATCAACAGATTCGCCAATTTTAATATGGCGAAGCGCTGGTTCAAAGCATTTTTTATTAATAAATTTATGCAATGATTTTTCTATCAAACAAAAATTTGAAACATGGTTATTTCCTCCACCTGAAAGAGGTAAAATATGATGCACATCAAATCCATGAGGGATTTTACCACGCTTGGCACGCTCTAAACTGATCACATCTTTATATTGATCTAAAAAACCTTTACGATAAAGCCATTTAACAAATTTATGATTCATATCTCTTCGATCAAATTCTTTTCGAAGTGCTTTTGTTACCTCAGGGGGCTGTAATGTAAATTTAAGTGTCACGTTATCCTGCTTTCAATGTTAAAATTTCTGAATCTTTTTGAAATAAATAAAGTAAAATACGAAGGGCCTTCCCTCGTTCAGATTCCAAATATGGATCTATTGATAAAATTGTTTTTGCATCTTGAGCTGCTGTTTTTAATAAGTGTTGGTGAACCGATAAATCAGCCATTTTAAATTGCGGTAAACCACTTTGTTTGACCCCCAATAAATCGCCTGCACCTCTTAAACGCAAATCTTCTTCAGCAATCACAAAACCATTCTCACTTTCCCGCATTACTTTCAATCTAGCCTTACCAGTTTCAGAAAGCTGTTTCCCATATAATAATAAACAAACTGACTTTTCTGATCCTCTTCCAACTCGACCACGTAATTGATGCAACCCTGCTAATCCAAAACGTTCCGAATGTTCAATCACCATCACACTTGCCGCAGGAACATCCACACCAACTTCAATCACCGTTGTTGAAACAAGAACAGATAACTCACCATTTTTAAAACGATCCATCACCAAATCTTTTTCTGCACTTTTCATTTTACCATGAACCATGCCAACTTGATCACCAAAAACTTCTTTAAGCTCTTCAAATCGTTTTTCAGCGGCCATTAAATCCAACTTTTCAGATTCTTGAACAAGCGGGCAAACCCAATAAACTTGAATTCTTTTTTCACTTGTTTTAATCTTCATATTCAACTTTTCTATAACATCAAAAACCTTATCAACAGAAATCACCTTTGTTTCAATTGGCTGTCTATTTTTGGGTTTTTCATCTAATATTGAAATATCCATATCTCCATAAGATGTTAACGCAAGCGTTCTTGGAATCGGTGTTGCTGTCATCACAAGCAAATTAACACCCTTTTGTTTTTTTGTTAATTGCAACCGTTGTTGAACCCCAAATTTATGTTGTTCATCAATCACAACAAGCGCCAAATTTTTATATTGAACATCCTCGGTAAAAACCGCATGGGTTCCGATTAAAATATCAATTTCTCCAGATAATAAAGCCTCTAAAATTTTATCTCTTTTTTTGCCTTTTTCTCTTCCTGTTAAAAGAGCAATTCGAATATTGGTTCCTTGCAATATTTTTTCAAAAGAATTAAAATGTTGCCCTGCTAAAATATCTGTCGGAGCCATTAAAACTCCTTGAAAACCACCCTCACAAACCATTAAAAGAGCGGCCAATGAAACAAGCGTTTTTCCAGCACCCACATCTCCTTGCAAAAGACGGATCATTTTATCTTCAGACAATAAATCATTTCTGATTTCTTCTATCACTCTTTTTTGAGCTCCCGTTAGATCAAAAGGCAATTTTGAAAGAACATCATTTAAAATGGATCTTATAGGCTTAATTTGAATTCCTTTTTGTTTTTTATGATGGGATCGTGCTAAAAAAAGCGCCAATTGATTTGCCAATAATTCATCATAAGCCAAACGCATTCTAAATTTATCATCTAAAAATAAATCTGATGATTTTTGTGGATGATGCGCCTTTATCATAGAATTTTTCCAATCAATAAAGCCTTGTTTCTTCATAAATTCTTTATCTTGCCATTCAGGCAAATCAGGAATTCCATCTAAAACAGACTTAACCGCACGAGTCATCACCTTTCCACTAAGACCTGCTGTTAAAGGATAAACTGGTTCAAAAACAGGAATTTCTTCTTTTATTTTTGAAATAAAATCTGGATGAAGAACACCAACTTTTCCCATAAAAAATTCAATTTTTCCGGAAATAAAATACTTCTCATTTACTTTTAATCGATCTTGCAAATATTTTTCATTGTAATTAAAAAAAATCAACTCAGCTTCTTGGTGATCAAACAAACCTTTCACTTTATATGGCTGAGATCTTTTTAATGGTTTTTGATGAGAAATAACTTCAAATAAAATCGTTGCCAACGATCCAGCAATTAAACGATTTTTGCTTTCAACATAGGGGCGATATAAAACACCACTTGGCATTGAAAACAACACATCTTGTGTATATTTACCACAGGCCTTTTCAATAAGCACGCTGAGTTTTGGACCAATTCCTGAAATTGATGAAACAGGTAAAAACAAACCATTTAATATTGATGGGCGCATCTTTTCCCTTTTTATTTTTTCTTTTTATCTTTAGAAACCGCTAAAGGGCGTTTAGGTTTTAAAATCTTTCCATTTGGTAATTTAATTGTTCCATCTCGATAAACAACTGAATTAAAAATATCTTGTTCCTCAAAACGCTCTAATACTTCAACGCAATTCATCAATTTTTGTTTTTTTTGTTCAGCAAAAGCTTTTAATTTTGCTTGCGCGTAAAGATGCAAAGCTTCTTTTTCTGCTTTTTCACTTTTAAGTGGATTTGCAATAATTCTGCTTGCAATCATTTCATAATTTTTAAGTTTTTCCATATCCACTTTGCATGCCAACGCAACGCCAGCCGAAATACCCAACTGTTCCGTTTCTGAAACACCCTTTAAAGTCCTTCCTCCAGCAAATACGGAACTTGAAACAAAAAAACTGACTAATACACAAAAAGAAATCAAGTTGTTTTTTTTCATTGCTTTTTATCCTTAAAAACTTTATAATCCGATTATAAAAAACATCTTATAGTGTATTCTTTGTTTAACACAAAAAAAACATTCTTTCAAGGAGAATTTCATGTTAGATGGCCCTTCATTTGTTCCAAATGATGTTCAAAAAGCACTCATTTTATTTCATGGGTATGGAGCAGATGGCAATGACTTATATTCCCTCACCCCTTTTTTTAAAAATTCTTTCCCGTCTATGGCTTTTTTTATGCCTGATGCACCAACACCAACTTTTGGAGCTGGTTATGAATGGTTCAGTCTAGATGATTATTTTCAAAAACCTGCTTTGGATGAAAATTATTTAGATATTTTAAGCCAACGAGCCAATGAAAAAATTCATTTAACACAAGGATACATTAACTCTATAAAAAAACAAACTGGGTTAAAAAATAAAGATATATTTATCGGCGGTTTTTCACAAGGTGGATTAATGGCTGCTCAAACCATTTTTAATGAAACAGAAAAATTTGCTGGGCTGATTTTAATGTCTCCTGTTCCACCATACAATATTCCTTCTTTGGCTCAAAAACCAAATGTTTTAATTACACGAGGAGAAATGGATACAGTTATTCCTGAACAAGCAGCAAAACGAACAAAACCTCTTTTTGAAAACAGTGGATTTCATACAACTGAAATTATTGATCCATTTGCCCCTCATTCTATCAGTCAATTACATTTAAATCATATTATATCATTTATTCAATCAAACTTATAAACGGAGCTTATGATGGCAAAAAAACCGGAAATTAAAAAAGTTAATCTCGTTGAAGCATATCAACGTATGTGGCCTTTGGTTAAACCTTATTGGTTCAGATGTTTATTAGCCACACTCATCACCTTACCAATTGGTGCGTTAGATGCGGTTATTGCTTTAGCCTTAAAACCATTTATGGACACAGTTGTTGTTTCACAAAATGGGGAAACTCCTTTTAATTTACCGCTTTATGTGATTCCTATTTTTATCATTCTTTTCACTTTATTTCAATCAGCTCTTGAATATGCTTCAGCTTACTTAAGCGCATGGACGGGTGGAAAAATCACTCAAGAAATGAAAAAAAAGTTATATGAAAAACTTTTGGTTTTAGATACCTCTTTTTTAGATAGCGTTTCTTCAGGCCTTATCGTCACTCGTTTTGACGCAGATGCGAATACAGCTTGTTCTGGATTATTAAATAATGTTAAAACATTCACAACCAGAATTTTCTCTTCTCTCACTCTCATTGGTGTTTTACTTTACACATCTTGGCAACTGGCAATTATTGCCATCGTTGTGTTAGGATCTGCTTTATATCCAGTTACAAAAATCAGAAAAAAAATCAAAAAAATTGTTGCTCAAAGTGTTGTTGTAAACGGGCAAGTTTTAACGGCATTTAATGAAACATATGCAGGAAACAAAACCATTAAATCTTATAATTTACATAATCATCAAAGGGATAAATTTTTTGGTATTTTAACCCAAAGTTTCAAACTTTCAATTAAAAATACTCAACGCACAGCCTGGCTTTCCCCTGTGATGCATATCATTATTGCCATTGGTATGGCTGCAGCCATTTGGTATGGAAGCTATTTAATTAAAAGCAAAACAATTTCTGCTGGTGACTTTGTTGCTTTTATCACTGCTATGCTTATGCTTTACACACCTATTAAAAATATTGGCAAAAACTTTAATGCTGTTCAACTTTCTTTAATGGCTATTGAACGTGTTTTTGAAATGATTGACATGAAAGTTCAAATTCAAGAAAACAAAAAAGCAAAAGAAATGCCCGCTCTTAAAAATGAAATCGAATTTAAAAATGTTGACTTTTCATATACAGAAGAAAAACAAATTTTAAAAAATATCAATTTAACCATTAAAAAAGGAGAAACTGTTGCTCTTGTTGGTAATTCTGGTGGCGGAAAAACAACCGTTGTAAATTTAATTCCAAGATTTTATGATGTTAACAGTGGAGAAATTTTAATTGATGGTTTAAATGTTAAAGATATTTCACTAAGCAGTCTTCGAGATCAAATTGCTGTTGTATTTCAAGATAACTTCTTATTTTCAGGAACAATTAAAGATAATATTATGCTTGGCAAACCAACTGCAACAAAAAAAGAAGTTGAAAAAGCAATTAAAATGGCTTGTTTAGATGAATTTATCAGCTCTCTTGAAAATGGATTAGATACAGAAATTGGGGAACGAGGCGTTCTGCTTTCTGGTGGACAAAAACAACGTATTGCTATTGCTAGAGCCTTCCTTAAAAATGCACCAATTGTTATTTTAGATGAAGCAACATCCGCTCTTGATAACAAATCTGAAGCTATTGTTCAACAAGCCATCGACAACTTAATGAAAGATAGAACGGTTATTGTGATTGCTCATCGTTTATCAACGGTTCAAAATGCTGATAAAATTATCGTCATTAACTCTGGTGAAATCATTGAAAGTGGCACACATAAAGAATTACTTGAAAAGCAAAATGCCTATTTTGCTTTATATCAAGCCCAATTTAAACATAACGGCTAAAAAGGAGAACACATGTATCATTCATTTTTTGATGTCTTTTCAATTGGAATTGGCCCTTCAAGTTCACATACAGTTGGTCCAATGCGTGCAGCCAAAGAATTTAGCGACACTTTGATTGAACAAAATAAAATTTCAAATGTCAATAAAGTGATTGTTACCCTTTATGGGTCTTTAGCATTAACAGGTGTTGGACATGGCACTTTAAATGCTTGTGTTTATGGATTAGCTGGTTTTGAAGCAGAAACAATTGATTTAAGTTTAAATCCGCTTGAAAAAATTAAAAATGAAAAAATATTGAACCTAGGAAATCAAAAACAAATTTCTTTTGATATGGATTCAGATATTATTTTAGAAAAGAAAATCTTTTTAAAAGAACATTCCAATGGAATGAAATTCACTGCCTATGATAGCAAAAACAGGATTGTATTTGAAGAAACATATTTTTCAATCGGGGGCGGAACAATTAAAAAACAAGCTAACATCAATAAAACAACTGAACAAAAAAAGATATTTGTCCCCTATCCCTTTGATACATGTGATGAATTAATTGCCTTAACAAAAAAACATAACATGACAATTGATCAAATTGTTATGAAAAATGAAGAAGCCTTGCGTTCGTTTAATGAAATCAGAGAAGGCATTGGAAAAATTTATAAAGTTATGGATGAATCCATTGAGGCAGGTATCCACCATAAAGGTGAACTTCCAGGAGGATTAAATATTCAACGAAGAGCTCCTAGAATTTATAAACGCCTAAAAGAAAATTTCATCCAAAATAATTCCGATCCATTGATGGTGATTGATTGGATTAACTTATGGGCTTTTGCTGTATCAGAAGAAAATGCTTGTGGCGGAAAAATTGTAACCGCTCCAACAATGGGTTCGGCTGGCATTATGCCTTCAGTTTTAAGATATTATGAAAGATTTTCATCTCTTAAATCCCCTTTTCAAAAAGAAATTGGCATCGGCATCTTTTTATTAACCGCTTCTGCCATTTGTTCACTTTATCGCACAAATGCCTCTATTTCTGGTGCAGAAGTTGGGTGCCAAGGGGAAGTGGGCGTTGCCTGCTCAATGGCTGCAGCTGGGTTAACTGCTGCTATGGGCGGAACACCAGAACAAATTGAAAATGCTGCAGAAATTGCCATGGAACATAATTTAGGTTTAACCTGCGATCCTATTGCAGGATTGGTTCAAATCCCTTGTATTGAGCGAAATGCCATGGGGGCAACAAAAGCCGTTAATGCGGCTCGACTTGCCTTAAGAGGTGATGGAGAACATCTTGTTAGCCTTGATAATGTGATTAAAACCATGTATGAAACAGGCAAACATCTTAATAAAAAATATAAAGAAACTTCATTAGGTGGTTTAGCCACAAACGTTTTAACTTGTTAATATTTATAAAATATTTGACAAACAATCTTTTTTATGTTAAAATGCCCTCATAGTTTTAACGTAAAGGATTTTATATGACAAAAAAATTTTCAAGCCTTAGCGAACTCGTTTTAAATATTGCTGAATTTTTTGGTGTAACAGAAGGTAAAAGCAAAACGGGTACATTTATTGAAAGAGCCTTAATAAATCATCAAAAAGATGGAGGAAAAAATATTGTTCTTATCACATCAAACGGTATTTCTAATGAAGAAGAACAATCCCCACACTTTGCTATTTTAGAAAAAGGGTTATTACATGATAAACCTGTTTTAGCTTTAGGAAAAGATAGAAGCGTAGGCATTTATAAAGATACAGTTTCTTGCATTAATAGAAGTGCTCATTTAAGAGGAGAATCTCTTGTTTCTCAAGCTCAATTTTTTAATTCTTCAGCTTATACTTCAGATCAAGAAACTCTTTTAAATGTTGCAAATTATATTAATAATTCCATTCAACCAACATTTGCTTCTGTTTGTTTAAATAGCTCTTTTTTAACACCGACCGGTAATTTTAGTGAAAATGCAGAAATTATTGCAAATTTAATTGAAGCAACGAATTCAACTGGAACGCTTTATTTATTAACCAGCCGTCACCAACAAACAGATAATTGCTCACAAAATAAATCAAATCCAATATTAAGACCAATTGTTCCTCTTTATATTGTCAGCGAATTATTTAGACATAAAAGAAGCCTTTCAAGAACCGTTGATTATCAAGAAACAATTGAAAAAGCAAAAATTTTGGAAGCTCAAAGAGCAAAATTTTTCTCAGGGCAAAACCATTCAAGATCAAGATAAAATCTTTTTAAAAGGCAATCATTCAAGATTGCCTTTTTTATTTAAAATAATGGCAAAAAATAAAGATAAATTCCAATTAAATCACCCTTTTTAAAAAGAAGATTTTTCTTGACTTTAAAAGAAAAAAAACATACCTTTATAAGCAATAAAGAGGTTAAAAATGAAAATTGTTTTACAACGCGTTTTATCCAGCAAAGTTCATGTTGAAAATCAAGAAGTGGGCTCTTGCCAAATGGGATTTTGTTTATTAGTTGGCATCGAAGAAACAGATACAACTGAAACAATCTCAAAAATGGCAGAAAAAGTTTCTGTTTTGCGCATTTTTGAAGATGAAAATGGCAAAATGAATAAATCTATTTTAGATGTAAATGGCTCGATTTTAGCCGTTTCTCAGTTCACTCTTTTAGCAGATTGTTCTCATGGACGCCGCCCTTCGTTCACAAAAGCAGGAAATCCCGAACAAGCCCATCTTTTATTTGATCAATTTGTTCAACTTTTAAAAGATAAAAATATCCCAACTCAAACAGGCGTTTTTGGTGCCGATATGCTTGTTGAAATTAAAAATAGTGGTCCTGCAACTTTTATTTTGGAAAGCTAAAAAAATGACAACAATTGAAAAAGATGATAAACTAATTCAAACAATTAAAGAAAATTTAAATTTATCCCAAAAACAAGCTGAAAAATTTTTAAAACAAGCGCGTGAGCTTCAAAAAAATATTCAGCTTAGAAAAAAACAAAAAGAAGAACGCGAAAAAAAATAAAAAACTTCTTAAAAAGGAGATTTGAAAATGTATGCATTTAAAATTCAAGGTGGGTGCCAATTAAAAGGTGAAGTGGAAATTAATGGTGCAAAAAATGCCATTCTTCCAATTATGATTGCCGCACTTTTAACAAAAGAACCGGTAACACTTTCAAACATTTCTTATCTTTCTGATGTGAACACTTTATCAGATCTTCTTAAAAGTATGGGAATGAAAATAAAAGCAAAAAAATCTTCAATGACTTTAACTGCTGATAAAATAACAAATTTTCATGCCGACTATAATTTTGTTTCAAAAATGCGTGCCTCTTTTTGGGTTTTAGGTCCATTATTGGCTCGTTTTGGCGAAGCTGAAGTTTCTCTTCCAGGTGGGTGCGCTATTGGAACACGACCTGTTGATTTATATTTAAATGCCCTTAAAGAAATGGGGGCTGATATTAAAGTTGAAAATGGATATGTTTGCGCTAAAGGTCCATTACATGGAGCCAATATCTTCTTCCCTAAAGTTTCTGTTGGCGCAACACATAACACCATCATGGCAGCTGTTTTAACCAAAGGAACAACAACCATTCATAATCCCGCACTTGAACCAGAAGTAATGGATTTAATTGATATTTTAGTTAAAATGGGTGCAAAAATTTCAGGCATTGGAACAAAAGTTTTAACCATTGAAGGCGTTGAAGAATTGCATGGAACAAGCCATGAAGTTGTTGCCGATAGAATTGAAGCGGCCACATTTGCAGTTGCCGCTGCACTCACAAAAGGAAAAATATTTTTAAAAGGCGCCAAAATAAATTTAATGAATGCCATTGTGGATGCATTACGTCCATCTAATATTATTTTTAAAGAAGATAAAAATGGTATTTTAGTTGATGCAACAAAAGCCTCTTTAAAAGCAACTTCGTTAACAACCTCAGAATATCCAGGTTTTCCAACAGATGCCCAAGCCCCTTTATCAACTCTTCTTTCTTTAGCACCAGGAATGAGCTTAATTGAAGAAAGAATTTTTGAAAACAGATTCATGCATATCCCAGAATTAAAACGAATGGGCGCTAATATAACTGTTTTAAATAATAATGCCATCTTAATCACGGGCGTTAAAAATTTAAGCGGCGCGCAAGTTATGTCTTCTGATTTAAGAGGCGGTGTTTCCCTTGTTTTAGCTGCTTTAATTGCAAAAGGGGAAACCATCGTCAAACGCATTTATCATATTGATAGAGGGTATTATCAATTAGAGAAAAAACTTTCAAAATTGGGAGCTAAAATTAAACGAATCAAATCAAAAAATTAATATAAAAAAAAGAAAAAAAGTCTTTCCTTTTAAAAAAGTTTTTGATATACTCGCTTAAAGAAATGAACAATTTATTTAGAGGTGGGGACCATGAATAGTCGTTTATATTTTTTATTAAGTTTTGCTTTTTTGTCTGCTTGTATGCCAACTCAAAAGCCAGAATCTGATGCATTTATTCAAAGCGAATTAATGCCTCCAAAAGAAGAAATCACTATTGTTGAAGAACAAAAAAAAGATGATGATCGCTCTATTTTAGAAGAAATTTTAGCAGCTATTAAATCTCCATCTGTGGTCACTCCACAACAAACCCCTCCTCCAGCTGTGCAACCCGTAACCGCTCAACAACCACAGGTAGCTCCTGCTCAAACACCCCCTCCTCCAGTTACTCAACCTCAGCAACCAATCCAACAAACACCGGTTGCTCCAGCACAAACCACGCCACCTCCTGTTGTTTTACCTCAAGCAAGTTCGAATATTATGCCTCAAATTTTGCAAGCTGCACCAAATGGCAATGGCGGTGGTTCACCTTTCTTTCAAACAATTGTTTTGCCTCAAATGGCTCCTTTTGCTTATCCGACTCCAATGGTCCCACAGGCAGCTCCTGTTGCTCAAACACCGACTCAACCAGCGCCATTTTATTCAACACCCAATACTCAAACACAAAACTATGCAACTCAAGCACCAACTCAAAATGCGCCAGTTCAACCTGTTCAGCAACCGCAACCACCTGTTCAACAGCCTCAACCTGTTCAGCAAGCTCAACCTATTATGGAACAAGCAAATTCTTATGTGTCAACAAATTTAGAACCGATAAATCATTCTTATCAACAACAACCTCAAACATATATTCCATATGTTGAAACTCAAACCACGAATGATTTTTATCCAACACAAGGATCAGCAGAGGTTATTTTACCAGACACATATCAATTACCTCAAGTGCAACAAATTCCAGCAAATCATGTGATGTCTGGGCAAGAAGCTTATCCTGTTTGGCAAAGCGAAAATGAAGTTTATTATGAAGAAATTATGCCAACACCAACTGAAACACAAACACCTTCATTGCAATCTGAAAATATCAATATTCCACGGTGGTAAATGATCTCATCAACAAATACTGTTGCCTTTTTAGGTATTCATGTTTTAAAAATTAAAATTGAAGTTCAAATTACAAGTGGACTTCCAAGTTTTTCAATTGTGGGGCTTGGTGATAAGGCGATTACTGAAAGCAGAGAACGCGTTCGCGCCGCACTACACACCTTAAATCTTCACCTTCCCCCTCAACGGATTACCGTTAATCTTGCACCTGCTGATGTTTTTAAAGAAGGCACGCATTATGATCTTCCTATTGCTATGGCACTTTTAGCAGCAATGCAAGTTATTCCCCATTCAAAAATAAAAGATTTTATTATGATGGGCGAATTAGGTTTAGATGGAAGCATCCGCTCTGTTTCAGGGATTTTACCTGCAGCCATTGAAGCTAAAAAAGAAAATTTGGGATTTATTTGTCCTGAAACTCAAGGCGCTGAAGCTTTATGGGCTGAAACACCTAATATTGTTGCAGCCCCTGATTTGCTTTCTCTTTTAAACCATTTAAAAGGAGAAATTATTTTACCCAAACCAAAACCTCTTGATTTTAAAGACAATACACCACTTCTTGATCTTGTTGAAATTAAAGGTCAAGAATCTGCCAAACGCGCTCTTGAAATTGCAGCCGCCGGTGGGCACAATATGTTAATGATTGGCCCTCCAGGAACCGGAAAATCCATGCTTGCAGCCCGTCTTTCTTCCTTATTACCCGAATTAAGCAAAGAAGAAATGTTAGAAGTTAGCCAAATTTATTCTGTTGCAGGATTAATAAAGGAAGGAAATTTTGTTACCAAACGCCCTTTCAGAGCACCACACCATTCCGCCACAATGGCATCCTTAACAGGCGGTGGATCAAAAGCTCGCCCTGGAGAAATATCTTTAGCGCATAGAGGTGTTTTGTTTTTAGATGAATTACCAGAATTTAATAGAAGCGTTTTAGAATCCTTGCGTCAACCAATGGAAACAGGCTTAATCACCGTTGCAAGAGCTAATGCACACCTTTCTTACCCAGCAAGATTTCAATTAATCACAGCCATGAATCCTTGCAAATGTGGCTACTTAGGGGTTTTAGGGAACGAATGCGCTAAAGCACCTAAATGCGGTTTAGAATACCTTTCAAAAATATCTGGTCCGTTATTAGATCGCATTGATTTACAAATTGAAGTTCCAGCCGTTAACCCATGGGATTTAACAACATCTACTGGGGAATCATCTCAAACAGTTGCAACCAGAGTTAAAAATGCGCTGGAATTTGCAAAAGAAAGATATAAGGGAACAAATATTTTAAGAAATGCCGAAGCTGATGGTATGTTTTTAGAAAAACATGCACATTTAGAAGAAGATGCTATTCGCTTTTTACAAGTAGCTGCCGAAAAACTTCATCTTTCAGCCAGAGGCTATCATCGCACCATTCGCGTTGCAAGAACTATCGCTGATTTGGCTCAATCAGAGATCGTTAAATCAATGCATGTAAAAGAAGCGTTATTTTATAAAAATCCATTAAAGAAAAACGCATAAAAATTTATTTGTTTCGTTGCAAATATTGTTGCATTTTTTCTTGTTGAGCTTGATATTCTTTAGATATTTCTTTAAAAAATGGCATTGTTTCATCAATATATGATATTATGCTACGTCCCATACCATCTTTCGTTAAAAGCAAAGGTGAATGCTTCATTAAAAAGTCTACCATCTGATAATCTTTTTTCTCAACAGACATCATCAAAAGCGTTTGCCCTGTTGGTTCATAAACACTTGAAGCCATTGGTACACCCGCATTATATAGAATTTTCATAACAGATGTATCTTTATTTAACCAAGCATATATCATTGGTGTGCATGCAAATTTATCTTTTAAATTATTAACTTTTTCATGTAGCAATGAAGAAATCAAATAATCATCAAAATTATTTTCAATGGCATAAGAAAGAGGAGATCTACTATCAGAGTCACATACAGAAATATCAAATCTTTTTTGCAATTGACGCAAACAATAATACGGCTCAGCTAATTGTTCTTTTGGTTGAGAAAAAAGATATGTAAGTGGTGTTGAATAAAAATTATCGCGTCTTAAAAAAAGCTTTGGCAAACGAGAACCCGCTTTTAATAATAAGCTTATGGAAGCTCCACAGCCATATTTTAATGCCTTTTTAATTGCAACAGGACAAATACTTTCTGGTTTAACCCCATAATTAGACCAATTTTTTGGCAACACATTTGGATTTGCCCCTCTTTCAAGAAGATATTGCAAAATATCTAATTTACCTGTGCGAATAGAAATTGATAATGGAGTAATATCCAATCCACCAACTGAGTCTAAATTACCGCCCCCATCTATCATTTTATAAACCAAATCATCATAAGATTTATAAATTGCCAAACTGATTGGATGCAAAATTTGTTCTTGCTCAACAGGATAAGGCTTAATTGCATGACTCAAAAAAGCAGCTTTATGAGCAGCATATGCTCTTGGATGTGGTGCAATGGCAATTTTGCAAGGAACATTAATATCAGCCCCCTTTTCAACTAATGCTTCCGCAAAAGCAGGTCTACGCAATGAAAGAGCATATGAAAGTGCCGAAAAACCAATTGAATCTTTTTTATTTAAATCTTGCGGCATATTCAAAATCATTTTAAAAATATCATCCCCATCCGTTGTATATCCAAAACGAATAGCCCACATTAAAGGCGTTTCACCATATTCATTTAAAACTTCTGGCAACGTCTCTCCAATTGCCTTTTCAAGCTCTTTTTTATCTCCTTTGGCAATTAGTCGACCAATCATTTTTTTATTCATAAAAAACTCCTCATAAAGATGATATGAGGAGTATAATAACAAAAAATCAATTTTTTGTCAACAAATTTTTAAAATTCTTTAAATTCAACAATTTTGCTTTTCGGATTATAAAACAAACCAACTTTTCCTTCTTTAATTTGTTCAGCATATTTGCCAAAAATTTCATATCGCCAACCAAACATAAATGCTGGTTTTGATAAACCATAGGCAAATTGATATAAATCTTCTTGGGTTCCAATTAATTTTGATGCAATTTTTTCTTTTCCAGACACCATATCCAATAATAAATGCAATATTGACATCAAATTTTTATTACCAATAATATGTTTTTTTTCTTCTGGAAAAGGGTAAAAATCTTCAGGCTTTTTTAAAAGAGCGGCATTTACAACATCAACAACTTCTTGCGCTCTTTGTTTCTTCAAAAAAGAAGGGATAATACTTCTCAATGCTGATAATTCTTCCAACGATTTTGGGTGCGCTCTAGCAATATCTTGCATCACTTCATCTTTTAATATTTGGCGTCGAGGCATATTTAATTTTTTAGCTTGCTCTTCACGCCATAAATAAAGATCTTGATAAATATATTTTGGTTGTTTTGACTTAAAATTATATTTTAATTTCGAAGCAATTTTTTCATGAGATGGTTCATAAAGATTTTCATCATATAACTGATTCATTTCTTCTTCAATCCAAGACGAACGGTTTTGATGCATCACCTTTTCATTTACCAATAAATAAACATCTCTTAAATAAGTCACATCACTTAAAGCATATTCTAATTGAGCATCAGATAACGGGCGCTTTGACCAATCCGTTACACGCATTCCTTTATCAATTTCAATATGCAATAAATCTGAAACCAACTGCTGATATCCAACGCTATCTCCATATCCTAAAACCATAGCTGCAATCTGGGTATCAAAAATAGGATAAGGAATTTTTTTAGTCATATTATAAAAAATTTCAATATCCTGACGGCCAGAATGAAATACTTTTACAACATTTTTATTTTCTAATAACTCAAAAAAAGGTGTTAAATCCAATTCTTTTGAAAGAGGATCAATCAAAACCGCTTCATCTGGACTTGCAGCTTGAATCACGCATAATTTAGAGTAAAAAGTATATTCTCTTAAAAATTCTGTATCAATTGTAACAAAAGAATGTGTCGCAAAGCGCTGACATACTTCTTTTAATTCTTCAGTTGTTGTAATCATCTTTTTATAAAAGCATTTTTTTTAAAATTTTGCAAGTTCTGTTCAAAAAATATTATTTTTTAATAATTCCTTGTAGTTTTTTTCATTTTCTGATATAATAAAAAGAGGAAAAGCATCTTATGTGGGGGCAATTATGAAGACAAGTAAAAAAGAACAATCTGGTCGTAGTATGGTTGAAATGTTGGGCGTTATCGCCATTATTGGGTTAATCAGTATTGGTGGGATTACCTCAATGGGCTATGTTGACTCCTATTTTAGAGTCAACTCAACTATTTTAGAAGTTGATAATATTGCCGCTGACGTTGCGGATACTTATTCTTGGGATAGCAATTATTCTGGCATTAATTTGCAAGAAATGTGCCAAGAAAAAGCTCTTGATGATTGCGTATTAACAGGCACAACATATTCCTTGGAAAACAGATGGGGAGGCTCTATTACCATTCAATCAGAAGATGCGGGAAACTCCTTCTCTATCACCTATCAAAAAGTTCCTCTTGTTGCTTGTCAACAACTTTATGATGCTAGCTTAACAAGGAAAACATTTCACTATGTTGATTTAGCCTCTCCAACACAAGATACGGAGTGCTCAGAAGAATCCACTTTAGTCTTTATGTTTAGAGAATAGATTATAGTTTCATATAAAAAAACCACCGATTTTATTCGGTGGTTTTTTATTTTTACTTTAAAATTATTCCATATCTCTTAAAAGCTTACGAACATATTCTTTATTTTCCTTTGCAAAGAAAGAACGTGTTAATAATTCTCTTATCAACGCCTTTTCATAAAGAGGCAAAGAACCCGTATCCATCATTTCATATTTTTCAGGATCTAAAATTTCCATTTTAGCAAAAAATCCGGCTTCTTCACCACCATTATCCAAAAAGGCATTAATCCCATCAGTATAAACCCATTCACCAAGTGCTAATCCTTCTGGCATTTTTCCTGTTTTTTCAATTTCAGTCGTTTGCCTTTCAATTGAATCCAAACATTCTTTAGGAAAAGCATACGGGGAATAACCGGCAATATTGCTTGTTGGATTTTTTGGTTTTTCAATCAAACGATTGTTAACCAAAATCGAGTTATTGCTTACATCTTCTTTAACAATCCCTGTTAATAAAATTTGTTTTGTGTTTTGCAAGAATGAATCCGTAATCTTTTTAACAAAAGGAATTTCAGCCTTTGTTGAATCAATTAAATCATCCGGAAAAATCAAAACCGCGTGTCTGTCAGGCGATAAACGATGCGCCAATCCCAAAACTTGCGCCGTTCCGATTGGCGTTTCCTGTATCACATATTTTAAATCAATATCTTCCGGTAAAAAGGTTGCTCTTAACACATCAGCAATCCTTTCCCTTCCCCCTTTACGTAATTTACTTTCAGTTTTTAAATCAGTTTTTAAAGCTTCTTTAAATGCATCAATTGTCACTTGATCCGACACAACCAATGTGATATGCCGCCCACCCATGCGAACAACATCTTGAAGCACACAGTCAATCAATCTGATATCCCCAAACGGCATCAAACATTTATGTGCAATTCCTTTTGAATGGGGAAAATTGCGCGTGCTTTTCCCAGCACAAGCAACAATAAATTCTATATTCTCATACATCTATTTTCTCCTTATTTTAGATATAATGAATCAATACATTTAATCTAAAATGTTTATAAAATAAAAGCAAGCTAAAACCTTAAAAAAATAAACTTTATAACCTCACATCTCTAGAAGAGATATTTATAGCCCATATTGATGCTATGACCCGTTGAAGTTGAAGAGAAATCATAGTCGTATTTAAGTTCAAATTCACTTAAACCATAAAGCCATAACAAAGATCCCCCAACAGTGAACACATCTTTATCAACGTTCAACCCTTCAACAGCAAATGGCGCGGCATATCTAACAAAATTGGCTGTTGATTTAGCTGCTGTGTCACCAAATTCATGCGTCCATCTAGCATGGAACTCTGGGCGGAAACGATAATTATGACTACCAAAATCAAAGGCAGCTTTAATTTCAACAGGCATTTGAATGCTTGTTAAATCTGTTCCCTTTAATAAGACTCTTGCTCTACCTGTTCCTTTTTCAGCAACATTATCCATTTCAATTGAGGTATAATCTAACCCAATTTTTGGAGTTACAATAAAGTTAGGAGCAACCAAAATCTCATATCCAACATCAGCACCTAATGTAAATGCTGTCATATCAAAATCAGCTTTTGAAGATTCTGACAGAGAATTAATGGATCGTTTTGAATCAACACTTGTTTGACTCCACAAGGCATAAAAATCCATAAACGTGCGAGAATAGTGTGGGTTTATACTTCCGTAAACGCCTAAACCATATGTTGTTAAATCAGACTTCATATTTTTGTTGTTTTGTTCCATATCGCCTGTGGCATATAAAGCAGCAAGCCCCATGGTGAACACACCAACTTTACGATCGATACCAGCTGTAAACCCATAGGCATTTAAATCATACCCACTTTGATTATCTTTATCATCTTGAGTTAATGAAAGCATAAATGGTTTTGCCCAAATTCCGCCTCGGTCTGATCTACGATCCATATAAGGGTTTCTGCGCCCTGTTTGGAATCCATAATAATATCTTTCATGTCCTGGGCGACCATAATAATATGGGTTTTTCACATAATAACGCGTTGTTTGATTTTTAATGCGATAATTGCGCATAGCATTCATTTCGCCCAACACACTTTCTTTGAAAACTTTTTGCATACGCATAGAAGCTTGCATTGTGTTTAAATATCCTTCTGGAGAATATTCATCTAAAACACGAACAGCTTCATCAGCAGATTCTGCAAAGAAAACTGTATCCAAGAAAGGATCAATACTATAAGCGCCCTCACTTTGACGAATTTTTGTCAATGTATCTGCAAGTTCATCAACATTTTTAGAATGATCCGCAATTTGAATACCTTCTTTTAAAGTTTTAACACCTTTAACAGATATTGATAATGCATTATTTTCAATCTTCTTATCAACACCACTCCACAAGAATGTTGTGCGTAATTTATCGCTATTTCCATTCAATTGTGTAGCAGATAAAATTTCATATTCTTGGTTTGTTTGAATATCACGCACCAAAACTCTTGTTCCATCAGCTAAATTAACAGTTCCTTCAACAGTAATTTTATCATTTTGAGCCCCACTTGCGCGCACATCAATATACCCTGTCGAATCTGTTTCAACAGTTAATGCTTTGGTTTGATATGGCAATGTTGAATCTGTTATTATTGTATCAGATGAGATAACTTTTAACTCAGAAATCGGCTTTGTTTCAATATCTTGCATTGAAACAGCTAAACGCGCATTTTCTCGCAAAGCCAAATGCCCTGATTTAATATTTAAAATACCGCTTCCAGCCAAAGCAGAATAAGGTTTTAATTCAATATCATTTGTAACATTAACGGCATTCGTTCCATCTTTATTCATAAATTCAAAAACGCCACCGTTCATATTTAAATTATCAATATCAACATTTCTAAGAACTTGGAAATGATCAGCATTAACTGTTACGGTTGTATTTGAAACATCTTCACCTTTTTTGATTAATTCTTGATCTCTTAAAATTTGATTCACAGAAACATTCGCAAATGTTGTTAAAGAAGTATCAGTTGCAAGCTCAATACCATCAATTGGTGAAGCTGGGATTGATACAGGCCCTGATGAAGTTAACGAATGAATATCATGAAAAACATTAAAATTACCACTTGAAATCAAAATCCGATCCATATGCATGGAGCCACTTGAATTAATGCTCTTACCTTTTCCAGCTGCAATTTCAAGCGTTGTATTCACTGCTGAACCATTTTGCTCTTTAATGTCACCAATTTTATAATCCCCTGTTAAACGAATTGTGGTGTTATCCCCCATCACAACGTGATCAAAATTAACCGCATTATTAATTGAAATACCACCATTTGACAACAGCAAATTTTCTGCACTAATCCAATTGCTTGTGTTATAAAATTCTTGATCTGGAACAGCGACTTCAACTGTTGTATTCGTTGAACCTGCAATTCTTGTAACCGGATCATAAATATGAAGATCACGGCCTGTTAAGCGCAAAATCGTATCCGTATTTAAAGAAATATCCCCTTTAATACTGCCTTCAAGTTCCAAAAGACCTTGATCCAATAAAATTGAATCAACATCAATCTCTCCTTTTAAAAGGGTATAAAAACGATTGTCGCTTGATCGAACCGTTACATGAACATTTTCAGCCCCATTCGCTTTTTTAAGAGAGCCTTGAATACCGCCTCCTTCATATGTGTATGGCGGAATACCTGTTGCCAATTCATCTAACAAAACCGGATTGGTAATTAATACTTTTGAATCAGAACCTAAAGTTACATTTGATTTCAACACACCGGCAACGGTTACTTCAGCTCTTTTCCCCATATCTAACTGGTTCACAGTGAAACTTGAAGAGGTTGTAAATTTACCATCATCTAAAAATTTAACAATAGGCGTATTAATCGTTCCATTAACAACGGTGATTGAAGATGAATTACCTAAATAAATACCCTTATTTATATCCAATTCAGCTAAATATGTGAGCGGATAATCACCAACTTGATATGTTTGTTGATCCATATAAATACTAGCACCATCTTTCATATTGATGGTTTCGCCTTCAATTCTGCCACCTAAAAGTTTAAGAGAAGAATTTTCTCCCATATTTACATTATCAACAAATAGTTCCCCACGATAAACTCTTGGACTTAAAATTTCTTCAGGAACAATTGCCCATGTTTGAGTTGTTACATTACCCACTATATCTGTTAAATCAGAAACTTGTGGTTCTAATACAGCTTCTTGCAATTCTGCACCAACAAATAAAGAAGATCCCTTACCAAAATTTAAAGAAGACTCTTCTTTTAAAAACGCTTTATCCGAATCGCTTGTTTCAGAAGATGAAAGGGTAACTTTTCCACTTTGAATATTAAACGTGCCATTCTCACCAAAAGTGATATCATGACCCGTCATCACACTATCTTTTCTATTTTCAATGGTTGAATTATCACCAACAATAATCCGATCTGCATGAAAAGAAGAAGCATGAGGAACTTCCATCATTTCCACTTCTTCATCTGAAAGATTGCTTTCAACAGTTGTTGATGTATTCCCATTTTCATCTGTTACAGTTGTTGTGACCACTTCACCTGTTTGTACGGTAAAAACACTTGCATATTTAAACGCATAATCAGCGCCATTTGTAATGGTTGCATTATTACCCATCTGAATTGTTCCAACATCAAATGTTGTTCCCATTTCATTTAAAATTTTTCCATTTGCACCCATCAACACATCATCTGCATAAAACTTTGAAAATGTTTCCATCCATTTTCCAGCTTTATTTTCAGAATCTACCGCGCCATCTCCATCAGCATCTTCTTTCCAGATATAATTATCACCAACGTTAAAAATGGTCCCATCATCGCCAAACTTTACGGTATACATATCCGTTATATGACCATTATAAAGTTTACCAGAGGCACCAAACTGGAGTATATTCCCTTCTAACCGCGCATCAGAAAAAACAACATCTGTTAATTTAACTTCACCCTCAACAATACCATAAACATCTTCAATACCATTTTTGATAATACCACCATAGTCTAGCGAAATTAAATCAGCTCTAATATCTGCATCTCTATTGCCGATTTCAGCATTTGTTCCCAATAAAATATTACCTGTTAGCAAAGGCTTTACGTTTGTTACACTGGTTGTTCCACCTTCAGTTATTGGTTTCTTTTCATTTAAAATCGTTGTTTTGGTAAATTCTTGAAGTTGGATATTTTGAATTGTACCCGTATTTTCAATTAAAACACTTCCACCTCGTGTTGGATAAGCTGCCCCATAAATTCCATATCCATTTTCACTTGAAAGTATTTGTCCAGCATTATTAATGGTTGTATCAAAAGAAGAATTTAATTGATTAATCAATATACCATAGTTATCTCCAGCATCAATATCTGCTGACGAAGAATAAGAAGAATTTGAGGGCGTTAATTCAATTTGAAAAGGTTTTAACTGCATATCAGCTTCAGAAGCTGCAAATGCATTCACCGAATAAATAACGGCAAAAAAAGCAAAAACAGAAAATGAGAATTTAAATCTCTTCACCCTTGCCCCCACATATTTTTTTTAGCGCTTCTTACTTTCTAGCATATATTTTTTTCATTTACAAGCAAAAAGATAGTCTTTTTTTTAAATTATTTTTTTATATTTATTTTCACTCTATTTTTTTAATAACACAACAATTTCAACAAGATAAGCAGAGCGGTTGACAAAAAATTTCCTTTCAGCTAGTATAAAAGAAACTTTTTTAGAGGAAACCATGAAACAAAAAATTAAAGATCGATTAAAAAAGAATGCTTTTATTTTAAATTATTCCAGAATGTGGCCTTTTATTAAACCATTTTGGGGAAGAGCTTTAGCAGCCACACTTATCACCATTCCAATTGGTTCATTAGATGCAGTTATTGCCCTTTCTTTAAAGCCATTTATGGATACTGTCATCATGGAAAAAGGTGGAGAAACACCTTTCAATTTACCTCTTTATGTTATTCCTCTTTTTATTGTTGTTTTCACAATTATTCAAAGCGCTTTAGAATATGGAGCCTCATATTTAAATGCTTGGGTTGGCGGAAAAATCACAAACAATGTTAAAGAAAAAATTTATCAAAAACTTGTTACTTGTGAATCCGCATTTGTGGATAAAAATACTTCAGGATTTGTTGTTTTCAGATGTGATAGTGATCCTAATTTGGCTTGTTCTGGTTTATTAAACAATCTAAAAGTTTTCACCACACGTCTTTTCTCTTCATTTTCTCTTATTTTTGTTTTATTTTACACTTCTTGGCAATTAGCTATTATTGCTATAATTGTTTTAGGTTCCGCTCTTTATCCCCTAACCCAAATCAGAAAAAAAATTAAAGAAGTTATGAATTCAACTGTTATGGCTGGGGGCGCTGTTTTAACTGCTTTTAATGAAACTTTTTCAGGATTAAAAACAATTGCATCTTACAACCTTGAAGATCACCAATCAAGTCGTTTTTCAAGCGTGTTAAAACAAATGTTTAAATTAAAAATTAAATACACGCAAAAAACTGCTTGGCTTTCTCCAATGATGCATATCATCATTTCTTTAGGAATTGCAGGAACAATTTGGTATGGAAGTTATTTAATTAAATCTGGAACAATTACAAGTGGTGATTTCGTTGCTTTTATGACGGCTCTTTTAATGCTTTACACACCAGTTAAAAACATTGGAAAAAATTTCACCGCCGTTCAAATGTCTTTCATGGCTATTGAACGCGTTTTTGAATTTTTAGAAATGAAAATGAGTGTTTCAGAAAAAGAAAATGCCCCAGCTTTATCTCCCATTCAAAATCAAATTGAATATAAAAATATCACTTTTAGTTATGATGGCAAAAAAAACGTTTTAAACGATATTAATTTAACCATCAAAAAAGGCGAAAAAATAGCTTTTGTTGGAAATTCTGGTGGCGGAAAAACAACTCTTGTAAACTTACTGCCAAGATTTTATGAAATATCAAAAGGAAATATCCTAATTGATAATGTTGATATTAAAGATGTATCGTTAAAATCTCTTAGAGATCAAATTGCCGTTGTGTTTCAAGATAATTTCTTGTTTGCTGGAACAATCAGAGATAATATTTTACTTGGCAAACAAAATGCAACAACTGAAGAAATTGAAAAAGCTTTAAGAAGTGCTTGTTTAGATGAATTCATCAAATCTCTTCCCAAGGGGCTGGATACAGAAATCGGCGAACGTGGCGTTCTTTTGTCAGGTGGTCAAAAACAACGCGTTGCAATCGCAAGAGCTTTCTTAAAAGATGCACCAATTGTTATTTTAGATGAAGCAACATCCGCTCTTGATAATAAATCAGAAGCCATTGTTCAACAAGCTATTGATAATTTAATGAATGATCGAACGGTTTTTGTAATCGCACATCGCCTTTCAACCATTCAAAATGCCGATAAAATTGTTGTTGTCAATGAAGGAAAAATCATTGAAGAAGGAACTCATGAAACTCTTCTTGAAAATAAAAGCGCTTATCATGCGCTTTATATGGCTCAATTTAAATCCAAAAAGATGGATACACAATAGTTCATTTTTTATTGTTCACAACAAAAAAACGCTTATCTGAAAAATTGTGATAAGCGTTTTTTATTAAAGGAGAAAAAAATGAAACAAAAAGTTGCACCTTATACTCAAAAATATATAAATAAAAGGAATAAAGAAGTTGATCATATTCAAAATGAAATCAATCGCATTTTCAACAAACATTTAGCTCCGCGTAATTGGACAGATAATTCTGATTTAAATTTATTTGATCCAGATATTGATATTTTTGAAACAGATAAAGCTGTTATGGTTGAAGCAGAGCTTCCCGGAATGAAATCAGCAGATATTGATATCCAAATTTCAAAAGATGGATATTTAACAATCAAAGGAGAAAAAACAAACTCCCATGAAACAACAAATGAAGATGGCTATTATTTTTCAGAACGCTCCTTTGGTTTTTTAAACAGGAGCATTGCCTTACCCGAAAACTGCCAAACTGAAAAAGCTGAAGCTGATTTTAAAAATGGCGTGCTAAAAATCGTTATCCCTAAAATAACAGATGAAAAAGAAGCGCCTAAAAAAGTTAAAATAAAAGAATAACACAGTAATAAATAAAAATAAAAATAAAAAAACATCCTTCTTAAAAAAAAGAGGGTGTTTTTTTCATCTTTTTGTTTTTATATAAAATAGTTGACATAATTATTGCTTTATGATATAATCTATCAAAATTCATTTGATTTTTAATAAAAAATAGAGAGAGTTATGAACAACACATTAGCAAAAAAGGAAAAGTTGTTTTCAACACAAGAAGCATCTTTAACAACCCCTGGGCAGGATAACAACATTTTTTTAGAACCTCTTTCAAAAAAAGAAGCAGCCATATTAAAATTCAAACACTTTTTCTTTTCAAGAAAAGCAAAAATCAATAATATTATCAATGGTATAGATAAAGTTTTAACTGATCCTTCTCATTGGTATAACGGAGGTCCAATAACTCCCATTGCAAAATTAATCGTTCATGAACGACAAGACCGGCATTTTTCAACTTTACGTTTAGATGAAGCATTCGGTATTCCAGGAACATCAGATGATATTGCGTTATTAAAAGCCATTCATGATATTTGCAACTTTCCTAACATGTTAAGAATCAATATAAACAGTTATCCCCCCTACTTTCAAGATCGTTTTATCAGAGCGTTCACCAAACCATTATGGCAATCAGTTGCCCCTGAATTGCCTGCCGGTATCACTCCAACTGGAACAAATGTTAAATTTCAAGAAACAAAATCTGCTCGTGAAATTTTATTCACACTTGATATTATCCGAAAAATCAAACAAATTCAGCCAAACTATTTAGATAATATAAAAGATCAAGCTTTTCGCCAATATTGCCAACTTGATAATCAAAAAGAAGATTCTATCAATGCAACAGATGGCTTTTTAGTTTATAAAACATATAAAAACCCAGATTTAATTCAAAAATACTTACCAAGCATTTCATCTGTTGCACGGCAAAAAATTTTAGACCACACAGCAAAAGTTCCAGTTATCAAAAAAATCAGGGAACAAATGACAACGCACGAAATGGATAATTATTCAAACTTGATTGCTAACAACAATAAATTATTAACCGTAAAAGAATTAAAACAATACATGCTTTCTAATAGACAAGGAAGATAAAATGAGTTCAAAAACAAGCACCTATTTTCATCAACTTTTATCTGCGCTTGAGCCTATTTTAAAAAGCGCCCAAGATCCTGCAGATAAACTATATCAAAATGCAAAAGAAAATCAGGATAATGCATTTAACCAAATGTGTTACTATCAAGCATATTGTGAAAAACAAGATAAAACTGGTTTTATGCAACAAGAATATAAAAAATGGAAAAGCATTTATCTTTGTTATGCAAAACCAAAACTTATTTTGCATGCTTTTAACAAAGGTCAAATAAGCAAAAAAATTCAAAAGGGCATTCTCTCGCATTTTTTAAACAGCTCGTCCACACTTGCCTTTAGAAAAAAAGGAGGAATAAACACACCCTGTCAGTTTTTTCAAAAAAATGAAAACTCTCGCTAATTAAAAGGATAAAATAATGAAAGAAAATAATGAAATCAAAGAATTATTATTAAAAAATGCGAATCACGAATCGCTCACTGATTATGAAATTGAAAAATCAAGAGAATTAGCTTCACAAGATTCGGAAAATATATTAGGAATGCTTTCTGAAATTGCAGAAAACGTTAATTTATTACCTTATATTGAAGATAAAAAACTTGCCTATCAACGAGCCGAATCGCATATTCAATTTTATTTAACGCGTTTTAGCCAAAAAATCAAAAAAACACCTCAATTGATTCACCTTCAATCAATTGATATGAAATGCCAAGCAAAAACAAACAACTCAGAAAATGAACCCATTGGAGAAACAATTCTTGAATTAATTTCAAAGTGCTCAATTAATCCTGTTTTATATGCAAAAGCCATTCAATTGGGAGCCATTGTTACTCCTGCTATTGAAAAAAACTTTGCTTGTACAGCTTATGAAAAAAGAAAATATACAAATGTTGTAACAGCACATAAACAAATTAATAAAGTAAATGAATTGTTTTTAAATTCAAATACCATTTTGAATAGCTGGATTGAAAGCGGCAAAAAATTAACACCACATGAAATAAAATCTGGAGCCGCAAGACTTCCTGTTTCAGTTCAAAAAGCCTTATATGAAGCCTTAAAAACACTTCAACGAACAAAATAAAAAAGAGGGACTTTCCCTCTTTTTTATTTGAAAAATCTTTTTTTTAAAGTATAATTTTTCTTATGAAAAAAATTTTAATTCTTCTTATTATTTTACTTGGTTTGTTAATTTTTTCTTTTTTTAAAGAAAAACCTGTTATGCAACAAACACCTCTTCAAAAACAAGAAATATCTAAAATTAATTATTTCAGGCCCTCACTTAATTTAACAATCCCAATCGATTATAATTTTAAAACTCCACAAGAATTTTCTTTTTCAAGTGATCAAACTTATGAACAAAAAGAAGAAACAATTCTTTTAAATTTTAGCCAATGCCAATCATTTACAGATACTCCTGATGCTCTTTTTAATAAATTTAAGAAGCAAACAGATGGAAAATCTAAAGAAAAAAACAATCTTTATCAAATGGATTGTGGAATAATCCAAACCTCATTTCCGCTATCATTTTAATTTTTTTAAAAATTTTTAATTTTTTTAATTTTTTTTGTTGTTTTTTTATTTTTTTTTTGATACATAAAAATAAGAATAGAAATAGAAGGAGAGAAAAAATGAAAAAATTTTTATTATTTTTAGTCGTTTTGGGTGGGTTGACAGCCGGTGTTGCATATTATTCAAACAATGCATTGTTTGATAGTTTACCAGGAACAAGTTCAGATGTGAACTTTACAAAAGCCGTAACAGTTCAACATCCAGCTTGGAGAGATGAGCTCGTTCCACTTGAAGCAAATCGTGCTCGTCGTAAAAATGGACCAGACCAAGGTCGAATTCAAAATATCACACCATCTTCTTTTGAAGTTGTTTGGGATAGATGGGGAATTGAAACATATACACTCAATCCAGAAACAGGTGTTTATCATTTATCTGCAAAAAGACCTAAATAACAAACAAAAAAAACGGGGGAAACCCCGTTTTTTTATATTTAATTAAATGCAAAAATTTATTATCCCAACACTCCAAAAAGAAAACATTATTGCGCAACTTTTAACCCCTAAACAAGATGCATTAGGGCTTGTTTTTATTTTGCATGGATTAGCGGGCTTTAAAGAAGAAGACTATCTTTTAAAATGCGCTGACATCTTTTTAAACAAAGGATTAGCCGTTTGTCTTTACGATGCAAGACATTCATTTGGCGAATCGGATGGCAATCTTAAAAACGCTTGTTTTTCAAACTTCATCCAAGATTTTGAAGTCATTTTAAACTGGGCTAAAAAACAAAATTTTTATCAAGAACCATTTTTCGCTCTTGGGCATTCTTTAGGGGCTGGAGCTGTTTTATTTCAGGCCATAAAAGAACCATCCCTCTTTAAAGGAATTATTTGCCTTGCTCCTGTTTATAATGGGAACAAACTTTTAGATTCTTATAAAAAAACAAAACCTGATTTTGTTTTAAAATGGAAACAAGAAAAATATCTCTATAAAGAAAAAGAAAAAAATCCACACGTGAATGGATATATTAGTTTTGATCATATTCATGATGCTCAAAAGTATCAACTTGAAACGTTGGCTCAGCATATTACCTGCCCCACTTTAATTATTGCGGGCGATCGTGATATTTCATCAACAAAAGAAATAAATGAAGATCTTTTTTCAAAACTAAAATCAGATAAAGAACTTCATATCATTAAAAATGGAACACATACTTTTCGCTCCGACGAAAACAAAAAAGAATTAGAAATAATTTTGAATAATTGGCTTTCTCAAAAATTTAAGTAATTTTTTCTAATAACATTGAATTTTTCTTTATTTTATGGTATTATTGCCTCGTTTGTTAATTTTTATGATAGGAGTTTATTATGCCAGCAACATCAATGGACCAATTGGTTTCACTTTGTAAAAGACGAGGATTTATTTTTCAAAATGCCGATATTTATGGCGGTTTACAAGGGGTTTATGATTTTGGTCCTTTAGGCGTTGAACTCAAAAATAATTTAAAAGCAGCTTGGTGGCGTTCAATGATTTATGAACGCGATGATATTGAAGGATTAGATTCTTCTATTTTAACACATCAAAAAGTTTTGCATTACAGTGGACATGAATCAACATTTACAGACCCATTAACTGATTGCAAAAAATGCAAAAATCGCTTTAGAGCTGACCATATTAAAGATGGGAAATGCCCTAATTGTGGTTCAACAGAATTAACCGAACCAAGAATGTTTAACTTAATGTTTAAAACAACAGTTGGTCCAATTGAAGATGGTTCAAACTTTGCCTATTTGCGCCCTGAAACAGCTCAAGCAATTTTCACGCAATTTAAAAATGTTGTTGATTCAACGGCCAGAAAAGCCCCTTTTGGAATTGCTCAAATTGGTAAATCATTCCGTAATGAAATTACGCCACGTAACTTTATTTTCCGTGTGCGTGAATTTGAACAAATGGAACTTGAATATTTTGTTAAACCAGGAACTGATGAACAATGGCTTGAAACATGGAAAGATACCCGCATTCAATGGTGGTTAGATCAAGGTCTTGATAAAGATAAATTAAAAGTTCATGCCATTGAAAAAGAAGAATTAGCCCACTATTCTAAAGCAACTTATGATTTGGAATATGAATTCCCACATGGATTAGAAGAATTAGAAGGTATTGCTGATAGAACAGACTATGATCTTGGCAATCATACAAGATACCAATCTGAATTAGAATTAACAGCAACACCTCATGAAAACAAAGAAAGCAACACAAAACTCGCTCTTTTTGATGATGAAACAAAAAAATGGTATGTTCCATTTGTTGTTGAACCATCTGCAGGTGTTGAACGTGGTGTTTTAGCTGTTTTAACTGAAGCATACACGGAAGAAACTTTACCAAATGGTGAAACAAGAACGGTTTTAAAACTTAAAAAACATTTAGCACCAGTTAAAGCTGCCGTTATTCCACTTAAACGCAATAATCCACAAATTATGGAAATGGCCCGCAATATTAAAAACACTCTTTTAAAAACAGGCATTGGTCGCGTTATGCTTGAAGATTCTGGCAACATTGGAAAAGCTTATCGTCGTCATGATGAAATTGGAACTCCATTTTGTATCACTGTTGACTTTGAAAGTATTGAACAAAGTCCAACAACTGTTACCATTCGCGATAGAGATACAATGGAACAAAAACGCGTTTCATTAGAAGAATTGCCAAATCTTTTAAAAGAATATTTCATTTAAATAGCTTACCCCCTGCGAACACAGGGGGTATTATTTTAGCTTATCTATAAAAAAAAGGAGGATTGCCCCCCCTTTTTTTATTTCTTTTAAGGAATAATGAACTATCGCCCTGCTCCCAAACCCATGCCATTAACCATTTGTTCTTGCATATCAAATGTACCTGCAACAACCCAACAAATAACGGCAGCAATCATTAAAATAGCCAAACCATTTAAAGCACCAGCTTTAGTGGCAACATCATTAATGGAATCTTCCATCCAGTCAACAGATAAACGTTCAAGAGCTTCGGTAAAGTTATCCAATTCAGAATAAATTCTTAAATCACCAATAACTTCTTCATCTGGGAAACCCAACCCTGTTTTATAAAGAGCATCACCAATATTATCACCGTTATTAACGTGTTTTAACGCGCTATCAATGCGATAAAGCAAATAAGGTGAAGCATCATGGCGCAAAGCTCTCATCGCTTTTGAAACAGGCGTTCCAGCGCTTACAAGAGCTGATAAAGATAAAAGCCAACCCACACCAATAAAAATGCGGTAAATTGACCATGGAGGCATTTTATCAGCAATAGCTCTTGAATCCTTTTTCCACCTTGGAAAAGTAAAAACTACTATAACAACAGCAATTGGTAATGTGGCAAAAAGAAATAGAGGATGTTCTTGCACAAAAATAGAAAGATTAACCAAAGATAAGGAAAGACCTGTCCATCTTAAATTTGGAACAGCATCAACCATTGGTGGCACCATGAAAGCACCCACACCCCAAATCAAAAAGAATACCATACTGATCAAAAAGAGTGGATACAAAACCGCTCCCATAACCGCACTTTTCATCCGTTTAATACCTTCAACAACGCGAACCGTATTTTCAAGAGCCGATTCCAAATTAGCAACATCACCAACCGAAAGCATTAATAATTCTGTGCTTGGAGCCCATCCTTTTAATGCAACTGAAAATGGGTCCCCATTTCGAACAGATTTCATCCAACATGAAATGGCAATAGCATCAGTGTCATATGGATTTTTTCCATCTTTTGATGCAATTTGATAAATCCGTTCCAATGCATCCATCAATGAAAATCGGTTTTTAAGAAGAGATCTTAATTTATTATAAAGAGCAATACGCGATGAACTACTTGAAGGTAAATGGCAAAACAGAAATTTTGCAAAAGCAATTTCAAAACTGCTTACTGGTCTAACAACTACCTTTTTCGTTGATTTATTCATTTAACTTTGCTCCTTAACCCGTGATTGTTTGATCGAGGAATCCTGTCCATCTTTCAACTTCACCAATATCAATAATACCATTAAACATATGTCTTAAAGCCGATTCGCGCAAGGTTGTTCCATTTAATTCATTAATCCAATAGTTAATGGCTTTAACCGTATCTCCCTTTAACATTAATTCAAGGAATGTTGTATCTGGCAAAATAATTTCAGAAA
The DNA here is from genome assembly GCA_045655105.1 of Alphaproteobacteria bacterium. GTDB lineage: Bacteria > Pseudomonadota > Alphaproteobacteria > CAAHEQ01 > UBA3637 > RGIG4140. Next base: position 92,186 of record JAZOOQ010000056.1, on the reverse strand, counting down.
CAGCGATACGGCCTTTAACCCCTTTAAAGTCACAATGTTTACAACCTTGACCTCTTAAATATGTTGTTTCAAGAGCAATATCTCCAAATCCTGTTCTTAAACGTTCAATAATTGGCAAACTTAAGCGTTCAGTTGCAGGAATTCTACAATGCGGACAAAGACGTCTAAATAAACGTTGAGCTGTTAATCCTTTGATAATTTCAGGATCCTTCAATTTAAATTCTTCCACCCCCATATCTTTTAAACGAATTAAAATAGATGGTGCGTTGTTAGCGTGCAACGTTGTCCACACGTTGTGCCCTGAAAGAGCGGCTCTAAAAGCAAGGTCTGCAGCAGAAAGAGTACGAACTTCCCCGATCATCATAGAGTCAGGGTCAGAACGAAGAGCGGCAGCCAATGCTTTTGTAAACTCCCTTTCTTTAGCTTCTTCAATGGTGGCATTTGTAACTGGCATTTGGCGAGCCCCAGGAATTGGATATTCTGGAGGATCTTCCACCGTAATTAAGTTTACTTCATAGTTTCTTTCTTGCAACATTGCAATCATGTTTCGTTGCAGTGTTGTTGATTTACCAGAACCCGTTGGCCCTGAAATAATGGTAATTCCTGTTGGTTCACCACGAAGTTTATAAAAATCTTCTGTATCTTTTTTCGTAAATCCAAGAGATTCTAATGCGCTATCTGATTCCATGCTTTCTTCAGCATAAAGCAAACGCAAAACAACATAACGCGTACCGAAAGCAATTGGGTTAAATTGAAGACGAACACCCAAGATGTTTCTTGGCAAAATTAATTTACCATGAGAACCACGAAGTGGCGTCCGTCCAAGTTTTTGAGCAGCTTGATATTCGTTTTGTGCATAGTTTGCATCAGAAATATCTGCAGAAGCAAAGGCTGCACGAACAAAGCTTTCACCCCATTCTTTTTTATATTCCATTTCTGTTTGCATCAAACCATTAACGCGGAACATAACAATGGTGTTTTCAGCTACCACAATATGAATATCGGAAACGTGCATTGCTGCAGCACGAGAAATAATAGTAATAAAGTCTCGTTGCATACGCGCTTGTGCTTGTTCAACAACGTCTGGTTTTTCTGTAACTTCATCTGTATCTTCAGCATAAGAGTTTTGAGCAGCATATTCATAGATTGTGCTAAGCACCGTCATAGGAACATATTCAGGTTTTCCAATTTGGAGATTGCGCTTTTTAACCAGATATTCAAAGCTTAAAACTTTACCATCATATTTATATGTTTCTGCAACAAAATATCGCCCATTTGAAAACAATGCCAATAAGGAACGCATATCATCTTTAAGTTGGAAAGCGGCTCCTGGTGCAGTGATGCACGTATTCCCATTTGCAAAAAGTTTTTTTAAGAACAAAGGATTTGAATAGTGAATATATTCCAAATCTTCACTAACTGTTTTTTCCTCTTTAACTTCTTCTTTGGTTGCTTTTTCATCTTTTTTAGAAACACTAAGTTCTGGCTCTGCTTGTTTCACAAAGGTTTTAGAACGTGGCGCTTGAGCCATTGGAACAATACCATCTGGAAAAGAGTTTTCAGGAACCATTTTAGTTCCTTCTACTTCTTGGGGATCAACTTTTATTTCTTGTTCTTCAAAAACCTCTTGTATTTTTTCTTCAACTACTTCTTCTTTATCTAAAGTTGAAAGTTCTTCTTCAACTTCTAAAGTTGGCAAATCATCATATTCGTTAACCGACATATCTATTTCTTGATGAATGGAAGAAAGAGGGGCTTTTGGAATTGGAGGTGCCATAAATGGAGCTGCAGGATGATCAATTATGGGAGAAGAAGAAATTTCTTCTTCTATATCAAAAGACGTTGATACACCAGATGTTTTTGAAAAAACATCTTCCACATATTGATCATTTTGATCTGAATCAGGAATATCAATAGCAGAAACATCCAATAAATTAGATGATGAGCTCATTCCTTCATCCTGATTTCTTGTCCCATTTTTATTCCAAAAATTCATTTTGTCCCCTTTTGACAAACTTAAACGTTCTTTATAATCTTTTTTTATTATTCAACTTCAACAACTTCTTCTGAAGTTTCGGAAGAGGCATCTGTGATTGTTTTTGGTGATGCAAGTAAAATCACTTCAACTCTTCCAGCAAATGAAATTTGAACAGAGTCTCTATCTACACGCAAAATCTTATGCCCTGTTTTTAAACGTTGACCTTTTTTAACATTTAAAACAGTTCCATCTTCTTTATTTTCAAGACGAGCTGTTAATCTTCCTTTCAATCCTCTCACTCCAAGTAATGAGTAAAGAGAAGAAGCTGATTGACCAATTGATCCTGAAAATTCAGATTCAGCAACAGGTGCTGGTTCAGGAGCTGCAACAACAGGTTTTGGTTCTTCTTTTGGAGTAGCTTCAACAACTGGGGCTGGCATATTTTTTGCTGCTTCTTTTTCTGCCATTGCTTCCGTTCTAAGTTTGTTTCTAAGTTCTTCAGCTTCTGCAATTTGTTGTTCAATAGCCTCTGTTTCAGCCTTTTTCTTTTCCATTTCAATACGAATGTTTTCTTGCTCTTGCCACCAGTTAATACGGGAACGAACAACATCTTCACGTTTGGCAATTTCATCTAAACGTGCTTGTCTATATTTCGCACGCAAAGCTTCTAAATTATTTTTAAGTTCCTCTTTTTGGCTTTGTAATTTTAAAAAGACGTTACCTCTTTCTAAATCAGCCATTTCTTGGAAAACTTCCGTTGTAATACGACCCAATAACTGTTCACTTGGCATATCTTTTGAAGATAAAGATTCTCCCATTGGGGCTGGACCATTCACTAATGTTTCATTAATACCTGGAAGTGTTGCCATTTCAATACTTCCTAATGAGGGACGACCAGGGAAATCAACGATTTTATCTGGATTGATACTCACATTATCGCCAATTACCTCATCAACGGCTTTTGTTTTTTCAACAGCAGGGATATTTGCTTGGCCTTCTTGTTTAACTTCAACAGCCACTTCATTACTTACCCCTTCTGTTTGTGCCATTGTTGGTGAAACTAATGAGGTTGTTGATAAAACAAATGCCCCTAATAAAATTAATGTTTTATTTTGCATAGATTCTCCCTTCATATTTCCATTTATTCGGATCGGATGGTTCTGTTAACGGATTAAATTCTATTTTTGTCAATTCTAAACCCGGGAATTTATTAAAGAATGTTAACCATTCAAATGGGGTGTAGGACGAGGTGACAGAAAAGATGAAATAAACATATTCTTGTTGATGCTCTGGTTTTGAACCATCAGGATTATCTGGCGGATCTAAAACCGTTTTGCGTTGAAATTCAATGGATAAATTAATCGCTTGTTTAATATCTGTTAATTCTTCCCATAATTGTTGTTCAGTGTAAAGAGGAACTGAAGCAATTAAAGGAATATCATAAAAAGCAACATTTCCACTTGCTGAAGCCCCATCTTTGCTGATTTGAATATTCACATTCGTCATTTTATATTCATTCAGCGCAGCTTTAATCCAACGAATTCTTGGAGGATTTGACCAAATTGAAGAATCTCCTCTCGACCAAGAGGTTGTTAACCCAGAGCTAGTACAAGAAACAATCCCTAAAGCCCAACCAGGAATATTAAGTGTTTTTAATTGATAAGCGTTATTCCAACATTTATTTAAAAATGTTTTTGTATCAGGAATTTTTTCCCAAGGTTTTGGCTTTTCCGGTGTTGGTTCAACAGGCCTAATAATTTCAGGAATTGAAATTGGTTCAATTTTTTCCTCTTGTTGTATAACAGGTGTAAACACCGTAAACATAGAGTAAACAAAACTGCTTATAGCAATTACAAGAGCAATACCAATAAATAATAAAATTTGGTTTTTCTTCTTTGCCCCTAATTCTTCTAAGCGAACACGAACACGAGATTCCCTAACAATCGATTCAATTGTTCTTGTGACAGCACCTTCAACATTCCATTCTGCTGGAACAATTTTCATATCCCAATCTGGAACGCTCATCATGCGATAAAAAGCAGCCTCAGCCTCTTCTTCTGTTTTGAAAAGAACATCATTTTCAGATAAAATCAAGTCATTTCTAACAGCAATAAAATACCATCCTTCTTCAACTTTAAAAACACCACAAATAGATGTTTTATCAGATAAAGCAGAAGCAATTGTTGCAGCCAAAGAAAGCTCACCAGTGCGATGCCCCATAGAGGTGCGACCCAAACCATACTGTGGAGAAGCAGTGATACGCAAACAGTATAAATCTGAATCCGCATCCGTATCCATAGCCTCTCTGATTTCAGGAGATGGATTATCTGGATCTTGAAGTGGCTGCCAAATCAAGCCAACAGCATATTTAACCTTTTTAATAACAACGGTTCCCCGCTCAACCATCTCTGTTGGAGAAAGCTGAATATCGCTTGGCGCTGTTGTTCCTATTAAGGCATCGCGTTCATCTGTCATTCTTTAAGACTCCTTAAAAATCTCTCATGCGGGATTCTGCAGAAAGCGGTGATTCCAAAACTTCTGGAGTTAACAAGATAACAAGAACATCTCGCACATTATCATTCAAAGCACCACCGCCTAAAATACCGATTTTTGCTTTGCCAATACCAGTTGTTGTCATTCTATCTTGAACTTTTTCAAACCCTGTCAAAACAAGCGTTGATCCAGAACGCATTGCAATTTCTTGAATAAATCCACGCGTTTGAATTTTTGGCAATTGAACAACTGTATTCGCATCATCAGCAACTGAATCATCATCATCTTCTTCATCATCATCTTTATCGCTATCATCTGAATCTGATGTTTCACTTGCCAATGTGTCAGCATTTGTTTGAGCCCCTGTAGATGTGAAGTTTTTCAAAGACACCAAATCTGTTAAATTTAAAGAGAACATTAAAATTAAATTCCCGTGATTTAAAATTCTTGGCAAAACTTCCATCATAAAACCATAATTCAATGTATCAGTTTCCATATCAACGTCAACACTTCGGTCTGTTCCACTACCAGATGTTGAAACATTTGTTTCTTTCACATAGTTTTCTTGTGTTGTAATTTGAATTGGTGCAACTTTATTATTTAAGGTTGTTGCACTTGCAGATGTTACCAAAGCTGTTTTACCCAAAACTGAGAATGCTTGAACAATGGCTTTTGAATTCGTCCATTTTGAATCAGGTTTTAACAACATCATTGATAATGTTCCAGCCGTTGCTGCACCACTTAAAGAATAAGCACTTGAAAATGTTCCTAAAATATCAGCATTATTGAAAACTAAGCCTAAGTCAAAACCATAATTATCTTGGTTTGAAACTGAAACTTGCAACACTTTTACAGAAATTGCAACTTGACGAGATAATTTTTGGTTAAAGGCATTAATCCATTCGGCTGCTTCTTTAATAATAAATGGGCTTGCTGTAATTGTAACTGTACCAGCAACACGGCTAAATGAAAGTTGCCCCTCTTCACCAACAATTTGGTTTAAACTGTTTTCAATATTATCCCATAAGGCCAAATTTGCTGAAGAAGTTAATGTTGAAGTTGAATTAGATGAACTGTTATCAGAACTGCCCATTGTTGCACCACTTAAAGAATTTGAAATGCTTGTTTCAACAGGCAAGGCATAGATATTAAAAATACGTGTTTCTTGGCTGTAAAAACTAATTGTCTTATCTTTATAACGCCACCAAACACCATATCTATTTGCAATATAATCTAACAATCCACTCAATGTACCAGTGTAATTAATTGGAATTGTTTCAGCAGGAATTTCTTTTGATGCTTTCAAACTATCTAAACGAACATGAAGACCCGTTGCATCTGAAATTTCATTGGCCAAGAAAGGTAAACTTGCTTCTTCAGATATCGTAATCGTTAAAGCATCCTCTTCTTCCATTTCTGGTGGTAAACTATCCCCTTGTGAAATTTTAACACTGGTGTTTCCCAACCAAATATCTTCTTTTGTTCGAACAGTATCAGTTGTTTCAGGAAGATCTGGAATAGTTGCTTGTTGTAAATAATCTTCCGTTCTTTCCAAAACTGTTTCAATCTTTGCATCAGTTTTTTCAGCATACTTATTACAAGCCGTTAAGGAAAAGCTTGTTGCAAGCACTGCCATTGTTAAAATTAATTTGACGGGTTTAATCAGCATTTTCATTCTCCTGCGAACTTATGACCAACACTCTATTTCCTTTATAAAACGTTCCGATTGGAGCTGGCGTTGCTCGTGCAAATGAGCGAATAAACGCGGCAGCAACTTCAGTAAAGCTCCCTCTAAAAACAACTCCTGCCTCTAAATGATAATTTCTATCAATTTTCCAAACAACTGTCCACCCGGAAGCTTCACCCCATTGGCGTAACAAATCTCTCATTGTATCACCTGCTTTGGCTTCCCAATCATGATTCCCTTCCCCATAAGCAATTTTATCATTTAATGTTACAGGTCTTAATGTTTGTTCTTCAGTTACTGTTGTTTGAACTTCTTTTTGAGTTTCTGATTTAAACAATTGATTTGAACAATCTTCCCCATTGCAAACAACTGCGGCATTATCAACAGGAGTCAACGCCAAATCTTTTTGTTCTTGTTCTCTTTGAGCAATTTTTTCTTTCACTGACAATCCTTGCTCAATCATTGGAACAGAAATTGAAACTGGAGCCATTTGAATTGCATATGCTGAATCTGTTGCAACAGCCATTTGACCATAAGCCGGAGCTTGCCCTAACATTACATCAGCATCTTCAAATGAAACAATGCATGCACTTGGATTTTCTGGTGAACAAATACCCGCGTCAACACTAAAAGCAGGGGCAACTTCATGGTGAGCCACATCTGGCTCAATCATTTGCTCCCCATCACCTTCCAAAGAAGTACATCCACTCAACATACCAACATTAAGGAATAACAAACCGGCAATCATTGTTTGTTTTAAAAACATTTGTTTCATTTCAACTCCCTTTCCAATTACCAATTAATAACTCTTTTCTCTTTACCGGTCGATTTAACAGAAACAGCCGGTTCTTTTTTCACCATTCTCAAAACAAGACTATCTTCTGGTCTTTCAACATAATCAACAACCAATTGATGTTTTGACAAACCCGCCCCCATCAAAATCTTTTCAACAAGACGTAATCTTTTTTCTTGCAAATATGGTTTTTCTTTACTTAAACGAACTTGCACAACATATCTTGGATCTTGCAATGCTCTATACGAAAAAGCTTTTACCCATTTAATTGTTTTACCAGAAAAATCCGTTGCATTTGGATAAAATGAAACCTTCAAATCCATTGGCATAATCAAAGGCAATTTTTCATTTGCTTTTGTCGCCTCAATAATTTTATCCGCATAAACCGAAGAATACGTATTCATCATCGGCTTTGGAAAACTTTCATTCGTTTGAGTCTTCCCAACCTTACTCGCATTTCCTTTTAAAGGCAACAACAATGGCTTTTTATCCGACGAAGTTTTTTCCGTTTCATAAGCACCCGATAAAATATCATTGATATCATCATCAGTTGAAGACACCACAGATTCCTTTATTTTTCCTGGCTTCAAAATATCAGCAGGTTGTTTTTTAACCGACTTTGAAGATTTACGTGAAATAGCTTCACTATAAATTTTTTCCGTTTGTTTTGTACCACCCGTCAATTTTCTTTCAACATCCATTTGCTCAGATACAGGAGTTATCTCCGTTTGAGTCACAACCACAACAGGAAGCTCTTTTTCCACCTTTCTTGTTACTTGAACAGGTTTTTCCTCAACACCATCTTCCACCGTTTGCAATAAATACGTTGGAACAACGAAATCACCTTCAGCCGTCACCGTGGCAACATCTTCATCTGCTAAAGTTTTAGCATCCATTAATCGTTCTTGAACAGAGCTCTCTCTTGGATCACCATCACCTTGTGCGATTTCCAAACTTTCAAACGAACCAGCAAAAGAAGTGGCTGAAAACAACCCAAAGGCACAAACAAAGAGAAGAATTTTTTGTTGAAACATGTCTTTACTATCCCCCTGAAAAACATATATTTTTCTTTATTCCATCTCAAAAGAGAATTATTTTTAAACTCTTAAAGCCACAGAATATATTTCATATTACAACTTTGAAAATGAAGTTGCAAGAAAAAAAATGCGTTCTATCTGTAAAAAATTGTTTTTTTTAAAAGAGTTGGAATTTTTTAAATTTTATTCCCTCTCTGGCTGTGGAGTTTCAAGACCACAAAGAGGTAAATAAACCAACACTCTTAATCCTCCTAATGGGCTTTCTGCCAAGGAAATTTCACCTCCATGAGATAAAATAATATCTCTGGTAATCGTTAAACCAAGGCCAATACCACCGGTTGCTTTATTTCTTGATGATTCCAAACGATAAAATGCTCGAAACACTTCATCTCTTTTTTCTTTTGGAATTCCAGGTCCATTATCATCAAACATTAAAAATGCTTTTTTATTTCGGATTCCAAGTGTTAATTTTGTTTTTTTAGCATATCGAGCCGCATTAGTTAAAATATTTGTTATGGCTCGAGTTAAATCATTAAGACGACCAGTAATCGAAACACTTTCTTCAATATGAAGAGAAATATCCTGATCAATTTTTCTTTGTTTTTCAACAAGCATTGAAACTAATTCATCTAATTGAAATAATTGAGCTGTTTCTTTGCCTTCTCCTCTTGCAAAGGAAAGATACCCATTTAACATTTTTTCCATTTCATCAACATCTTCTGTTAAATCTATGGTTGTTTCATCTTTAGGCATCATTGAAAGTTGCAATTTCATTCTTGTTAGCGGCGTTCTTAAATCATGAGAAACACCTGCCAACATTGTTGTTCTTTCACTTAAGTATTTTAAAATCCTATCTTTCATCAATAAAAATGCAAACCCTGCTCGTTTCACTTCTGTTGCCCCAGTTGGTTTAAATGCAATATCATGACCAATACCAAACAACTCGGAAGCTCTGGCCAATTTTTCGATTGATCGAACCTGATTTTTCATAAACAAAAAAGCAATTAAAAATAATAAAACAGAACAACCAATTGTCCACCCTAAGAAAACCAAAACTGTTGAACTATAAAATCTTTTTTGTGGAATTAAAACACTTAAAACACCTCGAGGTAATTGAACCATAACGCTTAATTGTTTGTTTTCAACTTCACTCATATAAACAGGGTAATTTAAATTATTAAGCTCGTATGTTAAATGACCAACCGAGGCATCCGTTTTATTCAAACTTTGAAAAGGAATCAATTGATTTTCTCTAAAATCAATTTTAAGAGAAAGCGCATTTTGAGCCGTTTTAATAAAAGAATCAATTTCTGATTGAGAGGCATGATCTGATACAAAATCAGCAATAATTTGAATTTCACCTGCAACATCAGTGGCCAATCTTCGACTTACAGTTTGCCAATGCCTATCATAAAAAAAGAAAAACATTGCTGTTTGCAAAAAAATAAGTGGCATCAAAATAATCAAAATGAAGCGATAAAATAAACTTTGTGGCAACAATTTTATTTTTGTTCCTTTTAAGGTATCTCTACACCAAATTAAAAATCTTTTTAATAAAATAAACGGCGTTTTTTTAATCATTTTGGCACCAAAATATATCCCATTCCTCGAACCGTTTGTATACAAATCGGTTTTTTAATATCTGTTTCAATTTTGCGTCTTAATCTTGTAATTTGAACATCAATTGCTCTTAAATTATCGGATTTTAACGCCAAAGCAATATCTTCCCTTGAAATCGGCTCGCCAAGCGAAGATACCAACACACTTAACAAATCTTGTTCAACATTTGTTAATAAAACAAAATTTCCATCTTTAAGCAACTGTTTTGTTTTTGTATCATACACACAATCACCAAAACAAACCTCTTTTCTAATCTCTTGTTGAACTTGTCTTTTCAAAATATTATTAATTCGCAAGAGCAATTCTTTTGGTTCGAACGGCTTGGATAAATAATCATCAGCGCCTGCTTCAAGGCCACTAATTCGATTATCAATATCGCCCATTGCCGTTAACATTAAAATAGGCGTTTCAAATTGATTTTCTCTTAACTCGCGCGTTAATTCTTGCCCATTTTGACCCGGCATCATCATATCTAAAATCAGAATAGAAAATGAAAACAATTTTAATAATTCTTTAGCCTCTTGCGCTCCACTTGCTTGAGAAACAACAAATCCATTTTCGGTTAAATATTTTTTCAACAACCTTCTTAAACGCGTATCATCATCAACAACTAAAATATGTGGCGTTATTTGAGACATTTTTGTTTCTCCAAGCGATTTATAATTTCTTTTTTTAACCGAGATGAAAGCCCATGAGGTGGTTGCGATAATACTTTTTTCATATCTTCAACATCTAAAACAAATAAATCAATTTCTTTTTGAGAAAAAACGGATTTACTTCGAATAAAATCACAAATATGTTCAGATAAAAGCGTGATCATATCATAACCATAAGTTGTTCCTTGCCCTTTTAAATCATGTGCTAGTGAAAAAAAACGATTTTTAAGAATAAAAGAACGTTCCTTTTTTTCAACAACAGAAGCCTCTTGAAGCAATTTTTGCATTTCAAACAAAAACTCATTAGCTTCTAAAACGAATGAATTTGTTAAACTATCAATCAATTTTTTTGCCTTTTTTTCAAGAGATTTCACTTCATCACTTGAATACGTTAAACTCATTAGGCGATTGTTTTTTTCAACATTATTGTTCATGAACAACATCCTCTTTTTGAAATTATAACAAAAAAGTGAAAAAGCAGCAAGCATTTTCTCTTTTCTTCCCTCGTTCAAAAAAAATAGGGTTTTATTTCAAATTTAAAAGAGGGTTCATAATTTTATAAGCAGTTTGAATTCCATCAGCTAATGATTCAACAACACTAGAAGCATGCAATTTACATTCTCCAGCATAAAAAACTTGATCATGCTGAATTTGATGAACTTCCTTTCCTCCAATCGCTTTGATAACCAAATCAAATCCCTCATAAACGCTCACTTCATTTGTTAGATTTAATGAATCATTGATCAATATCGTTTTAGCTGATAAAACAAAAAAACAATCACCATTCTTTTCAATTTTAATCGGCGCAGAATTTGGGTGAAGATTCACCTTCGATTCTATTAATTCAAAAATCCTTTCTTTATCTACCTTCATCAAATAAAGAGGGCGACGCATAAACATTTCAATTTCTGAAACACCTTTTTCTTTCAAAACATCAACGCAATCAAGAGCAACATTTCCAGCGCCAATAATGGCAACCTTTTTTAAAGATGAAAATGAATCTTTATTTTTCAAATAATCAAAACAACTAATCGTATAATCCTCACCTTCAAGATTCAAACTTTTAATATCGCCCTCTCCTGTTGCCATCACAACATAATCATATCCTTCTTGAATCAACTTCAATGGATCTAATATTTTAATATTTGTTTGAACTTTTAAATATGGCAAAGAAAGAATATTATTTAATTCTTTTTCAAGGGTTGAAACCGGCAATCTTGAAGATGGAATTAAATTCAACATTCCACCTATTTTTTCATTTTCTTCAAACAAGGTGCAACTAAACCCATTTTTCGCAAAAGCAACCGCTGCCCCAATACCAGCTGGTCCACCACCAACAACCGCAATTTTTTCTTTTTTTAAGTCTGAAACTAAAACATCTTTTTCTTTCACTTCTTGTAAAATTGTTGCCTGAATTTTTGGAATATTAACAGGACAATCTATTTTAGATCGCGTGCAAGCACGCATGCAAAATTTTGAAGAACAAACTAAACCGCAAATTTCACCTAATGGATTTTTTTCACGAATTGAATGCGCGGCGCTTATAAAATCTTGTTCTTTCGCTTTTCGAATAAAAAAACTTGGATCGCATCCAACAGGGCATGCCTGTTTACAAGGTTTATCCACACAATTTAAACATTTTTCAAGCTCATATTTTAATAAGGCTTTCGTATAATATAATTTTTTAACCATATTTCAACTCACTTTAATTTCATGTTACAAAAAATATTTTCTGATATCAAGAAATAAAAATGAACTTATTTTATTTTCATTCGTTAACAAAATTGAATGCCAATGATAAAAGGAGTTTAAAATGAAAAAGAAAATATCATTCACATTAATGGCTGCAATTTTAAGCCTTTCTTGTTTACCTGCTCATGCAGGATACTATAAAACAATATATGTTGAAGATGAAAAACCAAACGTTATTATTCAAAACATTCAACCAACAGAAACAATTGTGGTTGAAAAAAATAATTACACACCAGCCTATAATTCTGCAGCTACCGCTCTTGGATTAACAGCTCTTGTTGGAGGCGTTATTTTAGGTGTTGCTTCGCATAAACATTATAAAAAACACCATACTCCACATCATAAAAACCACATCAAACCAAAATCACACCATAAAGGCAAACATCATGGTTCTAAAAGATAAGTGAAAAAATAATGCTGGTATAAATAATAATCATTAAAATAAATGATAAAAAGACAATAGAACTGCCGATATCTTTTGCTTTTTTTGATAAAGGATGGATTTCGGCAGAAATCCGATCAATCGTTGTTTCAATTGCCGTGTTTGCAAGCTCAGCAATCATAATAATAAAGAGCGACATAATCATTAACAGTTTTTGAACCAATGGAACAGGAAGAACAAGGGCCAAAAGAACCAAGCCAAGGCAAACATTTAAGTCTTGACGAAAAGCAATTTCGCTTTTAAACGCTGCTTTCATTCCCTCATAAGAACATGCACAAGCTTTATGAATATGACGTAATTCTTTCAAACACAACCGATAAACACAAGCCAATCTTCTTATCTTTTTTGACATTTCTTTCTCCTTATGTGAAATGTATATTTTATTTAAGAAAAAATAGCAAGAGTAGATTTATTTTTTTTCTTTACTTTTTAAATGATTTAACTAAAATGTAATAAAAAAAATAAACGAGGTTTTTATGAAGAAAATAAGTTCTATTCTTTTATTTTTCTGTTTGTTCTTGCAAGGATGCTCTCTCATTGAAAAGCAAGAAGAAGTTCAACAACCCAAAGTAATTGAAAAAATAAAAACAGTTGTTGTGCCGGCTGTTTCAATTGAAGAACAAGCAAAAAAAACTCATAATTTAGGTATTATTGGAGAAATTGAACCTGTTTATTTTTCTCCACTTAAAAAACCTGTTTTTGCTCGCATAGATACAGGGGCAGAAAACTCTTCTATTGATGCTCAAAATATTGAGCTTTTTGAACGCGAAGGCGTTAAATGGGTGTCTTTTGATTTTTATAATAAACGGACCGGCGAAAAACACCGTTTTGAAAAACGCGTTTTTAAACAAGTTAAAATCAAAAGACAAGAAATTTCCGAAGAAAGAATCGTTGTGTTAATGACGGTTAAAATCGGTTCTGAACGCATTTCAGCCCAATTTTCTTTAGCAAACAGGGATAAATTTGAATATCAAGCATTGATTGGTCGAAATATTTTAAAAGGTCGTGCTCTGGTGGATACTGCTTTATCGAAAACATTACATTAACAGGTGATTTATGTTTAAAAAAATGATTTTTGTTCGCCTCTTTTTAACTTTAGGCTTATTCCTTTCTCTTATTTTTGCTGGGTGTAGCATTTTTTATAAGATGAATTATTTGGATTTTAGTTTCACACCAGAAAAGAAAACGCCTGTTTGGCGCGTTGAGGCTCATTTAACGTTTACACCAACAGCTGATGAGTCAAAAATCACTTTTGCTAGACCAAATAAAGATGCGCATTTTAAAATCCTTGATGAAAGTATTATTGCTAAAGGGTTTCAAACTCAAACAACAGATTCTTCTTTCATTATAACAGGTACACCAAAACAAAAACAACAAGATCTTTACTATCGTCTGTTAATTTATGATGTAAAAGAACAATTATCTTTTAATGAAGATAAAACCGAACCAATAGTTGAGGCTCCTATTTTAGATGATGAAACAATGCTTATTGCGAAAGAACTTTTATCACAAGTTGAAACTTTTGGTAGCAAAAACAAAGTTAAAAATTTAATCAACTTCATCAATCAAAATGAAGCCAATGAATTAACATATTCTTATTTTCCACCAGAAATTAGTTTAAAAGAAAAAGCAGAAAAAATCATTGAATTATTAACTCTTCAAAACATTCCCGCTCGCCTAATTAGAGGTATCATGTTAGAAGAAGGTAAAAAAACTTTTTCTCCAGATGTGATGATTGAAGTTTACAATCAAGAACAAAAAGGTTGGCAAGTTTTTGATATTCAAACGGCAAAAGAAGGAGCCCCATTAAACTTTATTGCCTTTCAAAAGGGTAGCGCTTCTTTATTTGATGTTTCTGGTGGAAAAGACTCTACCATTAAATATTCTGTTTTAAAATCATTAAATTCATCTTTTGGTATGGCTAAATATCGTGCTAAAAATGCAGGAAAAGAACCCTTTTTCAATTACTCAATTTATAACTTACCAATTGATCAACAAAATGCTCTTAAATGGCTTATGGTTTTTCCTCTGGCCATTTTGCTTGTTGTTATTTTAAGAAACGTTATCGGAATGAAAACAATGGGAACGTTTACGCCTATGCTGATTTCCATGGCGTTGGTTGAAACGGGATTACTTTCAGGATTAGGTTGTTTTTCTTTAATTGTTGCAATTGGGCTTGCCTTAAGATTTTTGCTTTCAAAACTGAATTTATTATTGGTTCCACGCATTTCAGCCGTTGTTGTTTTTGTTATCTTAATTATTCAATATTTTTCAATTATAGGATATCAAATGGATTGGAAAATTGGAGCTTCAGCCCTCTTTTTTCCAATTATTATTTTAGCATGGATTATTGAACGGGCCTCAATTATTTGGGAAGAAGAAGGGTTGCATCATGCAGTTAAAGAAGTGTTTAACAGCATTCTTGCCGCCATTTTAATTTATTTTATTATTGAAAATGAAACAATCAGACATGTGATGTTTGTGTTTAATGAATTAAACTTTGTGATTTTATTTATCACTATGTTATTGGGAACATATACAGGCTATCGTTTAACCGAACTTAAAAGATTTGCCCCATTGGTAAAAAACAATAAAAAATCCACCAAAAGGAAATCATAAAATGTTTTTTAAAAAATTTGTTTGGCCAAGTGAATTAAAAAAAGCTGGCGTTTTGAATATGAATGCAAGAAATTATCGCGTTATTGGTCTAAACAATAAACGCCGGCTTTATCCTCTTGTGGATGACAAGGTTAAAACAAAAGAACTTGCCAAAACCGTTGATATTCAAACACCAAAACTCATTGGCGTTATCAAAGCGCAATATGAAGTTAAAAATTTACTTTCAATTGTTAAGGGATCAAAAAGTTTTGTGATTAAACCTGCTCATGGCAGTGGTGGAAAAGGCGTTTTAGTTATCAAAAAATATACGAAAAATTATTTTAGAACGGCCTCTGAACGCATTTTAAAATACACCGAGGTTTATCAACATATTTCAAATATTTTAAGTGGTCTTTATAGCCTTGGTGGAAGATATGATGATGCCATTATCGAAGAAATGGTTTCATTTAGCGATATTTTTAAAAAATATAGTTTTCAAGGGGTGCCAGATGTTCGAATTATTGTTTATAAAGGCTACCCTGCAATGGCAATGATGCGTCTTGCAACAAAAGAATCAGGCGGAAGAGCAAACCTTCATCAAGGGGCTGTTGGCGTTGGTCTTGATATTCAAACTGGTAAAGCTCTTGCTGCCGTTCAACATAATATGCCTCTTAATTATCATCCAGATACACATGCAGATTTAATGACATTAACAGTCCCTGATTGGAAAACACATCTCCTTATTGCAGCAAAAGGATATGATATGACTGGGCTTGGTTATTTGGGGGCGGATATTGTGATGGATAAAGAAAAAGGCCCAATGGTTTTGGAATTAAACGCCCGCCCCGGACTTGCCATTCAAATTGCTAATCAAAAAGGATTATCCCTTATTTTAGATGAAATTGACACTTATCCAGAAAATCTTTCTGCCCAAGAACGCGTTGATTATATTTTAAATGAAAAAAAATATAAAAGTAAATAAATTAACTATTACTAAAACCTTTAATAAATTATTTTTATTAATTATTTTTATATTTTCAGACAAAACTTTATACTCTAAAAAAACAACTACAAAAAAATAAACAATCAGAGATGGAATCATATCTAAAAATAATATATCCGAATTTTTTGAAACAATAAACAGCAAACTAACTTGATCAACAATATCATTTATTGCAGGAAATAAGGCCCCCAACCCGACTAAAGGTAGACACATAATATAAATAAAAACCAAGCAAAAAATAGGACCCATAATAATAGATAATGCATTTGCCATAAAGACATAACAAAGTATCTTTTTATCCAATTTTCTTAACTTTAAAAGGAAATAAAACACTTCTAAAATGGGAATACATATAATGGATATCCAAAATGATTTATATAGTAAAAAAGGAATAATAATATCTCCACTTGCAAAAGCAGTCGTAGAACTCAATAAAACTAAAAGAATTACAAATAAAAATTTCATTATAAAATCTCTAATAGGGTTTCCTGAATTTACTTAATACTAAAGAATTCAGATACTTTTAACAAGTTAATTTTTAATTTCTAAAAAAAGCGCTTTTAACAAGCGCTTTTTTTCTTAGATCTTTTTATCCATCTTTTTTTTGATAGCAGGCTTTTTAGGCATTGTTACAGATGTTTCTTTTGGATTAAAAAGTTCTGAAATATCAACATTTTCTTCAACTTCTTCAGAAACTTCGCCAACAGATGGAACCGTTGCTCTGGCTTTGGCTTGGGCTTCAGTTAATGTTGCAACACGAATTTCTTTACCTTCTAATAAATCTTTAATTTCTTCGCCAGATAAAGTTTCATATTCCACAAGACCCATCGCTAATGTATCTAATTCAACTTTATAATCCGTTAAAATTTGACGCGTTTTTTGATAAGCTTCATCAATAATTTTTCTGATTTCTTCATCTACTTTTTGCGCCGTTAAATCGGAAACATTTTTTCTTTTTGAAATACTATATCCCAAAAAGACTTCACCTTCCGGTTCATCATAAGCAATTGGACCCATCACATCACTCATTCCCCATTCGCTCACCATTTTTCTTGCAATCGTTGTGGCAACTTGAATATCGTTGCTTGCGCCAGTTGAAACTTTTTCTTTTCCAAAAATCATTTCTTCAGCTAAACGACCAGCAAATAAAATGCTTAATCTGGATTTCAAATAAGTCATGCTTTGAGAATATTTATCTTTCTCTGGCAATTGCATGGTAACTCCAAGGGCGCGCCCTCTTGGAATGATGGTAACTTTATGAAGTGGATCAGATTCTGGTAAATGAAGAGAAACAATAGCATGGCCAGCTTCATGATAAGCCGTCATTTTCTTTTCTTGTTCATCCATAACAAGTGACTTTCTTTCAGATCCCATCATCACTTTATCTTTGGCATCTTCAAATTCTTGCATCGTTACCATTGTTTTATTTCTTCTGGCAGCTAAAAGCGCAGCTTCATTTACTAAATTTGCCAAATCTGCACCTGAAAAACCAGGGGTTCCTCTAGCAATAAGTGGCAATGAAACATTTGGTGCGAGTGGCACTTTTTTAACATGAACATTCAAAATTTCTTCACGTCCATTAATATCTGGATTTGAAACAACAATTTGTCTATCAAAACGACCGGGTCTTAACAAAGCAGGATCCAAAACATCTGGTCTATTTGTTGCTGCAATTAAAATGATGCCTGAATTCGTTTCAAATCCATCCATTTCAACAAGCAATTGATTAAGCGTTTGCTCTCTTTCATCATTTCCGCCACCAAGACCGGCACCACGATGACGGCCAACCGCATCAATTTCATCAACAAAAACAATGCATGGTGCTTCTTTTTTAGCCTGTTCAAACATATCTCGCACACGAGAAGCCCCTACCCCAACAAACATTTCAACAAAATCAGAGCCTGAAATGCTGAAAAATGGCACATTGGCTTCCCCAGCAATGGCTCTTGCTAACAATGTTTTACCCGTTCCCGGAGGGCCAACAAGCAAAGCTCCTTTTGGAATTTTACCGCCCAATCTTTGAAACTTAATTGGTGCTTTTAAAAAGTCAACAATCTCTTGCAATTCTTGTTTAGCCTCTTCAATTCCAGCAACATCATTGAAAGTCACTTTGTCTTTGCCTTCTAACAATTTGGCTTTTGATTTGCCGAAACTCATTGCTTTTCCATTACTTGAGGCCATTTGCTTCATCATCATAATCCAAATGCCCGCAAAAAGCAAAATAGGAGCCCATGAAATTAATGCCATTAACCAACCGGATTCTGATTCAGGTGGAATTGCTTTAATTTTAACATTATGTTCTTTTAAAACTGGCATCAAACCCGCTTCTAATGGCATATATGTTTTAAACATTCCTGTTTTTTGAAATTCACCCGTAATAGATTGCCCTTGAATTTCAACAGATTTAACATCTCCTTTTTCAACAGAGCTTAAAAACTCACTATAAGATAAATCCATTTGTTTGGATTTATTTGGATCAGGGAATGAAAAAGCCCCTAATAAAACCATTGAAGTAAAGAAAACAAGCCAAAAAACGGCTGTATTCGACTTTTTTTTCATTTAAACTTTCCTTTTTTAATTTTTTTTAATCATTTTAATATAAATATGATAACTTAAGTTTTCTTTATACTCAATTTCAAGAATATTTTCAAGTTCTTTTTCAGGCTCAAAATAAGGAAAACTTTGTTGAACTAAATATGGAATATTTTTCTTGCGCTTCAATGGGGCACAAGCTTTTAAAACACCATTTAGCTCTGAATGAATTTCAAAACCAGCCCAATAACAAACCTTTCCTTTCTTAATTTTTAAAGGTGAAGGCATAGTTTTTGGTTCTTTTGAAATAAAAATACCTTTCTTATGAGGAATAATTAAACAAGATGCCAAAGTCATTTGTTTGATATCCCCTAAACAAGCACGTTCTAAAAGTTCAAGAGAAATCATTTTTTCTGACTTTCCTATGCGTTTTAATAAAGCATCCATCACCTTAATTTTAATTTCATCAGGCAATAAAAAAAACTTTTCTTTATCAATTAATGCATATCCTTCTGGATAAAAGTTAACAGACTCTTTAATAAATAATTCTTGATACCAAAAAAGGGCTTGGGAAGCTCTTGCCAATCTTTTTGTTGAAGATAAAATATTTTTAAGAGGGATTCCTTTTTCTTCGATAATGGGCAAAAATTTGCGCCATTTAACCCGTTCAAAAGTGGTATCTTCATTCATGGGATCTTTCACCCACTCAATATTTTTTTTCAACAAATATTTTTCAATTTCTTTTTTGGACACATCTAAAAAAGGACGCACTAATAAAACACCATTGCGATATATTTTTTCACGCATAGCACTTAATCCTTCAACGGAACTTCCCCTTGCTAAACGAGATAAAAATGTTTCAATCTGATCCTCTTGCTGATGTGCAATAAAAAGAGTTGCGATATCGTTTTGTTTGCAATAATCAATTAGTAATTGATACCGAATTTCGCGCGCGTGCTCTTCAATCTTTGTGTTCCCTATTTTTTCTTTATTCACCAAAATTTCATGAGAAATCCCTTGCTTTTTCAAAAATTTATGCACACTTTTGGCTTCTTTAGAACTTTCTTTTCGAATCTGATGATCAACTGTAAGCGCTGTTAATTTAATATTCCTTTTTTTGCAAAACTCATGGAGCAAAAGCGTTAAACATAAACTATCTGCCCCGCCAGAAACAGCAACAGCCACGCGCTCTTTTAAATCTGGCAGTAAATCAAAAATTTTTTTCTCAAAATTAACTTCATTTAGCATCATATTATTTACATTGCAATTTTTTTGCTTCAGCCTTTGCTCTATCTTTTAAACGTTGTTCTGCCTTTGGAAATTCATCTTGCAATGATTTAAATGCCGTGCAAGCTTCTTGTTTTTTATTTAATTTATTCATGGTTAAGCCAAGTTTTAATAAATTATCCGCCGCTTTTGAATTATCTTTATATTTTGTAAACCCATCAGCAAAAATACCCACAGCTTGTTCAAAAAGACCGCGCGCATAATATGTTTCACCCAACCAATAATTTGCATTACCAACCAAAGAAGATTTTGGATATTCTTTCATAAACAATGTAAAGGCTTCTTCTGCTTTTTTATAATCTCCTTTTTTCATCAAATTATAGGCAGCATCATATGCGTCTTTATCTCCTGTTTTATTCTCGTTTGTTAAAGGAGCAGATGAACTTTTATCATTTGAGATCATATTAAAGCGAACATCTAAATCAGCATTCATTCTGTTCAAACGATCCTCTAATTGCTTTTGATTAAATTCAATTTGTTCCATTTTTGCCGTTAGATCTTTCACAACTTGATCTTGTGCAGCAATTCTTGAGTAAAGATCTTCTAAATTACCTTCACCAATAGTAGCATTGTTGTCACTTGATATTAAAATTGGTGTTTCGCTTTTTTGATACACTTTTCGTTGCAATGCATTTAAATCATTTTCAATGCGCGTTACTTTTTCATCCAATAAATCAACTTTTAATTCCGCCAAAGCAGAATAAGAAACTAAAGAAGAAAACATAAAACAAGATAAAATGATTTTTTTCATAATGTGTTCCTTTTATATAAAAAACTCTTCCTTATTTTACAAGGAAGAGTTTTTTTTAACAAGTCTTTTTTTCTAAAGAAAAACTTTTTTAGTAAGCAACTGTTGTTGCATTACGATTTTTAGCCCAAGCTTCTTCTGTTGAACCTGGAACAACAGGTCTTTCTTTACCGTATGAGATAATGCGAATACGGTCAGATGAAATACCTTTCATCACTAAGAAACGACGAGCTTCATCTGCACGACGTTCACCTAATGCCAAGTTGTATTCTTCTGTACCACGTTCGTCGCAACGACCTTCAATTACAACTAAAACACGTGGGTTTGCTTTTAACCATTCAGCTTGTTGTGATAAAACAGCTTTTGAATCACCATCCAAAGAAGAACTATCTAATGCAAAATAAACAACATTTTGATTTTCATCTTTGAATTTTTGTGTCATAGCTGTGTCTTGCAAATCAGAAATGTTAACATTATCATTCCAACCGCCTTGACCATTACCATATAAATCAGCACCATCTTTTTGAGAAGCACAAGCACTCAAAAAAGAAACAGCACACACAACTGCAAGTATTTTTTTCAACATTTTTTCTTCCTTTATTTTAAATTTTTTCAAACATTAGCGACAGAGAAAAGCTCTTCCATCCTTAAGGAGTATAAAAAACACAATCTCTTTGAAAAGTCAAGATATTTTTTCAAAACAACCATTAAAAAATATTGCTATTTTTAAAAGAAATTTTTATACTTACTCAAAAATTTTAACCAGAAGGACACGCCAATGAAAAGCATGACAGAGGGGCACCCTCTTAAACTTATTCTTTTATTCATGCTTCCCATTTTACTTGGGAATATTTTTCACCAACTTTATATTCTTTCTGACCTTTTTATTTTAGGTCATTATTTAGGAATTCGCGCTCTTGCTATTGCTGGCGCAATGACACCTATTTTTATTATGGCGGTTATGACTTCTTTGGGATTTACAAACGGCCTTTCAATTATTACTGCCCAACGTTTTGGCGCAAACGATATTAAAAATGTTCGCGTTTCATTTGCCATTGGCCTTGTTTTAAGCTGCTTATTTGCGTTACTTGTCTTTTTATTCTTAATCCTAAAAATGGATTTAATTTTAACATTGATGAATGTCCCTGAAGATATTTTTATTGATTCAGGCAGATTTATGACCATTCTTTCTTATGGCGTTGTTGCCATCGTATTTTATAACTTTTTAGCTGGCATTTTAAGATCTCTTGGCGATAGCAAAACCCCTCTTTATTACCTTATTTTTGCATCAGTTTTAAATATTATTATCAACGTCACATTGATTGTTAAATTCAATTTAGATGTTACCGGCGTTGCATTTGGTACCTGCATTGCCCAATTTACTTCCGCATTCTTATGTTTAGGCTATATGCTAATCAAATATCCAATGTTGCGATTAAGAAAAGAAGACTTTTCTTTTAACCTACCCTATTTAATCGAGCATTTAAAAATTGCTATTCCTATGACTATTCAATTTTCAATTATTGGCCTTGGAGTTATCACCGTTCAAAGCGTTTGCAATCAATTTGGGACTGGCACAATTGCTGCTTTTTCCGCCGCCACGCGCATCGAACAATTAGCCACCATGCCTTTATTTTCATTAGGCCATGCTTTAACAACTTATGTTGCTCAAAACTTTGGCGCCCGTTTACTCAGGCGCATCAGACAAGGCGTTTTGCAATGTTGCATCCTTGCCTCTGCAACAAGCATTATTTTAGCTTTACTCGCCTTTAAATATGGGAAAAATTTAGCCCTTATATTTCTTAATAATCCCAGCGAAGAAATTTTATCACAAGCAACTATATATATTCAAATTACAACTGCTTTTTATATTTTCTTAGCTCAAATCTTTATTTTCAGACAAGCTCTTCAGGGCATGGGTCGCGCTATAATCCCTCTGATTTCAGGAATTATAGAACTTATCATGCGTTGGTTTGCAGCCTTTTCTCTTGCTGCTTACATGGGATATAAAGGCATTTGTTACGCAGGGCCAATTGCGTGGGTAAGTGCCGCTATTTTTGTATTGATAAGCTATTTCATCA
The DNA here is from genome assembly GCA_045655105.1 of Alphaproteobacteria bacterium. Lineage (GTDB taxonomy): Bacteria > Pseudomonadota > Alphaproteobacteria > CAAHEQ01 > UBA3637 > RGIG4140. Next base: position 69,479 of record JAZOOQ010000056.1, on the reverse strand, counting down.
TTATTAAAGAATTTAAAATCCCTCTTTTTGGACCATTAAACCAAATATCATCCCTTAAAAAAGAATTTCAAATTCGAATTGAAAAACGAAAAAAAAGATAACATAATTATTTTATTCTTGCATTTTCAATCCAAATGGTGTATAAGTTAAAGAAAATTAAGGGTGATTAGCTCAGTTGGTAGAGCAGCTGACTCTTAATCAGCGGGCCCAGAGTTCGAGTCTCTGATCACCCACCAAAAAACCGACCTCTAAGGTCGGTTTTTTTATGTATAATAGATGCTAAATTTATTTCCTATACACCAAAATACTTAAAAAAAACGGTTATAGTTGTATAAATCAACCCTGCATTTAATAAACAACCTAAAAAAACAAAAAAGCATTCCCACGAACTCACTTTTGCATCTGGAATATTTTTTTGCGATGCATAAAAAGAAATTGCCTTTTGATATTTGACAAACAAACAAATTGTTAATGCAATCACCAACCAATAAAAAAGAATTGTCGCCATTAATAAATTTAATGTTAAAAGGTCACTCTCTTGACCATTAAATTCAACCCCATATAGCCCAGTTAAAAGAAAAACAAATAAAGCCGAGCTACCCGGTTTTAAATCTTTTTTATAGCCCAAAGATTTCACTGAATAAGCAATTGCTTTAAATATATGAATGGATGTAAAAGACAATAAAATTGCTTGCCAAAAAGGATTTACAGGATCTTTTTGAAAATCTCTAACCGCTTTTATATTTTTATATACCCAATACATCAAATAAAAACCACCTGTAATCAATGATAAAAGGATCAATCGAGTGTTAGAAATATTAAAATAAGGTGTTGTTTCATCTGGATTAAAATGGGCATACTTTTCTTTTTTATTCTTTAAAAAATTTATATAATAAGTATTAACACGTACTGCTAAAAATAATGAAAATGAAACATATAACACCAATCCAACATAATACCCATAAGTAAAAAATAATAAGCTTAAAATAATATAGAAAATACTTTTATGGATTCCTAAATAAAGATAGTAAAAAGGACCAAACAAAAAGGCCCAAGTATTCACCAATGCCCCATCTATTAATTCTTCTTTTTTTTGTGTGGATATTTTAGGAATAAATTTAAAATCCTTAAATTTTTCTTGTGATGACCATTCAATATATTCATTTAAAAAGCGTTCATTTTCATTCATAATAAACTCCTATTCAATTATATAAAACATTAGGTCATTAAAAAATATTATTGTCAATATATTTAAAATTATTGCAGGTTCCATTCATTTTTGATATAACCATAAAAAAAACGAAAGGATACCTCATGCAACATATTTCATATACTCCTCATGGCGTTTGCGCACAAAACATTAGTTTTGACATCAAAGATGGAAAAATTTTTAATTTAAAATTCATTGGTGGATGCATGGGAAATCTATGCGCCATTTCAAAATTGGTTGAAGGAAAAGATGCAAAAGAAGTTGCCACCATTTTAAAGGGCAATGACTGTCGCGGAAAAGGAACTTCTTGCGCTGATCAATTAGCAAAAGCCATTGATGAAGCTTTAAAAAAATAACTATTTATCTGTTTGATAAAAACAAGTTGGATACCCCTCTTCTTTCGTCATCGGTTCAAATCGTTTTAAACGGTCTGAAAAAATTTCTTCATTAATCACAAATTGCGTTATATCTTTTTGAGTTCGTTTTAAAGCCCTTTGTTTTGCTGTTTCAATATCACACTGAACAGCATGAAAAATAACATACGGGGTTAAATTTTTTGCCCAATCATAATATTTTTTTCTGGTTTCTTTTTCCCAAAAGCCATAATCCATAATAACTGAATGCCCATTTAAAATTTCTTCTGCAGCAATCTTTTTAATTTTCTCATCAATAATATCAAAGCGCTCTTTTGAAAAATCCTCTGGATTTCGGCCATATTCTTTAATCATAAAATCATCATGGGTTAATAAAACAGCCGCTTCTTCTTGTGCTATTTTTTTTGCAATACTCGTTTTTCCACACCCAATAAATCCATGCATTAAATGAATTGTTACTTCTTTTTTCATAACGCCTCCTTTCGATATTTTAAATATAATAAATATATAAAACATCCATAAAAAAAGACCGAAAGAATTTTCTTTCAGCCTTTTTTATTTCAAATTCAATTATTTTTTTGTGAATGAAAATGCCTCAGATTTTCTTTGCAACTCTTTTGTTAATGTGGATAACTTTCCTCCATTTTTATGCAAGAATGCAACATATTCATTCCGGTAACTTGTTACCATACTTACACCTTCAATCACAATATCTGTGATTTTATAAGAGTTACCAACTTTTTTGATACGCCACAAAACTTCCGCTGGTGGATTTCCCTCTACAACACTTGAAACGAAAAATTGACCAGATTTTGCTTCTTGAATACCCGTGAAATTAATTTTTTGTCCTGTATATAGATTAAACTTATCTGCCCATGACTTGGTTGCAAAATCAAGAAAAGCTTCTAAAAATTCTTGTTGCTCAGCTGCTGTAGCCTTTTTCCAATAAACACCTGTCACATGCTTTCCAATAGTTTGAATATCCAAATCTTCCTTAAATCTATCATGAAAAATTTTAAGTTTTTCTTCATCAGAAATATCAGCGCTTAAAACATCAACAATAATATCATCAGCTAACTTTTTTGTAAAATCAATTCCAGCTTGATCCGCTTTTACTGGTGATGCCATAAAAAATAATGATAAAAATAATAACGTAATTTTTTTCATTTTGATACTCTACTCCTCATCATCAAAATCAAAATCGTATGCCAACGGCTCTTTTTCAGTCTCTGTATCTAATGCTTTATTAATTTTCTTTTCTCTATTTTGACGATACATGCTACGCACCGTTGCATATAAATCGGTTGTACCTTTTTCTAAACTTTCCATAAATTCAATGCTTTTTTCGCGTGTTTGAACAGAATCTAAGGCAACAATACCATATCGAACAGCCGGCTCTTGAATCACACTGAGTTCAGCCGTTGTAAGAGCCATATTTAACCCTGCTCCAATTGTATCCCTCGGATTTGATGGACCTAAAATCGGCCACACAATATAAGGTTCGCTCTTTTCCCAACCCCAAACAGCTAATGTTTCTCCAAAATCACTGGCATAAACTGGAATATCCATATCAGAAGCAACATCAAAAAGCCCACCAAGTCCTAACAAAGTATTTGCCAAAAAGCGCCTTGATATATCATAAGCTTCTTCGCCTTTTCCTTGTAATAAAGAATTCACCAAATATCTTGGTTGCTTAATGTTATTAAAAACATTTGAAACACCTTGACGAACAAATGTTGGTGTAACAGCACGATATCCCTTTGCAATTGGTTCTAATATGGCCGTATCTAACAATAAATTTGTTTCAAACATAATCCTATTAAATGGTTCAAGAGGGTCATTTGCTTCTTCATAAGCTTTTAAAGCAACAGGATCTGTTGGCTTAATCGCACACCCAGAAACAAATAAAAGGGCACATGAAAGTAAAATAATGGATTGTTTTTTCATTAAAACTTTCTCCTTATGATTACTCTGCTTGCTTTGCCATCAAAAGTTGATGTTCAATTTCTGGCAAAACTTCATCAACAGATCGAACAAAAGTAAGTAATTTCATTTGATGAGGTTTCACAAATCCCTCTCCAACCATTTCATATAAGAATTGTTGTAAGGTATTATAAAACCCATCAATGTTCACAACAATAATTGGGGAAGTAATAATGCCAAGCTGCCTTAAAGTTAACACTTCAAAAAGCTCATCCATTGTTCCAAACCCACCAGGTAAAATCGCAATGGCATCTGCCTGATCCACCATTGAAACTTTGCGTTTTGCCATTTGATCCCAAACTTCAAACTCAGCTGCTTTTTTTGCAATTTCAGCAGGTTTTTCAATATCATAAAGCTCTCTAATCGTTGCACCGATTACATAACCATTCTCTGAAAACGCACCATCAGCAACAGCCCCCATCAACCCTGTTGTACCCGCTCCATAAATTAATTTAATTTCGCGACGAGCCAAAATTTCGCCCAAACGATGAGCTTCTTGCATATAAACGGCTTTTCTTCCAGAGCTTCCCCCACAAAAAACAGCCACAGAATTTAAATTCAACATGTTTTTCCTTGATTTAAAAATATTTACTTGTTACTTTAAAGAATATATGTATAATAAAAAAAGGTCAAGACAAATCTAGGGGGTCAGATATGAAAATAGCGTTTTTTTATTTAAGTCTTCTCTTTTTAAGCTCAACAGCCATAGCAGGCGAAGTTGTGCCACTCTTTGATGAAATACCCTCTTTTAAAAAAGAAGAGGTCAAATCTTCAAAAAAAGAAAGTGATTCTTTATTTGGTTTAACTGCAACTGAGACGACCCAAAGCGCACCGAAAGAAGCTAAAAAGCAAGAAAAACAATCAAATACAAACTCAAAAAAACCAAATTTAGGAAGACATGCAACCCCTATCCAATCATTACGCTTAACACCAATTCCTGATCTTAGAATTGATTTAGACCCATCTATTAAACAAGCTGTACAAGAAAAGAAGTTTGAAGAAAAATTGCTTGATGATAAGGATATTTTAAGACGAGAAACTCCTTTAAATATGACAGAGACAAAAGAAGATGAACTTTCCCGTTTAATTGCCCAAAGAAGACAAAAAGGACAAACAGGAAGATATGAATCTCCTTTAGGAAAAAGACATGATGCCAATGGGTTCTTACTAGCTGGCGTTGGTCTTGGAATGAATACGGTTGAAGTGGAAGATATTTTAACCGATCAAGGATACACCTTATCAAGAGTTGATGAAACGTTACCACCAGCTTTATCCATCGCTTATGAAAAGGATTGTCGTTTAACAAAAAAATTATATATTATTTCTGATATTAAAAACTGCATTTTTGATAAGTCAAAAGAGGAAGAAACACGTTATATTAAGCAAATGACTTTTGAAAGACCTGACACAAGAGAAACCATGATTATTAATTTTACATCTCTTGCAACAGAAAACATTGTCTATCGTGTTTTTTATCAAAATAAAGGAGATTCCTCTTTAAATACAAGTGCTCGAAATGTGAAGATTAAAAAAGATCGGCAAAATGAATTTTGGGATTTGGTCTTCACAGTTTATGGCCTTCCAGATGATAGCGATAAGCTGATTTGGGGAAATGAAAACACATCTTATTTGCATGCTAAAATGATGGGATCTGCCTATGATGCTTATTTGATTTTAGAAAGCAATGACCTTCAAAATGAAGATTATTTTAAATGGGAAGATTCTCTCGCTGAAATGAAAACAATTAAAACATTTAACTTTGTTTCCGAAGATGATAACTTTGGTGAATAGAGGCATTTATGTCATTAAAAATTGAAGAGTATCTCATCAATTATACAAGGCTAACAAGAAAAAATGAAATCGGTCATTTAATCGGCCGCGAAAAAGAACTGGAACGTTTGATCCATATTTTACTTAAAAATAAGAAAAACAACCCTGTTGTTGTTGGAACAAATGGTATTGGAAAAACAGCGCTTTTAGAAGGCCTTATTGCATTTATGGCTTCGGAAGATGCTCCTGATTTTTTGCAGGCAAAAGAGGTTGTTGGCATTGATATTGCAAAAGTGATGATGTCAACATCTAATGAAACCGAATATGCTGATCTTGTTAAAAAAGTAATGCAATATATAAAGGAATCAGAAGGTGAAAAAATCTTATATCTTCAAGATATTTCTTTATTGGTTCAAATGGATACAGCTCCTGAAAACAAAGAACCCGCAAAATTTTTAAAACTTTGTTTATTAAATGGAACCATCAATTGCTTGATTGAAGCTGAAACAACCACATTTGTCAGCTATATGGAAAAAGACAATCAAGTTATGAATGCTGTTCAACGACTTTTATTAGAAGAACCTTCATTAAATGAAAGTATTGAAATTGTTACAGAACTGAAAACAACATTTGAAAATCATTATAATGTTCAAATTCCTAACGAAACAGTTATAGCCGCCTGCCAATTAGCACATCGCTATGTTAAACAATGCGCCTTTCCATCTAAAGCATTAGATTTATTAGATGATGCGGCCTCCTTATTAATGATTGATATCGCTAAAGGCGAATTAGATGAAGAAAATAATGTTTTAACTGTTGACTTTTGTAACCGCATTATTTCTTCATGGACTGGCATTCCTGTTGAAAAAGTTGATGCTGAAGATAAACACCGTTTAGCCAATGCTGAAGTTTACTTAAAACAACGCGTTGTTGGGCAAGATAGTGCCGTTGTTGTGGTTGCAAACGCATTGAGAAGAGCCAGATCTGGTTTACAAGATCCAAACAGACCTATCGGTTCATTCCTTTTTATAGGTACAACTGGCGTTGGTAAAACAGAGTTAGCCAAATCTTTAGCTGACTTTATGTTTAATGATGAAACAGCTCTTCTTCGCCTTGATATGAGTGAATATATGGAGCGCACCTCCGTTGCCAGAATGATTGGTCCTCCTCCAGGAACTCCAGGATTTGAGGCTGGCGGTTTGCTCACAGAATCTGTTCGTTTAAAACCATTCCAAGTTGTTTTATTTGACGAAATTGACAAAGCTCATTTAGATATTTTAAACTTAATGTTGCAACTTCTTGATGAAGGTCGTTTAACAGATAGTAAAGGCGTTACAGTTGATTTTAGAAATACAATCATTATCTTAACCTCAAACGTTGGGGCCAATTTGCCAAGTTATCAACGTGTAGAAAAACTAAGCGAATATTTTAGACCTGAATTTTTAAATCGTTTAGATGATATCGTTTCTTTCCACCAACTTAATGAAGAACATTTACGCGTTATTGTTGATATCCATCTCAACAAGCTTTTAAAAAGAGCAAAAGCTATTGGATATAATGTTGTTGTAGCTGATTCAGCAAAAGATTGGTTTGTTGATGAAGTATTCACTTCAAAATTTGGGGTTCGTGCATTAAAACGTTTAATTCAAAATCAAGTTGAAAACCCTCTTTCTTTCTTAATCATGCAAGAAAAAATCAAACCAGGTCAAGATGTCTTCTTAAACGTTGATAAAACAGGACGAAAACTTCAAATTTATTCAAAATCAAAAAAGAAAGCGGAACAAGAATCTGAAAAAAGTTTGCCACTAGAAGACACATTAAAAGAAGATAATACCCCATCATTACCAGATCAAAAAAAACTCCCTCAATTAAATGAGCAAGAACTTCAAGAATCTCAACCAGATATTGAGGAAGAGGAAGATTATTTTTCAGAAAAGCTTCCATCCCCTTCTCCACTTTTTCAAGAAAAAGAAAACATTGAAGAAACGTTAGATGACACCTCTTCTTCTGATTCAAAAAATCAAAGTGAACCTGATGAAGAAACATCTTCTGATTTATGGGCAAATGAAAAATCTTTATTTAATAATCTTAATGTTCAAGAAGATGAAGAAGATCAAGAGGATACTGACGATCTATTTAATCCTTCAGCAGATACCTTGCCACCTCAAACAAAAAATAGGCTTCTAAAAGATATTCAAAATGAGATTCTTTCATTGACTGAAACAAAAAATCAAGATAAACTTGATCTTGATGAAGAATAATAAAGAACTCTCAACTGAATTGATCCACTGGTATCATCAAAATGCAAGAAAACTTCCATGGCGCACGATTGGTGGCGCGCATTTTGATGCTTATCAAGTTTGGATCAGCGAAATTATGTTGCAACAAACAACAGTTAAAACTGTTATAGATTATTTTGAAAAGTGGATGAAGCGTTTTCCAACGCTTGACTCTTTGGCAAATGCTCATATTGAAGAAGTTCTTCTTTATTGGCAAGGACTTGGATATTATACTAGAGCTAGAAAAATTCACGAATGCGCCAAAGTTTTATTAGAGCAATATCAAGGAACATTTCCAAGAGAGCGAGATAAACTTTTAAAATTACCTGGAATTGGTCCATATAGTGCTTCAAGCATTTTAGCCTTTGCCTTCAACCAAAAAGAAACCGTAATGGATGGAAATGTTATTCGTGTGATATCAAGACTTTATGGCATTGAAACAGAAATTGATAAAAACAAAATTTTTGAACTTGCTAGCCATTTAACAGATGATGAATCTCCAGCCGATTATGCTTCCGCCATTATGGATTTAGGCGCAACAATTTGCACCCCACAAAGTCCAAAATGTTTGCTTTGCCCATGGCAAAAGTTTTGTATAGCCAATAAAAAGAATATCCAAGATAAAATACCTTATATTAAAAAACCTGAAAAAAAACGTTTTGAAGGCTATGTGCATTTAATTCAAAACAATAAAGGTGATTTTTTTATTAGGAAAAGGGATGAAAAAGGCCTTCTTCATGGATTATATGAATTTCCATGGACAAAAGAAAAAAATATTTTGTTTGAAAGCAACTGGAACGATATGGATAAAACTGTTTCCCATACTTTTACCCATTTTCATTTAACACTTCATTTAATTCAAACTTATTCAGATACCGCCCCCATAAATGGACTTTTTGTTTCAAAAGAAGAATTTTCAAAATTTCCATTTTCAACATTAATGAAAAAAGTGATTCATCAGATATAAAATTGACAATAAAAAAAATTTTTGTTACTTTATTTTTTTAATAAAAGAATGGGTTTATATGTTTTCAATCAAAGAAAAAAATTTTTTAATCAGAGAGTTTTCAGAACAAGATTTTAAAGATCTTTATGTTATTGCTAATAACATTAATCAACAAGCACATAAAAACAAAGAATTTCAACCTTTCTATGCTTTTAATGTATCTGTTGAAGATAAATCTTATCAAGAAAAACTCGCTCAAAAAACAATTGATTTTATTAATAAAGCAATTAAAGAAAAAAACACTCAACCACGCTCAACATATCGCTTGGCTCTTTGCTTACCAAACAATAAATTAATTGGAAATATCACACTAGATATGATCCCAAGTCAGGACAAAGAAGGCAAACTTATCTATGGTGATTTAGGATACTTCATTGATCCAAAACATGGTCGCAATGGTCTTATGAGTCAAGCCCTTGAAAAGGTCCTCAATAAATATTTTCGTTATCATAGCACAATGGATTTAACCATTCACCCAGAAAACATTCATTCCATTCGATTAATGCAACGCTTTCATGCTCAAATTATTGGAATTAAAATCAAAACTGATTATCAAGGAGAACCTCGTCTTCTTTTAAGTCTATCAAAAAAAGATTTTTTAACAAGACCTCGTCTTATTTGTCCACATAAAAAAACAATTGCTATTCTAAGTGCACAACGTGAAAGAGAAAAACATGTTTAGTGATAAAAACTTACCTGAACCTTTATTCATAACTGAAATTGAAAAAGAAATTTCTCTTTCTGTTATTGACGAGAAAGATCATATTTTTTTTGATAACCAATTTACAAATGAAAAGCGCATTCGAACCTATATTTATAAAATGCTTTTAAGCGCTCAAAAATTTTTACCAGATGGCTATTATTTTAAAATTTATGAAGCATATCGGCCATTAGAAGCTCAAAAAAAATTATGGGATGAAGTTAAAAAAGAACAAAAAGTTTTGCATCCAAATATGGATGAAAACTCCGAAGAATTTATTGGTCTTTGTGATACTTATTGTGCCAATCCTTATCGCCAAGGAAGTGGCCATCAAACAGGAGCTGCCATTGATGTTTCTCTTTGTGATAAAGATGGCAATGATTACTTTATGGGCTCTAAAGTTCGGGCATTCAGCGAAAAATCTGATTTTAATTATTTTGTTTCTGAAGAATCACAAAAAAATCGCTTACTTTTAAAAGAAGCTCTTGAAAAAGCAGGATTTATCAATTATCCTTCTGAATGGTGGCATTATTCATTTGGGGATCGCCTTTGGGCAAAATTAACAGGTTCAAAAATAGCATTTTTCGGAAAAATAGATGTATAATTTTTTTTTAAAAATAAAATCTTTCATTTATAAAAATTTTATTTCTGGAATTAAAAGCAAAAACAAAATGAGGAAAAACGTTTCTGTTTTATACTTATTTTCATTTTTTATCCGTATGAATTTTTCTTTACCAATTGAATTGCTTTTTTTTGTTTCTCTTTCAGATTCATATACAAAAGCCATGTCTGTGATTTTTATTGCCCATATGACAAGCACCTGCCTTGGCGTTCCTCTTGGTTTATTATCCGATAAAATTGGTCGAAAAAAAGTGGCTGTTTTATGCTCTTTTTTCAGATTATCCTCTTTCATTATTTATGCCTTAGCTCCTTGTTATGAGTTTTTAATTTTAGGAGCTCTTTGTTCTGGATTTTATCGTTTTTCTTCTGTGAATGCGGATACGCTTTTATATGAAAGTTTAGCTTCTATGCGTCTTAAAAATAAATACCATAAAGCTATTTCAAAATTAAAATCCGTTTCTTCATTTTCGCTTGGTATTGGAGCTGTTTTATCTGGATTATTTTATTATTTCCTCTCCTTAAGAGGCGTTGTTATTATAACAATATTACCAATGCTGATTGCCTTTTTGCTTTCGTTTTTGTTGAAGGAAGCCCCATTTCATAAAGAAACGAAAAATAATCCATTTAAACACTTTTTTAAAGCACTTCTCTATTTCAAAAAAAACAAACGCCTTTTTTCATTTACAGTGGCTGATTCCATGCATTATGGTCTTAATGAATCGGCTTTTACAATTAACTCTGCGTTTTTCAAAACCATTATGCCTGTTGAATTTTTGGGTGTTTTAAGATTTGCTGGCTATATGCTTTCTTCCGTTACAAGTTTTTTATCTTCAAAAATTGCAAGCTTTATTGGATTAAATAATACTATCTTTTTTGCCGCCATGATGGATAATATCGTAAATATTTTTTCAGTTCTTTGTGCCAATATTTTTAGCCCTATCTTAAAAACATTTGGCTCTGGTTTTTTTGGCATTTATTCTCCAGCTACAGGTGCATTTATTCAAAAAGAAGTTTCTGATGAAGAACGCGCAACTCTTGTTTCGTTCGCATCTTTATTAAATAGCGGTTTTTTTGCTCTTGGAACTTTATTAATGGGCTTTTTAGCCGATTTATATAGCCCTTGGATGGCTATGCTGATCGGCTATTTGTCAGCCCTCAGTATTAATTTTCTTTTCTTAATTGCTTTTAAACAAAAAGGGAAAGATTCTTTTTAATCAAACATTTTTTTAATACGATTTTGAAAAGGTTCTACTCCTTTGTTTTTTAAAACATTAATCATAACATTTCGAATTGTATCTGAAGAAATTTCTTTCACAATTTCTAAAGCAGGGAATCCATCACCACCATTGGCAAGAAAGGATGGCATCACAACCAAATAGTCTTTATTTAAATCAAGAGAACCTTCTTTTAAAAAGATTTTTTTAATTTTTTTGTCTTTCCCTGAAAATAAATATCCTAAACCTGCAGTTTGAATAAAAGTATTTGTGCGATCATCTGGAACATATTCTTTTAATCCAAAATTTAAATAACTTTCTAAATCCGCTCCTTTGATTTTAACAATCACTGCTTTTGAATCAAATGGATAACTTTGAGCCATATTTTTAAAAGTTACCTCTCCTGCTTTCATTCCAGAGCGAATACCGCCTGCATTTAAGAATGCAAAATCAACTTCTTTGTCCACTTCTTTAGCTGCAATCAATAACGAATTAGTAAGCACCTCTCCCACATAACAAGATTCTGAACAAAACAACTTATTATGCGTTAAAGGAATATCTTTTGACGCCTTAAAAATCTTTTCATTTAAAATTAGATCCACTTTTTTTTCAATCTCTTTAATTTTGCTTTCTAATTCCAAATTAGGTTTGATATTCTTATCAATAGCAACTGTATCTCCAGAATATGAAACAACTTCTCCTTTTTCATCAAAAAAAGCCGTTAAATGACCCAAATATTGCCCACCATATCCCGAAGAAACAATTAAAACATTTTTCCCTTCTTTATCAGGAACAATAACTGGATAACTTCCTTTTGATTCTTTTTCATTTAAATTATTGGAAAGCAACGTGTGTGTATGTGCACTCACAATAATATCAACATTTGTTAGCTGGCTCGCTAATTTAACATCTTCATCAATCCCAATATGATTCAACAAAATAATAATATCAACACCTTGATCTTTTAATTTTTGAATCAATGGGGTAACCGTTTCATAATGCTCTGCTAATTCAATTTCCGATGCTTTTGAACTTGTTATTTTTGCATCCATTGTTAATAAGGAAATCACCCCAATTTGACGATTATTTTTATGAAGAACAAGCGCTTTTTGAATATTTTTTTCAAGACTATGCCCTTTAGGGAAAAGTGTATTTGCTGAAAGTAATGGGGCATTCATTTTTTCTTCAAATGATTCTAACTCTTTTAATCCATCATCAAAATCATGGTTTCCAAGAGCCATAGCATCATAACTCATTTCATTTAATAACAAAGGAATATCTTGCCCTTTTCGAAGCGTATAGAACACTGTTCCAGAAAACCGGTCCCCCGCATCAAGCAAAACAAGATTTGGATTTTCATTTCTTTTTTCATCAATAAATGTTTTAATTCTTGCAAAACCACCCAAACAATTTTGATCTTCACAACTTGAGCCATCCATTTTAAATGGCAAAAAATTAGAATGCAAATCATTTGAATGAATAAGTTCCAACATATAATTTTCTGCTGAAGCTGAAACAGTGGCTAAACTTAAACCCAAAAATAAAGTCAGTGATAAAAAGCGCATAAAAAATCCTTTCTATATTAAAATCTTTCTTAATTTTTAATCAAAAAGTTAAAAAAAAGAAATAAAAAAATCGTCTTTTTAATTTTTTTGTGATATAATAAATGAAAGAAACTTATAACAAAGGGGTAAAAAATGGTTTTTAATTTTGGATGGGCGCCTCAACGTTTTGGTGCAAGCAGATCAGGAGGTAGACGCCGTCATGCTGGGATTGATCTTGGAACTGGGGGTAAAAAAAATGTGCCACTTGGTTGCCCTATTTCTGGATTTAAAGTTCATTCTGTTTCATATAGACGTGGATATGGCCACACGGTTGATTTAATCAGCGAAGATGGCACTAAAATGATGCGTTTTGCTCACTTAGCTAGTTCACCCAAACATTTAACTGTTGGAAGCCCAGTACAAAAAGGAGATTGGCTTGGAAATGTTGGCAATTCTGGTGGAAATTATGCCATTCACCTTCACTTTGAATACCGAATCAAGGAAAATGGCACTTTTGTTCCAGTTAATCCTTTTAATAATCAGCATCACACTTTCTCAAAAGCAGATTTTGAACAATCAACTGTGATGGCAACTGATAGCAGAAAACATATTCAAAGTGGTATGTCTTTAGCTGAATCACAAAATATATTACACCCAAATAATCCACAAACTGAAAATATCTCTTTATTTAATCAAGGCAAATTAGCCACTTATACACCAACAAATCCTTCTTTTATGAACCTCAACCCTATTCAAGGTCTTTTCTCACAAAATATGAATATGCATGACCAAATGCAAAACGTTTGGGTTTTAAATAAAACATATGGAGAACCAGACTTTTGGGATCGTTATATGCCAGAATTCTTAGGAGGATGGTCAAATAATGCACTTTTGCAATTTGAAGCTCAAAGAAAATTAGACGAAGAAGTTTTTAGAGGCATCAAACGTTCAGAAATGTTACAAGCAGGACTTTCAAATCAAGAAATTGATTTAGTTCGCCAATATGTTGATGATCAAATAAAAGAACATGGTGCTAATTATCACTTAGGGATGGCCAGTATCCCAATTGATTTTGAGGCTGTTTTTGAAGATAAAGAACGTGCAGCTGTTATCCGAAATTATTTTGATAATCGAATGAATCAACAAAACCAACTTGGTGTTCCTTTGGCTGATTTATTAAATAATCAAAGAAATGGATCTAATGGAATGGGATAATAAAAAAGCCTCAAAACTTTTTCAAGTTTTGAGGCTTTTTTTTAACAATTATATATTAAAATTGTTCAATATCTTCTGCTAAAATAGACATATTCCAATCAAAAGAAATTTCGCCATCATCATTGTTTTTATAAATAACACCAACAAATTCTTTTCCAACAAAAACTTCAGCTGGCGCATCAATGCCTGACCCTTTTTGAACATTAATTTCAGGATTCCAAAACAATTGTTGTAAATATGTTTGAACTTTTTTCATTTCATTTTCTGAAAGAGTCATCCATTCCTCCTTTTCTTTTGATTTTTTTATCTAAATAGGCTATAATTTCGTAAATAAAATAATTTATAACGTAAAGATACATTAAAAATGCGCGAAATTCAAGAAAAAAACTTATTAGACCACAAAATATCTATTGCTCCAATGTTGGATTGGACAGATAGACACTTTCGCTTTTTTTTGAGACAAATTACAAAACATGCCGTTTTTTATTCCGAAATGATTGCGGCTCCCGCCATTTTATTAGGCGATAAAGAAAAATTACTTGGATATGATGAAACAGAACATCCTCTTGTTTTACAAATCGGAGGCTCACATCCCTCAATGATGAAAGAATGTGCGCGTATTGGTGCTGATTATGGATATAAAGAACTTAACATCAATGCAGGTTGCCCATCTTCTCGTGTTCAAGCAGGACGTTTCGGGGCCATTTTAATGAACACACCAGAACTTGTTGCTGAATGTGTTAGTGAAATGAAATCTGCTGTAAATATACCTATCAGTGTTAAAACAAGAATTTCTCTTTCAGATGTTCCTGGAGATGGATTTAATGCTCTTTTTAATTTTGCAAATTTAGTTAAACAAGCAGGATGCGACCACTTAATTGTTCATGCTCGAAAAGCAAAACTTAATTGGTCTCCAAAAGATAACCGTGCAGATAAAATGGGGTTAAATTATGAAGTTGTTTATCGGCTAAAAAAAAGTTTTCCCGATATGCTTATTTCAATCAATGGAAACATTTTATCGTTGGAAAGTGCACAAGAACACTTAGTCCAAGTTGATGGTGCTATGATCGGACGCTTGGCTTATGGAAATCCATATGCTTTGGCAAAAGTTGATTCCCTTTTTTATCAAGACAATGCTCTGATACCTTCTCGAAAAGAAATTCTTGAAAAGATGATTCCTTATTTGGAAAAAAATAAAGATAAATTAAGCATTATTTGCCCCCACTTGATGGGTCTTTTCCATTCCACACCAAACGCAAAAATTTATAAGCAAATTCTTGCAGCAAGAGATTTGGAGGCGCTTAAAAACTTTTTAAATACTCAAGCAGATTAACTTACTTTTTTTGCTTTTGAGTGCGTTTTATCGATTTCTTTTGTGAGTCTTGTTTTTCTTTATGCTCTTTTGATAACTCATTTTCTTTTGGTGGAATAATCCCCGTTGATAAAACAACTTTTAGAGCATCATCAACAGATATATCTAATTCTTTCACATCTTTTTTAGGAACATAAAGAAAAAAACCTGATGTTGGATTAGGTGTTGTTGGCACATAAACGCTAATTAAATCATCCTGATTTAATGCTTCATTAATTTGAGGCGCAACTGGCCCTGTTAAAAAAGCGATTGTCCATAAATCTCTTCTTGGATATTCAATTAAAACAGCTTTTCTAAATGCTTTTGTTTTATCTTCACCTAATAATGTTTCAAAAATCTTACGAATAGCATTATAAAGACCTGAAATAACAGGCATTTTACCAATCACTTTTAATCCCAAACGCATAAAATATTGACCAATAAAATTGGCTGTTAATACGCCAATACCTGTAAAAAATAAAAGAAGAAGAATAATACCAATACCAGGCAATCCATATGGCAAAAAGGTGTTTGGATTATAAGCCGCAGGAATAAATCCCGTTACCTTTGTGTCAATAAAAGCAATAAACTCTATTGCCAAATAAAGCGTAATAGCAATAGGCGCTGTAACAATCACCCCTGTAAAAAAATATGTTTTAAGAGTTGTCTTTTTTTCATTATTTTTCTTTGAAAAGAACATTTGTTTTCCTTGCCTGTTTGACTTAAAGTTTTTTATTAGGATTTTATTTTATCCTTTTTTAAATAAAAAGGCAAGTGTTCGAGATCTTTTTTAATTAATTCAACAAACTAACAAAAAAACGCTTATGAAAAATATTGAAGAAGATCATATTCCTCTTGAGTCATTTGCGAAATAAAATATGTTTTACAAGAACCATCTGCCTGCATATCTTCATAAAAACAATCAACTGATCCATTTTCAGCTCGCTTATATTTAATATCTTGCGTTCCAATTGTGCCACGAGGCATTAATTTATTTTCTTTTTCATCATATTGCAAAATTGTATACCCTTGAAAATGCCCATTTTGAACTTTTAGCTTAAATTTCAGTTGTGCTTCAGTTGCTATTTCATACTCTTTTTCATGGATGCTCCACTTTTCGCCTTGATAAGAAACAAATAATCCTTGTTGATCTGTTTGAACAGATAAAATGATCTTTTTGCCATTTTGATCCTTTAAGAAAAATGTACCTTGCTTAACAGCATATCCTAAAAACATGCCATTTTTTTCATCATATTCTGGAAAAACAGATAAATTCTTTTTCTTCGTCATAATTATTTCCCCCTTTTTAAATAACAATAACTTTTAAAAGATCTTTTTTATGAAAGTTTTAAAGCCGCCCCTTCATCAACAACAAAAATCCCATTTGGATGATTTTGAATCATTGATGCTGGGCATTGATAAGAAACCTCTCCTCTTGTACTTTGATAAACAGCTTCTTTCTTTTTATCTCCAAGTGCCAACACAATCACTTCTTTTGCATTAAAAATAGTTTTAAGACCAATAGTTAATGCTTTTTGTGGAACATCTGATTTTTTGTTAAAAAATCTTGAGTTCACTTCAATTGTATTTTCGGTTAACTGTTGAATATGCGTTAATGAATCAAAAGATGTTCCTGGCTCATTAAAAGCTAAATGTCCATTTTCGCCAATACCACCTAATTGAATATCAATACCACCAAAAGAAGTAATTTTTTCTTCATAAAGACGACATTCTTCTTCTGGATCTACAGCTAATCCATCTAAAATATGAATTTGATCTTTTGGTATATCAATATGGTTAAATAAATTTTCATCCATAAAATAATGATAACTTTGGTCATGCGTTGGTGCAAGTCCCAAATATTCATCCATATTAAAGGTTACAACATTTTTAAAAGAAATTTCTTTTGCTTGATAAGCCTTTACCAATTTTTCATAAACAAGAATTGGTGTTGACCCTGTTGGTAAACCCAAAACCAAAAATGGTTTTTCTTTTGTTGGTAAAAACACTTTAATTGCTTGTATTAAATGATTTGCAACCCAATCACAAGCATCTTCTTTTGTTTTTAAAATAAGAACTTTCATGTTTCCTCCCTAAACAATAACACTTCTTTTTTAAGCCTATAACTATTTTTTTTTAATTTCAAGATTATTTTTTATTGACAGAAAATCTTTTTATTTTTTATACTCTTGACCATCTATGTTTATATACCGATAGGGGACTTTTATGCATATCGAAGAGATTAAAGAGGTTTTAAATCTCAAAACAATACCAGAAAGTTTTGTTAAATATGAACAATCCATTTCTCTTAAAAAATCCGTTATAACAAAAAAGGAATTAGCAACTGCTTTCAAGTTTTATGGTTTGGAAGAAGAAGTTGAATTTTATCAACATTGTTTAAACTTAATTGATGAATTTAAAACAAATAAAGTTCTTAAAAAAGCCGCCCTATTAATCAAATATATTTCTTTTGAAACCAAAGATGATGAATTTTTGGAAATGGAATATTGGAAAGCAAAACCTCCTCGTGCGGATATTTCAGCCTTAGTTCTTTTAAGCGCTGTTCAAAAACATAAACAAGCCTTAAAAGACTGTGATAAAGAACAAAAAGAACATCAAATTATTGGCATTAGAGAAACCATTTTAAGAGGACTGAAACTTTATAAAATCAATGGAATTAGTTATGGTTCATTAGCTTGGGGAATTCGTTTTGTTCGCCAGCTATTAATGAAATTTGGGCGTCTTCAATTTGAATATTCTTATTACCGTGATCCATTTATTATTGTTAAAGATAAAAAAGGAAATAAGAAAATTTTAGATAAAGCTCATAAAAAAATCAAAGATGAAATTTTAATTCAACCAGGTGATATTTGCATTAATATCCATATTGATCGACATGGCAGATTAGAACCTGATATGGTTGACAAATCATTAGCCTTAGCTAAAAAAAATATTAGAAAATATTTTCCAAACACACAAAAACTTATTTATCGTTGCCACTCTTGGTTGCTGAGTCTTCAAATGGAATTATTCTTAACAAAAGATCGTCATATTATGTATTTTCAAAGTCTTTTCATGCTGTTACCTCCTCATGAAGAAGATACAGGGGATGATTTTTTCCGCTTTTTATTCAACACACAAAAATCAAACCTTGATTTTTCAATTGACTCATTACCCGAGGATACTTCTTTAAGGAAAAGCGTTAAAAAACATTTATTAGAGGGAAAGTCAATTCAAGAAGGGCGTGGGCTAATTTTTGATGAAGATGAATAAAATAAATCAATAAGAAACCTTAATTTTATCACCTATTTGAATGTTTTTTTCATCAACAGTACCTGCAATAACCTCAATAACCCCTTTCGCCGGCTCTTTTGATGAAATCAATTCTTCACTAAATGGCTCAGCATTTTTATGGATATGAGTGATAATACCATGCTCATCAAAAAAAATCATATCTAATGGGATATATGTGTTTTTCATCCACATTTTTAAGATAGATATCTTATCAAATAAAAAAGTCATCCCATAATTTTCAGGCAATTCTTTTTGAAACATTAAACCTAATTGTTGTTTTGCAACCGTATCAGCAATATCTGTTTGATAGAGGTAAGCGTTTTCTTTTGTTTGAATCATTAATTCTGCAGCATTCACATCAAAAGTTATCCCAAATATTAATAATAAAATCAAACGTTTCATTTTGTTAATTCACATCCTTTATCAAAGCAAGAACCATCTGTTTCTTTTATATATCCAAGAGAATAAACAAGCATAATTTGATCCATAAAAGAAGGAATAAAATGCGCATAGTTTCTTAAACCATAAACAAGATCTTGTCCAAACGTTGGATTGTTTTTAAATAACCGAAAGTGCGCACGCGTAGCTCTTATTTGCGAAAGTTGAGACCTTGAATTTAACTGCAATGCAAAACTTTCAGCCGCTTGTGAAAGTTTTTCAAATTTGATTGGCAAATATTGAACAGATTCATCCCACCCATGTTCAAAAAAAGGTGATTGTTTTTCTTTTTGTCCCCAATTGGTGGACCAAATGGCAACAGCTAAACCAACTGAAACGGGAATAACATCTACTCGAAGAACTAGCTCTGAAATTTGCGCTATTCTACTTTTTAAATGAACAACATCATATTTTTCAATCATCTCTTTGAAAAATTGTTCTTCATGGGATGTTAATTTTTCATCATTTTTAATTTTTTCTTCCAAAATTAAAATCACTTTTCTTTCGCGCATAATTTTTTCATTTACACGCAATAAATGTGGCGTCATCAACTTCATAAAAAGAGTTTGATCAGATACGCTTGTAACTTTAAAATCATCTGGAATTTTTTCAACAAAAACATAAGGAACACTTTCAGCTTTAATATCTTTATAAAGTTCTTCAAGCCCCTTCATATCGATGGATTCAATATATTTACCATCAACATCTTGTTTAGCTTTATTAATCAAAGAATCAAGATTATAATCAATTTTTGAAATTACCTGTTGTGGATATGTTTTTAAACGCTGACTTGTTTCTTGTTGATATTTTAAAGAACCAGCCATATATCCCAAAGTTGAAAATATTACTAAACAAATACCAGTTAACAAGATATGTTTTTTCAATTTTCATCTCCCATTTCATCTTTTAATTAGTTTTTTAACATCACTTATTAAAATACCTTTTAAAAGAATAATAAACCCAAAGAAAACAATCAATGCTGAACCAATTAAAACAGCTAACAATGAAACGGATAATAATGACGCTTCATTTTGCCAGCCATCAAAAACTTGATTGAACAGAACTTTTAATCCAAAAACAGTTAAACCCATTAATAAAGTTGAAACCAAAATGCGTGGCAAACGAAATTTACAAAGACTATCTATTTTAAATTCACCTTGTTTATAAAGGCGAATCATATATTGAAATGCATTAATCCAAACAGTAATTCCTGTGGCAAGTGCAATACCTAAATACCCCATAAATTGCATCAAAATAATTGCAAATACTGCGTTTAAAATTACGCCAACAATAGCTATTTGAACTGGAGATTTTGTATCCCCTTTTGCAAAGAAAAATGGGGAAAGAGTTTTTGTTAACATATATGCAGGTAACCCAATTGAAAATACAATCAATGCCCAAGCTGTATGAACCGAATCTTGAAAAGAAAACAATCCTCGTTCAAATAAAATTCTTACAATTGGTTCACTTAAAAGCATTAATCCAACCATCGATGCTGTTGACATTGCAACCGATAATTCAAGCGCTCTGCTCACTTGTTGATTTGCTTTTTCCAATTCCTTTGCCTTGATATGCTTTGAAAGCAAGGGTAAAAGAGCTGTTCCAATTGCCGTTCCAATAATACCAACTGGCAACTGAAATAAATGGTGGGCATAATTGAGCCATGAAATGGCCCCTGCTCCAACAAATGAAACCAAAAACGTGTCAAAAAACAAATTAATTTGATAAACACCAGACCCTAAAACTCCAGGCGCCATTTTTTTTAACAATGTTTTTACTTCTTTTGATAAATGAAAAAGTGCTTTGATTGGAGAAACAAGCCCTATTAAAAAATCAGCTTTTTTAAGGTGCCAAAACAGAAAAACAAACTCTATAACACCCGCCAATAAAACACCTATAGAAAGAGCATATGCTGCCGCATAAGGTGTATCTAAAAAAGGACGGATCATAAAAAGAGAGCCAATCATAGTTAAATTTAAAATAGTAGGAGTAAAAGCAGCAGCCCAAAACTTTTCTTTTGCGTTTAACATTCCTGCAAAAAGAGAAACAAGCGAAACAAAAATTAAAAAAGGAAAAGTAATTCGACTTAAATTTGTTGTTAATGCAAGCTTTCCATCAATTTTATCAAATCCTGGTGCCAAAATAAACATAAAATCTGGCATAAAAATTTCAACTAAAATCGTAAAAATTAACAACACATAAAACAAAAAGCTAAAAACATTTCTTGCAAACACACGTGCTTTTTTTTCACCTTTTGATTGCATAATGCCTGCTAAAATCGGCACAAAAGCCACATTTAATGTTCCTTCGGCGAAAAGAGATCGAAAAAGATTTGGAAATCTTAACGCAACAAAAAAAGCATCAGCCATCATACTGGCACCAAGAAATTTGGCGATTAGAATATCTCTAACAAACCCCACAACACGGCTTAAACTTGTTCCAAATGCAACACTGATAATTGATTTCATTAAACTCATGGCTTTAAGTATAAAGAATTTAAAAGTGAATTACAAGAAAATAAACTCTTTATTTTTATTTTAAAATGTGTATAATCGAAAAAAATTAATTAACAAAGGGCTGTTTTTAAGCTAAAAAACCAGAAAGGATAGAATATGACACTTGCATTCGTTTTTCCAGGACAAGGATCCCAAACTGTTGGAATGGGCAAAGATTTATATGATAATTTTGATGTTGCTAAGGCCGTTTTTGAAGAAGTAGATGAAGCCGTTTCTTTTAAACTGTCATCATTAATGTTTGAAGGCGATATGGCCGAATTAACAAAAACAACAAATGCTCAACCAGCAATTATGGCAACATCTATTGCCGCATTAAGAGTGATTGAAAAAGAAACTGGGAAATCTGTAAAAGATTTAGCTTCTTATGTTGCTGGTCATTCATTAGGAGAATATGGTGCTTTATGTGCTGCTCAAGCTTTAAGCCTTTTTGATACGGCAAAACTTTTAAAAGCTCGCGGAGAATATATGCAAGAAGCAGCTCTTAAAAATCCAGGTGCAATGGCTGCTGTTTTAGGGCTCTCTTTAAAAGAAGTTAATGAACTTGTTTCAAGAGCAAGTGATGATACTAAAAAATGTTATATTGCAAATGATAACTGCCAAGGTCAAATCGTTATCAGTGGCGATAAAACAGCCATTGAAAAAGCAGCAACAATCGCAACTGAATTAGGAGCGAAAAAATGCGTTATATTACCTGTTTCAGGAGGCTTTCACTCTCCATTAATGCAAGAAGCAGCATTAAAAATGAAAGAAGAATTAAGCCACACAAACATTATCAACCCTGTTGTTCCAGTTATTTCCAATGTAACAGCAGAAGCAGAAACAAATGCAGATAAAATCAAAGAATTGTTGGTCGCTCAAGTAACAGGGTCTGTTCGCTGGACTGAATCAGTTTCTTATATGCAAATGAAAGGAGTAACAGATTTTGTTGAATGTGGTAATGGAAAAGTTTTAACTGGATTAATTAAACGTATTGCACCAGATGCCCGTTTATTAAACATCAGCAATAAAGATCAAGTTGAACAAGCTTTAACTTTTTTCTAATTCTAATCTAAATAAAAAGCATCCAGAATAAAAAAATATTCTGGGTGTTTTTTTATAACTTTTTTAACAAAAGGTTATATAAATCAGATTCAATTTTAAAAAACGTTATTCGCATTAAATAAACCCACCAGACGGTGGGTGGATGTTCGTTACTATTGATGACATGAAAAATAGTCCTGCTGATTCGGCATTTGCCTTATTAAGCAGGCATCCACCTAACAGTTATGAATTTATCAAAGCTATTGCTAGTGGATGCCCGGCAGTCTTTCGTATAGAAAATAAAAAATTGGGCATTTTTTATTTTTTATGCTGCCCATGTCATACATTCAGGTAACGAAACCTTTAAGCAAGGACGGGCCGTCCTCACAAAAAATATCCTATTCTTTTTCAAAATGAAAATCAAGCCTTTTTTTTGCTTTTTAAAAAAAAGATCCTATGAACCTAAACGAATACTATTTTTTCCAAATTTTTCTTCAATCTCATCAATGAGATGAGATATTTTATCATCTTCAAATTTTTCTTGATCAAATAATGAAATTTGAGGTTCTTTTCCAAATGAAAGATTTTT
Source organism: Alphaproteobacteria bacterium (assembly GCA_045655105.1). GTDB lineage: Bacteria > Pseudomonadota > Alphaproteobacteria > CAAHEQ01 > UBA3637 > RGIG4140. The sequence goes on along the minus strand of JAZOOQ010000056.1, from coordinate 46,355 downwards.
CAATGTGACACCTAAAGATCGATAAATAACCGTTGGGGAATACATTAACTCAATCAATTTTATAGCCGTTTTCAAAAGAGTGCTTTCAGAATTTGTTGCCATCGGCAAACGAAAATTTTTTTCAAAAACTTGAAAATTTTTAGTGCGAAGTGTAACTGAAATTTCTTTTGTATATCCATCCCACGCTCTTAATTTTTGAGAAGATTTATGAATATGATAATTTAATCTTCCAATCAAAAAATCTTTATCACTTGTAAACGATTCAAATGATTTCGTATCTTGGATCGATTGAGGCGGAAGGATTTTTGAATCAACCAAACTAATGGCCTGACCTTTCAACTCATAATAAAGTTTTTCTGCTGCATATGAAATTTTATTTCGAATCCATAACACATCTTTTTGAACAAAATCACCCACTGTATAAATATCATGATATTCAAGAAGACGAGCCGTTTGCATTCCAACGCCAGAAACATCTTTCATCAAAATATCTTTAGTCAACTCAAAAATTTTTTCTGGTCGAATCACAAAAATCCCACCTTGTTTTTTAGCTATATCACTTGCTAATTTCGCCAATGTTTTACTTGTTGAAAGACCAATTGAAACGGGAATATCAATTGTTTTTAATATATCTAAACGAATATCCTTAATAATTTCTGTGTAACTTTTATTATATAGTTTTTTAACCCCAGTTAAATCCATAAAAGCTTCATCAATAGAAACAACTTCAACATCTGGAGAAAAACTTTTTAATCTATCCATCACCAAGGCTGAAATTTCATCATAACGATCATGCCGAACAGGAAGAAAATGAACCATCTTATATTCATCTTTAATTTGAAAATAAGGCGCACCCATCTGTATCCCCAAAGCTTTTGCTTCTTTCGATCTTGAAACAACAACACCTCTTGAATTCACACTCGTCAATGTGCAAACTGGTTTATTTTTCAATAAGGGATTATCTTTTTGTTCACAAGAAACAAAAAAAGAATCACAATCAACAAGAGCAATAACTTTATTCATATCAATATCATATCACTTTTTTTAGAATTTAACAATTCTTTTAGCTAGACAAACTCCTTCTTTTTTGTTTATGATAATAAAAAAAGGGGGCATAAATGATTAAAGTTCTTTTTGTTTGTTTAGGCAATATTTGCCGTTCACCAATGGCGCATTTTGTTTTTAAAGATTTAATCGAAAAAGAAGGTTGTTCTTCATTATTTGAAATCGAATCAGCCGGAACTGAAAAATTTAATGCATTATGCAAGGCCGGCATTCATGCGGGAACAAAAGAAATTTTTAAACGCATGAATATTCCATTTGAAGAACATATTGCCCGCCATTTTCAAGCTCAAGATTATGAAGAATATGATTATATTTTAGTGATGGATAATGAAAATTTAAAAGATGTTTTATCCATAATCGGTGGTGTTGACAAAGAACACAAAGTAAAACGCTTGTTAGATTATACTGAAACAGGCGGAAACGTAAAAGATCCATGGTATACGGGTAATTTTGATGAAACATACTGGGATATTTATGAAGGAACAAGAGCCTTTTTAAATCATTTAAAATTAAGGGGAAAAATATGAAAAAATTTTTATTAGGAATATTAGGAACATCATTTCTTTCATATTCAGCTCTTGCTGAAAACATTAAATTACCTATTCCAAACAAATTAAATCCCACCAGTTTAATGCATGCATTAAACTTTCGTCAATCCACAAAGAATTTTGATGAAAAAGACATTGATAATAAAACTCTTTCTTCCCTATTATGGGCAGCATATGGAATTAATCGATCAACGGGTGAACGCACCATTCCAACTGCAATGAATCAAAAAGAACTTTCTTTGTATGTTTTTAAAAAAGAAGGCGCTTTTTTATATGAAGCAAATACACATTCTTTAATTCAAATAACATCAACTGATTCCAGAGAAATTTTTCAAACACAAGACTATATGAAAAATGTGCCCCTTGTTTTAGTATGGACCTCAACAAATAAAGATTATGGCGCTATGCATGCTGGTTCAAGCTATCAAAATGTTGGGCTTTTTGCTTCTGCTTATAAAATGGGAGCTGTTGTTAGAGGTTATTTTGATAAAGAACAAGTAAAACAAGCATTAAAATTAAATCCAAATGAATCTATCCTAATTTCAATGGCTGTTGGCTATCCTGTTTTTGCTGAAACAGATGATAAAGAAATTCCAGATGATGTGCAAGATCCTAACTTAATTGAAACAAAATCTGAAGAAGTGGCCCAACCACAAACAACTTCAATACCTGAATCAATCCTTTCTTCCACACAGCCGACACCAACATCAAATGAAAACACTGCAATACCTGAACCAACAAATACCATTGCACCAGAACCAACACCGCAAACACACCCTGAAAATAAAACAAATCAACCCATTCAGGCATAAGATATACTAAAAAAAGCGCATAATGTATTTTATGCGCTTTTTTTCAGTATTTAGGATAAATAACTCTTCTAAGAAAAACTTTTCAAATACCAATCGTAAAAGTTTTTCACACCCTCATTAAGAGAAATTTTTGGCATCCAACCAAGCGATTTAATTTTTGTTGCATCCATCATTTTTCTTGGAGTGCCATTGGGTTTAGAAGTATCATAAGAAATTTCACCTTCAAAACCAACGATTTCTTTAACCAATTGAAATAAATCTTTAAGCAAAATATCATCTCCATTTGTGATATTCACATGCTCACCAATTTCTTGATATTCTTTATTTTGCATTAAATAAAAACAAGCATCAGCCAAATCATCAGAACACATCAATTCTCGATAAACAGACCCATCTCCCCATAAAACAACTTTATCTTTATAGGCGCCAACTTTATTGAGTGTTTGTTCAATAGATTCATCACTTTCAAAATCAATTGAATTATCCAATCCCCAACCTAATTTATATCGTTTTAAATCTTTTCTAATAGCATCAAAATCTCTCAAAGAAAGAAGTTTTGCCAAATGGAAACGACGCATAATCATTGGCAATAAATGTGCTGTTTCCATATTAAAATTATCTCCTTCGCCATATTGATTTGTTGGCATCACGGAAATAAAATTTGTACCATATTGTTCATTATAATAACGGCAAAGTTTAATAGCTGAAATCTTTGCTAAAGCATAAGCTTCATTTGTTTCTTCTAAAGGCCCTGTTAATAAACTTTCTTCTTTCATTGGCTGAGGTGCAAGACGTGGATAAATACAAGAGCTCCCCAAATTTAAAAGTTTTTTAACACCAGTTTTATAGGCACTATGAATCACATTAGATGCAATCATCAAATTAATATAAATAAATTCAGCAGGATAAGTTTTATTTGCCAAAATGCCACCTACTTTTGCCGCTGCTAAAAAAACATAATCTGGTTTTTCTTTTTCAAAAAATGCAAGTGTATCAGCTTGATTTGTTAAATCTAATTCATCTGATGTTTTTGTAATGATATTTTTAAAGCCTTCTTTTTGAAGACGCCGTAAAATGGCAGAACCAACTAATCCATTATGTCCCGCAACAAAAATTTTCGCTTCTTTTTCCATCTTATTCCTCCGCACTTGCTGTGATCCGATATCCATTATCTTTTAAAAGCTTTTCTTTTTTAGCTAACTCAAAATCGTTCTCAACCATCTCTTTAACAAGAGTTTCAAGATTTGTTTTCGGTTTCCATTTCAAAAGTTTTTTTGCTTTTGAAGCATCTCCCAACAAAACGTCAACTTCGGCAGGGCGAAAATATCGCGGATCAACTTCGACAACAACTTTTCCGGTTTTCTTATCAATGCCCTTTTCATCAACACCTTTCCCTTTAAAAACAATATCCATATCAAGTTGTTTAAAACTCATTTTAACAAAATCTCTGATGGACGTAGTTTTACCTGTTGCCAAAACAAAATCATCCGGTTTGTCGTGTTGTAAAATGCGCCACATCCCTTCAACATAATCTTTGGCATGTCCCCAATCTCGTTTTGCATTCAAATTGCCGAGATAAAGTTTATCTTGCAAACCAACTTTAATTTTTGCGGCGCCCATTGTGATTTTTCGGGTGACAAACGTTTCACCACGTCTTGGGCTTTCATGGTTAAATAAAATGCCGTTAGACGCAAACATTCCAAAGCTTTCGCGATAATTCACAGTAATCCAATAGCCGTAAAGTTTGGCAACACCGTAAGGAGAACGCGGATAAAAAGGTGTTTTTTCATTTTGCATTTTTTCTTGGATTTTTCCATACAATTCCGATGTGGAAGCCTGATAAAATTTTGTTTTTTTATCAACTCCCAAAACGCGCAATGCTTCAAGCAATCGCAACGTGCCCATGGCGTCTGTGTCTGCTGTGTATTCGGGGCAATCCCATGAAACTTTCACATGACTTTGAGCCGCCAAATTATAAATTTCATCCGGTTCGATTTTTTGAATAATCTGAATAAGGCTCAACGTATCTGTCATATCGCCGTAATGCAAAAAGAAACGTGCATCTTCTTTATGAAAATCTTCATAAATATGGTCGATACGTGCTGTGTTAAAAGAGGAGGATCGCCTTTTGATGCCGTGAACTTCATATCCTTTTTCCAAAAGAAGTTCTGCCAAATAAGAACCATCTTGACCTGTTATACCGGTGATAAGTGCTTTTTTCATATCAATCTCCGTTTGTTAATAAAAATTCTTTTGTTTCATCAGGCCCGCTGACTTGAACAACGATTGAATTTCCCGATTTTAAAACAGCTTGCGCCAACGTATAATCATTTCCACCCTCAAAGGTTTTATCACCAAAAAAGATTATTTTTTCTTCTGGGAATTGAGCACGCAATTTCGAAGCAACTTGTTCTTTCCCACAGCCCTTTGGAGTGATATCCATTGAAATCATTCCACCAATAGCGATATCATAAGAAGGAAATTTTTCACTTAATTCGTTTTTAATTTTTTCGCGTTCTTGATGCTCTTTGTCATATTGATAATATCTTTCTCTTTCCTCATAAGGACAATTGCGTCCTAAAACAGAAAAATTAATCATTCCATCGCGTTTTTCAATATAATTATCAAATAATTGATATGGGTAATCAGTTGTTGCGCGATAATTTTCAAGCAATTTGAAAAGTTTTTCATCTGCTTTAAATTCATTTTTATAAATAACTTTTCCCTTTTGCCACAAAACATTGCCCATTGAACAATAAATTCCTTCAAAAGCATTCATAGCCTCTTCTGAAATCTGTTCCGTCACTTTTTTGAAATCTGACCCTGTGGCAATAAAACATTTTTTATCCTTTGCCCAAGGGATGAAAAAATCTTCAAATTCCTTTGTCATTGCTAATCTTGGAGGTGTTAAAGTGCCATCTAAATCAAACACAAATAACGTCATTTATTTTTCCTTATTTTTTCCAATTATTCAAAATCCATGAAGAAGAATTTGCTTTATTTTCCCCTCCAACACCAAAACAAAGTGCCACATCTAGTTCATTACAAACTGCCGTTTCAGGAATATTTTCTTTTGTTCGATCTCCCCCATTAGCAAAAACAAGCATGGCATCTGGATATTTTTCTCTGGCTTTTCTAATACCATCTGAAGCAGAGTTATCGCTATCATCAAAGCCAATCACATCGATCACATTTTTTAAATATCCACAAACCGAGGCTCTTGTTTTAAAATTCATAAAATTTTTGCCTTTTTTTCTTATCAACCATTCATCTGAATTTAAAAGAAGAATAACACCATCTGAATTCAAGGCGGCATCTTTAATCATTTCAATGTGCCCTTCATGTAATGGATCAAATCCACCAGAAACAATATAATAAGTGGTCATACAAATATCCTTTCAAAATAATAAATTCATTATGCGAAAGGGTATCAAAAAAAGCAAGTTCTTTTTAATGTTTTACACAATTATGATGAATACAGCTATATATTTTCTTTTCCCCATTTTTATTTTTCAATGTTAAAAAATAAAGTTCATTGATTGGATCAGTTTTTTGATAAAAACCTTCCTCACCCGTTAACTTAAATCCCTCTTTTTCATCTTTCTTTACTATATAATATTTATTATCATCATAAAAAAACACCCAAGACTCATCTTTTTCCCACTTTAAGAAAATTCCGTTTTGTTCAACAAACAAATTTTCATAAAAAATATACCATTTACTACGCGATACATTTTTTCCACTTCCTGTTGAATAAAAATGCTTGGCATAATTTTCCTTTTCATGAAACATCAACATTAAAACAGATGTTGGATAAATATGATAAGATTTTAAATCTTTTTTAATTTTATTAAAAACCACTGTCCAAACTTCTGGTGCAGACATAGGGAACCATCCATAAAATCCCTGATAATAATCCATTAAATTTTTTATAAATGGATGATTTTTTTTAACGGCAATAATCCCTGCAGATAAACTTTCTTTTCTTTCCAATGTTAAAACCAAATCATATTTTAAAAGAGGTTTTAAAGATTTATTTATGTAAGTATCAACATCCAAATAAATACCTCCTTCATTTAAAAGGGCTTCTAAACGACACCAATCCGAAACATAGCGCCACATTTTTTTATCATACGCCTCTCTAACAAAAGCATTTGCCGATATATTACATGTTGTTTCATCCCATTTTTTAATTTCATAGTCTGGCATTTTTTCTTTCCAAGAAGCCACTATTTTTTTCACATCTGCCGTTTCTTCCCCACCAACCCAAACATAATGTATTTTTTTAGGTATCGGCGAAGATAAAATATCTTTTTCATATAAAAAATTAATTATTTCATTATAGCGATCAATGAAATAATATTGCTTTTTATACCTCCAAAAAAACAATAAAATAAAAAGAAATCCAATCAAAAAACAAATATATTTTTTCATACAAAAGCTCTTTTTTTAATTGCTTTAATCAATGCTTTTTTAGTGATTTCTGGTTTTAAATTTAAGTCTGATAATTCGCTTATGTTTGCTTCATAAAGCTCATATTTATTTTGCTCAGTTGAGCGAGCCCATTCAGATCCCGTTGGAACTCCTCTTGAAACTTCTTTACAAATATAAAAATCAACGCTGTTACTCATATCAACATCATCAAGATGAAACAAAAATGAAATATCTGAAACCAAACTTCCTGTTTCTTCTTTTAGTTCGCGTTTAACAGCATCAATTGAAGTTTCATTTTCTTCAATTCCACCCCCTGGGGTCACATAATAAGGATCAAACCCCTCTTTTGTGCGTTTAATTAATAAAATTTTACCTTCTTTTGTTAAAACAAGCGCTCTTGCAGACTGACGAAATTGTTGCATGTTTTTACCTCCTTGTTGTTCATAATATAGCATAAAACGCCCCTCATTTTCAAGCAAAAAATCCATTGATTTTTTAAAGAAAATATGCTAAAATATATTCAATAATTAAAAGGAGTTTTCATGATTAGAAATGCCACAATGAAAGATGCTGAAAGCATTTTAAATTTAGTGAATGAAAATGCATCTAAAGGGTTAATGCTGGGCAAATCCCCCTATGCGGTTTATAAGGATATCCAAGCTTATGTTGTTTATGAAGAAGAAGGTAAAATTTTAGGATGCGCCAGATTAAATATTGCTTGGAATGACTTGGCCGAAATCGCTTCTTTAGCGGTTGACTTAAATGCAAGAGGAAAAGGCATTGGCAAAAAACTTGTTCTTCATTTGGTGGAAAGAGCAAAATATCTTGATATCAAACGCGTGTTTACATTAACCTATCAAGTGGCATTTTTTTCTAAATGTGGTTTTCATGAAGTTGAAAGACAAGCCCTTTCTTATAAGGTTTTTGGTGATTGTTTAAGTTGTCCAAAAGTCAACAACTGTGATGAACATGCGCTTGTTTTAGATATTTAAAAATTTTTATTGATAAATAAGGCCATATTATTGTATGATATAAAAAGTGTTTGACTTCTTTTAATGAGGCCTATATGAAAAAATATCTTTTACTTTCCACTCTTTGTTTTATACCATTCGTTGCAAAAGCCGGATCTTTTGAAACCAGCATTCATGGTTTAGCTGGGGCTTACTTTGGAATCAGTGAAACAAAATATGAAAACAAATATCCTTCTCGTTTTGTTACCAGAGGCGATGCCACTTTAAAGGTTGATTATAAAATTGATGCCACGCATAAAATTGGCATTCATGCAGCCTCAACATTAATGTATCGTCAAGATGATAAAGATCGGTCTGAAGGGGAAGTAAGGTTTTACCCTTATTTACAAGATGAATCAAAACTTGGAACCATTCAAGTTGGTTACACTAAAAATGCCGCCAACCAATTGCATAAAGGGGCAACAGAGATAACATTTTTGGGCATTGATGATTCAAATGCAACTTATTTCTTAAGCAATCCAAACTGGTCTAATGGCTTTAAATCAACAGCTGCATATACGCCAAAATCAACATCAATTATGACGGATGGGCGCGCACCAAAAATCACTTATATTTCCCCCAAATTTTATGGGATTAAATTGGGTGCTTCTTATACGGTGCATAACGCAAACCGCCGTGGGATGACTTCAAGATATGTTGATTATGAAACAAATGAAGATGGATATACTTTTGCGGCGCAAAAAGAATTTATTCTTTCAGATAAATCAAAAATTTACACTTCTTTAGGCTATGGCGTTTTCAACTCAACAGATAAAGAAATTTCTTTTGGGTCACAATATCATTATGGCTCATTTAATATTGGAGTTGGATATAAAAAAGCATATATTGATGGAACCAAAAACCCCATTGCAACAACAAGAGTGAACTCTTATTTGCCAGCTTATTTCGATAATTTCAGAGAATCAGATGCCTATAATATCAGCATGGGATACGGATGGCAAAAATTCAAAACAAATATCGCTTATTTACACACAAGCGCAAAAAACACGCGTCATCAAGATAATTTATTCTTATGGTCAAATGTTTATAATTTAACAAAAAGCGTTGAACTTTATGGCGTTTTATCTCATTTAAATGCCAACAGCGAAACACATGCAAAAGATAACGAAGGTTGCTCTTTCATTATGGGAATTGGCTATCGTTTTTAATCTTAAATAAAATGAATAATAAAAAGAGCTGATCATTTTTATTGGCTCTTTTTTATTTTGCTAATTTCACCTAAAAAAACATTGACTTTTATTTTTTATAAGAGCAACCTTAAACATATAAAAACAAAAAGAGGAGGAAAAAATGAATCCCTATATTGAAATTATGGGTCGAAAAATCGGGCCTAACTATGCCCCGCTTGTTATCGCAGAAATTGGCATTAATCATAACGGGTCATTAGAAGAAGCAAAAAAATTAGTTAGAGCAGCAAAAGAAGCTGGTGCAGAAATCGTTAAACATCAAACGCATATTCCAGATGAAGAAATGAGTCAATTGGCAAAAAAAGCCATCCCTGGGAACTCTGATTTTTCAATTTATGATATTATGGCTCGGTGCGCATTAAGTGAAGAAGATGAAATTGAAATGAAAAGATATACCGAAGAACTCGGCATGATTTTTATTTCAACGCCCTTTTCTTTTGCAGCAGCCGATAGATTAAAAAAAATGAATGTACCCGCCTATAAAATCGGCTCTGGTGAAATGAATAATTATGATTTTGTTGAATATATTGCCTCTTTTCATAAACCAATCATTTTATCAACAGGGATGAATGATATTAAAAGCGTTAAAAAAGCAGTTGAAGCTATTGAAAAACATCATAAAAACTATGTAATTATGCATACAACAAATCTTTACCCAACACCAAGCCATCTTATTCGTTTGGGCGCTTTAGAAGAAATTAAAAAAGAATTTCCAAATGCCATTATCGGCTTATCGGATCATAGTTTAAATAACCTTGCTTGTTTATCAGCTGTTGCACTAGGGGCCAGCGTGCTTGAACGTCATTTTACAGATACAAAAGAACGCAAAGGCGAAGATATTATTTGCTCAATGGATATTAAAGAATGCAAAGAATTAATTGAACAAAGCGCCGAAATTCAAAAAATGCGTGGTGGCAAAAAAGAAGCAGCAAAAGAAGAACAAGTTACCATTGAATTTGCTTTTTCAACACTGGTTGCCAAAAATGATATCCCAGAAGGAACCGTTTTAACAAGAGACTTATTTGAAACAAAGCGTCCTTATTTAAAAGGCATTTTGGCATCAGATATGAATTTGGTTATCGGGAAAAAAACACTTAATCCTATTTCAAAAGGATCTCATTTTGAATGGAGCGACATTGAAAAATGATGAATATTTCATTTATCTCGGGCACAAGAGCCGATTATGGCAAAATTAAACCATATATTGATTTTTTAAGCGAAGACAAAAATAAAAAAATCTTTGTTTTCACAACAGGTATGAATATGTTAAAGCAATATGGCTCTACATATAAATTCATTCAAAAAGATTTAAAGAAAAAATGCGTTATTCGTACTGATAAAAAATTTAAACCTTCATCAACTGCTCTTGAAACCGCACATATCATCAAATCTTATGATAAGCATCTTCGAAAAGATAAAATTGATTTTGTTTTTGTTCATGGGGATCGACCCGAAGTGTTAGCTGCAGCACAAGCAGCCGTTTTCAATAATATTCCAGTATGCCATATTGAAGCAGGGGATTTTTCAGGATCTGTGGATGAACTCATTCGCCATGCAACAAGCAAATTATCTCAAAGATTTTTAGTTGGAGATGAACAAGCAAAACAAACGCTTCTTCAAATGGGCGAGAAAGAAGAATCCATTTTTATTACAGGAAATTCATCTTTAGCTTTTCAAATTGAAGTGCCAACCAAAAAAGAACTTGATCAATTAAATTCATATCAAAATTATGCCGTTTTAATTTATCATCCGGTAACAACATTAAGCCCACAAACTGTTCGTGAAGAAATTTCATCCTTGATGCAAGAGCTGAATGAAACCGATAAGCATTATGTTGTTATTTTACCCAACAATGATTTAGGATCAGATATTATTTTAAAAGTTTATCAAAAATATGCCACAAATGAAAAATTCCATTTCATTAAATCATTTTCTTTCAATGCATTTAATTATTTGCTTAAAAACGCTGATTTTTTAATTGGAAATTCTTCCTGCGGCATTAAGGAAGCTCCTTTTTATCAAGTGCCCGTCGTTGATATTGGGGCTCGTCAACAAAATCGATATGATCATTTAAATTTAAAAGATTTTTATCATTTAGATGATCTTTCAAAGATAAAAGAAACAATTAATCTTATTCAAACAACAAAGAAAAAACCTGTTAAACATCATTATAGAGAAGCTTTTTTCAAAACGCTTAAAAAAGTTTTTACGGATGATTTTTTTGATGTGAAAGTTCAAAAAACATTTTCAAAATTCGAAAAAGAATAGCTATAAATTAAAATATTTTTTTATTTAAATCAAATAAGTTATAAAAAAAATAATTGACTTTACTGTTTTTTTTGTACCAAAGTGTTTTATAGGTTATGTGTTAATTTAATTTTTTTAGGGAGACAAAAAATGGCCACACCAACAACTAGACGGGCTTTAACACCTACAGAAAAAAATTTTATGGATGCCATTCATAGAAGAGACTGGATGGAAGCTGAATACATCCTGCGGGAAAGCCCCAACATGGATGTTAATATATTTATGAATATCCAAGGAGTCAATGAACTTCAATCTTCGCCACTTCAATTTGCTGCACAAAATGGGCAAACAGCATTGGTTCAAGCTCTTATTGCTCGTGGAGCTGATGTAAACTATCAAAACAAAACAGGCCAAACACCATTAATGTATGCCACTCGCGGTGGTCATTTAGATGCAATGAAAGCTATTGTTGAAGCGGGTGCTGATTATAACATGCCTACTAGCAACACTAGAACATTTGATAATACGGCTCTTCATTATGCTGCAGTGCATGGACACTCAGATGCTGTTAGATATTTAGCAAGTCTTCCAAATGCAAACAAAAATCATGTTAATCTTGCAGGAAATACCCCTTATGATGATGCACTCACCCATATGACACAGTATACTTATCACGGTAACAGAATGCTTGCGGCACAAATGACAAGAATGGGTTTTTTAAGCCGAGAAGAAGTAGCGATGCAATACCAACTCATTAATGCCGTAAGAAAAGGAGATATACAACAAGTTCAAACTCAAATTAAAAATCTTCAAGATGCTCATTTAGATCTGAATGGTGCTGATGGATTTGGATTCACAGCCCTTCACTATGCCGCCATAAGTAATAATCCCGATATAACAAAAGCCCTTCTTGAAGCAGGAGCCAATCCAAATATTCAAAATAAAGATGGGAAAACAGCTTCAGATTTAGCAAGAACCGCATTAACACTGGATGAAGAGAACACCACCAACCCAAATACCGAAGAAATCAGAAGAATAAGAACTCAACAAGTTGATATTCTTGACTTTACTGAACAAGCACATACGAATGCAGAAAGAGCGGTTGACCATCAAAGAACTGTGAGTATACAAGGAAGAAGGTCTGTTCATATTTCAAAAGACACTCAACAAGAAGCTCTAACTTCCTTAAGAAGTTTAGAATCTTCCGGTGCTTTAAAACCAGATGAAAATGGTCAATCCAATGCTGAAATTTATTTGCAACGGTTAATCTTCGTGAACCAACTAGAAGGGAGAAACAGCCCCGCACGAAAAGCTTTAGATGCTTTATTCAATAGAGATGGCTCTGTAAACAAGAATTTATCCCCAGAGGATATTCAAGCCATTCAAGCTGGGATTGAATATTCTATTCAACATTCAACAACAATGGGAACAAGAACCGTTATGGGACATGGCAATGATTACATGGCCACAACAGAAACACGCGAAGTTCCCACCTCATCTGATAATCAACTTAACTCAACACCAAATTTATCAAATCAGAGCCAACAAGGCCCTAATCTTGCTTCAACACTTAGTGGCAATGCGCAAGACATCACAAATATAGACACTAATGGTCAACGGAATATGCATTCCGATCTGTCTTTGAGGGCAGGAAGATAGTGATAATCTTTTTCATTCCACTAAAAAAAAAGAAAGCTGCTGGAATTTTCCAGCAGTTTTTTATCAACCCCAAATATATATGAAATATGAATAATAAGAATAAATTAAGATATTTTTTATTTAAATCAAATAAGTTATAAAAAAAATGATTGACTTTACTGTTTTTTTTATGCCAAAGTGTTTTATAGGTTATGTGTTAATTTAATTTTTTTAGGGAGACAAAAAAATGGCCACACCAACAAATAGACCTTCAACTACCAGAGCAGTAACACCAGCCCAAAAAGCATTTATGGATGCTATCTATAAAAGTGACTGGGAGCTTGCTCTTGGATTGCTTAACGAAAATCCCAACATGAATGTTAACATGTTTATGAATATCCCAGGAAGCAATGAACTTGAATCTTCGCCACTTCAATTTGCTGCACAAAATGGGCAAACAGCATTGGTTCAAGCTCTTATTGCTCGTGGGGCTGATGTAAACTATCAAAACGAAACAGGTCAAACACCATTAATGTATGCCACTCGCGGTGGTCATTTAGATGTGATGAAAGCCATTGTTGAAGCTGGCGCCGATTATAATATGACTACAGGAGTTGCTAGCACATATGATAATACAGCTCTTCATTATGCTGCAGTGAATGGACATGAAAATGCTGCGTTATATTTGCTTGGCTTACCAAATATTAATATGAACCATGTTAATAGTGCAGGAAATACACCTCATGATGATACAAGAGCAAATGGCCGCACACATGGTCGCCTTGCCGAACAAATGGATCGTTTTGGGGCTTTATCATCTCATGATCTTGCCAGACGAGAAGCATTTGTTGAAGCCGCAAAAGCTGGTGATGCACAAGCTGTTGCAAGATATATTCGAGAAGGCGTAAACCCTAATATCCAAACCGAAGTTGATGGTCAAAAAGTTGATATTCTTGACTTAGTTCCTCAAAACAAACCTGAAGTTAGAGATATGATCACTCAAGCAAGAGCAACTGCAGCTCGCCCTCAACGACCAACACCTGGAAGAACAACTCAACCTCAACAACCAACAAATTCACCAGCTCAACCAACAAATTCAACAAGAACAAGACCTGCAGCTACAGACGCTGAACTTGCTTTTATGCAAGCTATTCATGAAGGTCAATGGGATAGAGCAGAAGGTATTCTCGATGAAAATCCAAATATGAATGTTAATATTTATATGGATACAGAAACCAACAAGCTGCATTCTTCACCGATTCAATTTGCTGCACAAAATGGGCGAACATCTTTGGTTCAAAAGCTTACTGCTCGTGGGGCTGATGTAAACTATCAAAACACAACAGGGTTAACACCATTAATGTATGCTGCTCGTAATGGTCACACAGATAGCATGAGAGCCCTTGTTGAAGGTGGGGCAGATATTAATAAAACCACTGGCAATGAAAAAACTGTAAATAACACTGCTCTTCATTATGCTGCCTATAATGGACACACAGATGCAACTTTATATTTATTAGACCAACCAGGCATCAACATGAATCATATAAACGGTTCAGGGTTCACTCCTTATGATGACACAATGGTTGGAGATAAAAAATACCCTGATCTTGCCAGAATTATGGAAAATAGAGGCGCTTTATCTGCATCTGAAATCGGCGAAAGTCAAGATCTTATCAGGGCGGCAAGAGAAGGAAAAGTAGATGAAGTTGAACGAATTCTTGCAACAAGAATTGATCCAAACACTCAAAATCCAAATCAAGAAACAGCGTTGCTTGTCGCAGCTCAAAATGGGCATACAAAGGTTGTTCAAAAACTGCTTGAAGCTGGCGCTGATGTTAACTATGCAAACCAAAGTGAAAATGGGCATAATAATACGGCCCTTATGTTAGCTGCTCAAAATGGTCACACAGAAACCGTTCAAGCGTTACTTGGCGCAAGAGGCATCAATGTTAATCAAGAGGATGTATACGGTTGCACGGCACTTCATCATGCTGCAAAACAGGGCTCTCAAGAAACGACAACAGCTTTATTGAACGCTGGTGCTAAAATTGATCATCAAGATAAAAATGGCAATACACCTCTTATGACAGCAGCTTCTAATGGCAAAACAGATTCAGCTCTTGCTTTGCTGAATGCTGGTGCTGATTATAATATGCAAAATAATGAGGGAAAAACAGCTCGTGATCTTACTGGAAATAATACAGCACTTCGCTATATAATCGATGGAAAAGCCAGAGATGACGCTAATCAACAAGCTCTTGCAGATGAAAGAGCCGCAAAAGAAGCAGCTGAAAAAGCTCTTGAAGAAGAAAGAAGACCAAAAACGCAAGAAGTTGGCATTATTGACTTTACTGACCAAGCTCACACAAATGCTCAAAGAAGTGTTGGTCAAGCAAACAGAACTGTTAATGTGCATAGAAAAAGAGTCAGGATTTCAAAAGCCAATCAACAAACAGCTTTAACAACATTAAGGAATTTGGAAGCTTCAGGTGCATTAAAAACGGATGCAAATGGTCAATCCAATGCTGAAATTTATTTGCAACGTTTAATTTTGGTTAACCAAATGGAAGGAAGAAATAGCCCTGCACGAAAAGCTTTAGATGCCTTATTCGATGTAAATGGCCAGCCTAAAACAAATTTATCCCCAGAGGATATTAAAGCCGTTCAAGCTGGAGTTGACTATTCCATTCAATATTCTGGGACAACAACAAGAAGAGGACGAACAACTTTATCTCAAGCTAATGATTACACGGCTAAAACAGAAACACGTGAAATCCCTAGAGATAGTTCTGCAACTCCAACAACAGTAACGCCACCTGATAATCCAGGGCTTGCTGCAACAATTGGCGCTAGCGGGCAAGACATCACAAATCCTGCAAATAGAAACGCTGGCCAACTTGGTATCGATCCCAATGCAAACAATGGACGCTAATCTTTTTTAGTTCCACTAAAAAAAAGAAACTGTTGGAATTTTCCAGCAGTTTTCTTTTTTTAATTATAATCTTAAAAAAATTATCGGTTATAAAAAAAGCGCTTATTTCTAAGCGCCTTTTTTATCTTTTTAAACCTATCTTGAAATTGGTTTATATTTAATGCGGTGTGGTTGATCAGCATCCGATCCTAAACGGCGTTTGCGATCTGCTTCATATTCTTCATAATTGCCTTCAAAATAAACAACTTGGCTATCGCCTTCAAAAGCCAAAATATGCGTTGCTAAACGATCTAAAAACCAGCGATCGTGAGATGTAATCACGGCGCAACCAGGGAAGTTCATCAAGGCTTCTTCAAGAGCACGCAATGTATCCACATCTAAATCATTTGTTGGTTCGTCAAGCAACAAAACGTTTGCACCCATTTTAAGCATTTTTGCCATATGAACGCGGTTACGTTCACCACCAGAAAGTTGACCGACTTTCTTTTGTTGATCTGGGCCTTTAAAGTTGAATTGGGAAACATAACCACGAGAGTTCACCTCGCGTTTTCCAAGTGTTAAAATATCTTTACCTTCGGAAATTTCTTGCCAAACCGTTTTGTTATCATCAAGCGCATCTCTTGATTGATCAACATAACCCAAAGAAACCGTTTCCCCAACTCTGAATGAACCAGTATCTGGTTGTTCTTGCCCTGTGATAATTTTCATCAATGTTGTTTTACCAGCACCATTTGGCCCAATGATGCCAACAATACCACCAGCAGGAAGTTTAAATGAAAGATTTTCAAACAAAAGTTTATCCCCATAAGCTTTTGTTAAATTTTCAGCTTCCAAAACAACTTGACCCAATCTTGGACCAGCTGGAATGATGATTTGGGCAACTTCAGGTGCTTTTTCACGTTCTTGAGATTTTTTGAGCAACTCTTCATAAGCTGTGATACGCGCTTTTGATTTTGCTTGACGGGCTTTTGGTGATTGGCGAACCCATTCAAGCTCTTCTTTTAATGTTTTTTGACGGTTATTATCAGCATTTTGCTCTTGTTCCATGCGTTTTTGTTTTTGCTCTAACCAGCTTGTATAATTTCCTTCAAAAGGAATGCCTTCACCGCGATCCATTTCCAAAATCCAACCTGTAACATTGTCAAGGAAATAACGATCGTGCGTCACCATCACAACAGTGCCAGTATAATTCTTTAAGAAAACTTGAAGCCATGCAACTGATTCAGCATCCAAATGGTTTGTTGGTTCGTCAAGCAACAACATATCTGGTTTTGAAAGCAACAAACGGCAAAGAGCCACACGGCGCTTTTCACCACCGGAAAGTTTTGTTACATCAGCATCAGCTGGCGGACAACGAAGCGCATCCATTGCAATTTCAATTGTGCGTTCAAGTTCCCAACCGTTGCAAGCATCAATTTTTTCTTGCAATTCGGCTTGTTCCATTAAAAGAGCATCCATATCAGCATCTGGATCAGCAAATTTCATGTTTACTTCTTCAAATCGTGCAAGTAAATCTCTAATCTCGCTAACACCATCCATGATATTTCCCATCACGTCTTTGGATGGATCAAGTTGAGGTTCTTGAGGTAAGTATCCAACTTTCACACCATCTGCTGCAAAAGCTTCCCCTGTGAAATCTTGATCTAACCCTGCCATAATTTTAATCAAAGTTGACTTACCTGCCCCATTTGGCCCGATAACCCCAATTTTTGCCCCAGGGAAGAATGAAAGCCAGATGTGTTTTAAAACTTCTTTTCCACCAGGGAATGTTTTACACAAATCTTTCATCACATAAATATATTGATATGCTGCCATTTTTTATCCTTTCTTAACAAAATAAAATTTTGCATTTTATACCAGAAAATCAAAAAAAAATCAAGATAATTTTGTCCACGTTAATACAGGAATTTTAAAAATGAAAAAATGTTGACAAATTCTTGTTTTTGTGATATTATTGTTATATTTCAGTGTGTTTTAGGAGTTCTTTATGTACCAAGTATTAAATGAAAAAGAAATAACAGATCTTTTTTCTTCCTTTCATCAAGAGTTGAAAGAAAATGCCAAGTTGTATGTGAAAAATTTTTGCCAATCACGTTCTGATGTTTCTAAAAAAGATCAGAATAATCTTGTAAAAGTGATCTATGATTTATTGATTTCTTCGCATCTTTTTAACAGAAATAAAATGAAAACATTTTCTGGAATAAAAGAGATTTTTGATGCGTTTAATAATAATGAGAATATTGAAAAAAAAGCAATAAAAATTAAAAAAGAGTGGGATATTTATAAAGA
The DNA here is from genome assembly GCA_045655105.1 of Alphaproteobacteria bacterium. Taxonomy (GTDB): domain Bacteria; phylum Pseudomonadota; class Alphaproteobacteria; order CAAHEQ01; family UBA3637; genus RGIG4140. The sequence continues at coordinate 28,169 of JAZOOQ010000056.1, read as the reverse complement.
TGAAATAGAAGATGCAATTGACTATGGATTAAATCTAAGAGATAACGTAAATCCTTATTATCCAGCGTGTTTCAATGATACTGAAAGAGTGTTTTTCAAAATAGATGAACAAGGCACATTAGCCTCTAATTTTAACCAGTTTATTCAAAAATACAATGAGATTTTACCTGACACCCATAAAATGGTATTAGAAAGGTTGGATAAAGGGTTAAATAGCAATTCCATATCTGCAGGTCGTTTTTTAATGCAACAAATCAAAGCATTTGAACGCGCAAAAAAACAACTTGCCGAATTTGCGACAGAAAGCTTATCCACTGTTGTTCTTGAAGTTAACAATCAAAAAGATGGGATTGTACAATATCAAAAAGATGATTCTGTTATACCCCAAAAGAAAATAAAGGTTAATCCATTTGTCTTTTATGTTTTAAAAGATAAAATGCATCAATTATCCAAAGAGGATTCTTTGAATGATTTAATAACCCTCTTAACAAATGAAATAAATGAATTATCTGGCATTTTAAAAAAATATCAGTTTGAAGCAGAAAGGGATAGAAAAGATTTTGAAAGCAAAGAAGAAACGCCTATTGATTTGATTATGTTTTCAAAAAAAGCTTATGATATTGCTAATATGTCTGGTTATGTTGACTGGTGGTCTTGCATGGAGCCTGTAGATGATGGTTGCGGTGAGTATGGTTCTATGCCTTCTTATATTGGAAGAGGGGCAATTGTTGCCTATGGATATAATTCAAAAAAACCTTATAAAGCAATTTCAAGAATTCTTTTAAAACCATTTTATGGGGAAAATGATTCAACTCATGTTTTTTATAATCAAGACAATATTTATGGACGTTTTTCATTTGAATTTAAAGATGTTGTTTCAAAAATAGCCGAAGAAGTTTTTGGTAACAGAAATGAAAATGAACCTTTTTATAGGCAACCATATCAATTTTATTCTCCAACATGGCGTTGTGCAATACAACACATGGATGTGGAAAGTTGGTTGGACCAATATGGCATCAATGTTGAAAAAAGAAATACTTCACTTGTTATTCAAAAAGGTATTAGTTTAAATGATTTAAAATTAAAAACATTACCAAACTTTTCAAACTATATCGTACCACGTTTCTATTGTTACAACAATCCTCTTGAGAGTTTGAAAAATTCACCTTCAGTTGTTTCTTATGATTTTTGTGCTTATTTCACACTCATTAAATCGTTAGAGGGAGGTCCAAAATGTGTTGGGGATAAGTATAACGTTGATTACTGCCCCAAACTTGTCACTTTAAAAGGGTTGGCAAAAAAAGTTGGTTCATTTTCAGCTAAAAATTGCAAAAATTTAAAAAGATTAGAGGCTAAAAATACAGTCGTTAAAGGTGCTTTTTGCATTGAGGGAGCTAAAAACCTTAAAAGTTTAATTGGGTGCCCACAAAATATTGGTGGAGATCTTTCGTTTTCTCTTAATCATTTGGGTATGTTGGATGAATTACCCAAGGTGTATGGTAGGGCTTTGTGTTACGCAAGCAAAGATTTTAAAATTCCAAAAGAAGGTTTTGTTCTTTCTAACAACAATCCTAAACTTCAATTTATGTATCCATTATTTAAGCAAGAAGGCCGCCTTTACAACTTCTTTAACTTGCCAGAAAATTTTGTTGTCAAACAAAATATTTTAATAAATTGCGACACAGAATATGGGGATGAACTACCCGATTTAAGTGGTGTTATCGTTGATGGGAATATCTCTTTTGAAGAGGGATTCAAACTTTCGCATTGGAAATGGAAGCCAAAAAAAATAACTGGTTATTTAAATACAGAAAGAACAACAGATACAACTTTTGTTCCTGAAGAGTTGTTTTCTTTCACAACCGATTCTTCAAAAGGTGTTTTGAAAGATGTTGACTCGAACAATCCAAACAGTAAGAGCGATGATTTGAAAAAAGAAAAAATCGCCACACAAAAAAATGAAAACAAAGGATATTATATTTCTTTTGAAAATCAACATCATTAAGGTGAGTATTGTTTTTGTTTTTTGTGCAGGTTATTAATAGCATAATAAAAGGATAATTTAATTGATTATAAAGCATTTTTTCTTGATTTTTTTTAAAAAACACAATATAATGCTTACGTTTATTATTTTTTTGAGGAGTTTTTTTATGGCAAAAGAAGAAGTTTTGCAATTTACGGGCACAGTTACAGAAGCTTTACCAAATGCAACTTTTCGTGTCACGCTTGAAAATGGTCACGAAATTATTGCGCACACATCTGGTAAAATGCGCAAGTTCCGTATTCGCGTGATGGTTGGTGATAAAGTTGAAATTGAAATGACACCTTATGATCTTTCAAAAGGTCGTATTGCATTTAGACACAAAGCTTAAAATCTATCAAAATCTTATTTTTTAATAAGGGGGCAAAATATGCAATTTGAACTCGGCATTTTTTTATTCGAATTATTCGTTTTAATTGGTTCAATAAAACTTATTTTTCCTCTCCTTATTTTAAAGAAAAAGAAAGATATTTCGATTGCTGATTTTTTAAATCTTGCAGCCCTTTTAATTGGCTCTTTGGTTGTTAGCGGTTGTTTTACAAGCTTTTTAATTGAATCAAAAAATGGTTTGGTTCCCACCCTTGTTGCCTTAATGGCTTCGGTGGGAAGTTTTTTATTTTATCGATATAAAAAAAATAATCTTTATGCTGTTTTGATAACGGTTTTATTTTGCGCTATCGGTGTTTTTTTATTACCATATCACGCACCCATTCAAAACTTAACCCTTGTTGAAATATTATCAAAAATAGCGGCTGTTTGTTGGTGGACGCTTTTCATTTTTATGATGCAAAAATTGGATCGTGTGCCATTTTTTTCATTTTCTTCTTTTTCAAGCCTTTTTATCATCATTTCATTTATGAGCTCCGTCTTCTTTTTATTTTTCAGCCCTGTTTTCTCGCTACTTTGTTTTTCAGCGCTTGGCCTTGCTAGCATCAACGCCCTTCTTTTAAAAAAACAAAACATTATGTGGTTTGGACCAACACTTTGCTTCTTTTTATCTTATATCGCGGGCTATTTTGGAGTTTATTTAAGCGCACTTGGTTTTGCAAAAATTTTGCCCATTTTCATTGCTTTTGCTCTTTTGGAAATTATTTTAGCTTTCAGCATTAATTTTATGAAAGAAAAAAAGCTTTTGCCCCTCACAACGCCTTTTTTGGTTGAACGCGCCTATCAATCGGGTAAAAACATTGCAAAAGCTGTTAAAAAATTATTTTGGACATGCTTTTTCTTTGCTGGTCTTGGTTTTGTTTTTATCTATGTTGAACATAAAGCACCATTGTTAAACTCAACTGATGGTCTTTTTGTTATTTTAATTGTAACAGGTATTTTGCTTTTAAATTCATACATTGTTTTTTCTTCATGGGGACAAGAAAAAAAAGAATTTAAAAACATTTTTAAAGATATCAAAAAAGAATTAAATTCACTATCTGAAGAAATAAAAGAATCAACAAAACAAATCAAAAAATAAAAAGGACACCCCCATGATTCCTCTTTACAATAAACCTGAATTAACAGGAGATGCAGGATTTGAATTAGTTTCTTCTTTTCAACCAGCTGGCGATCAACCAGAGGCGATTAGAGAGCTTGTTGAAGGTCTTAAAAGAGAAGAAAAAAATCAAGTTTTGTTAGGCATCACTGGTTCTGGAAAAACTTTCACAATGGCTCATGTGATTCAACAGATGCAACGTCCAACTTTGATTTTGGCTCATAATAAAACTTTGGCCGCTCAACTTTACGCCGAAATGAAAGCTTTTTTCCCTAACAATGCTGTTGAATATTTTGTTTCTTATTATGATTATTATCAACCAGAAGCTTATATTCCAAAAACAGATACTTTTATTGAAAAAGATTCTGCTATTAATGAGCAAATTGATCGCTTGCGCCATGCAGCCACGCGCCATGTTTTAGAAAGAAGAGATGTGATTATTGTTTCTTCTGTTTCTTGCATCTATGGTTTGGGATCTGCAGAATCCTATTCATCCATGGCCTTTAGTCTCAAAAAAGGACAAGAAGTTGATCTTTCAGAACTTTCAAAAAAACTGGTGGAATTACAATATAAAAGAAACGATATAGCTTTTGAACGCACTTGTTTTCGCCAAACTGGCGATATTTTAGATATCTTCCCTTCACACTATGAAGATTTGGCGTGGCGCATTTCTTTTTTTGGAGATGAAATTGAATCCATCTTTGAATTTGATCCATTAACTGGCAAAAAAAAGCTGGAATTAAATGAAATCACTGTATTCCCTGCCAGCCACTATGTAACCCCTCGCCCTGCCCTTTCACAAGCCATTAAAACAATTAAAGAAGAACTTCAAACAACACTTCACTTCTTTAAAGAAAATTCAAAACTTTTAGAAGCTGAACGTATTTCATCTAGAACAAGATATGATTTAGAAATGCTTGAAGCCACAGGTTCTTGCAAAGGAATTGAAAATTATTCGCGCCATTTAACTGGTCGCAAACAAGGTGAAGCGCCTCCAACTCTTTTTGAATATTTGCCTGATGATGCTTTAATTTTTATTGATGAAAGTCATGTAACTGTTCCTCAAATTGGAGCCATGTATCGAGGTGACTTTGCAAGGAAATCTGTTTTATCTGAATATGGATTTAGATTGCCAAGTTGTTTAGATAACCGCCCTCTTAAGTTTGAAGAATGGGATCAAATGCGTCCTAAAACTATTTTTGTTTCCGCCACTCCTGGACCTTTTGAACTTGAGCAAACAAAGGGAGTGTTTACCGAACAAATTATTCGTCCTACAGGTCTTTTAGATCCAGAATGCGTTGTTCGTCCAGTTGGAACACAAGTAGATGATCTTTTATTTGAAGCAAAACAAGTTGCCGCAAAAGGTGGGCGTGTTTTAGTTACAACGCTCACAAAAAAAATGGCCGAAGATTTAACCGATTATTTAATGGAAAATAATGTCAAAGTCAGATATTTGCATTCAGATATTGATACATTAGAACGCATTCAAATTATTCGCGATTTGCGATTAGGAACGTTTGATGTTTTGGTTGGCATTAACTTACTTCGAGAAGGTTTAGATATTCCAGAAGTTGAACTTGTTGCCATTTTAGATGCAGATAAAGAAGGTTTTTTAAGATCAACAACTTCTTTAATTCAAACCATTGGTCGGGCGGCTAGAAATGAAAATGGGCGTGTGATTTTATATGCAGATAAAATCACTAAATCTATTGCTGCGGCACTTCAAGAAACAAATAGACGTCGTCAAAAACAAATTGAATTTAACCAAGAACACAACATCAGACCAAAAGGCATTCAAAAAGCCATTCCTGATTTGATTCAAGATTTTAATGACCTTGTTGGTTCAAATGAAAAGAAAAAATCTTTAAATATTGAAAAAGATTTGCCACAATCAATTGAAGAAATCAAAAAACAAATGAAAATTGCAGCAGATGCTCTTGAATTTGAAAAAGCCGCTGCTTTAAGAGATAAACTGAAAAAACTTGAACAACTAATCGTGCAAGAATTATAAGGAGATACAATGAAAGAAATGGTAATTAAAATATTAATTATTTTAACGATTGTTATAGGCGTTTATGTTTTAGCTGCCTTTCTTTTATATAGTTTTCAAAAAAAGTTTATTTTTCATCCCTCCTCTCAAAAAGCTGATATTTCTTCACTTCAAGAAAAAATAAATGATGTGAAAGAAATAACATATCGCTTACCTGATGGGAAAGAAGTTTATGCTTGGTATTTAAAACCTCAAAAAAATAAAAAATTGATTGTTTTTTTTCATGGGAACAGAGGAAATCTCTCAACAAACACAACGCAACTTCCTTTCTTTCAAAAACAAGGATTTGGTTTTTTATTACCTGAATATGAAGGCTTTGGTGGAATTAAAGGAACCTTATCTCAACAAGAACTAGAACAAGATGCAAAAACAGCATTACTTTGGGCTTTAAGCAATGGATATAAAGCCAAAGATATCATCATTTATGGCCATTCACTTGGAACTTTTGTTGCAACATCAGCTGCCCACTTCATGGCAACTGAAAAAGAACCTGTGCATGCTCTTATTTTAGAAGCCCCCTTTTATTCACTTATTGATATGGCTAAATACATGTTTGGAAATATTTTTCCATATGAACTTTTGTTAACAGATAAATTCGAAACAGATAAGTTAATTTCAAATATTAAAACCCCTCTTTATATCGGGCATGGCAAAAATGATCCTGTTATTCCATACGCGCAAGGATTAAAACTTTATGATAAGGCACCACATCCCAAAGTTTTTTTCTCTGATGATACGGCAGATCACCATCAATTGCCAAAAAAGGGATTTATTGATGCTGTTTTAGAAGATACAGAATAAAAGACTTGACGACGCCTAGAATATTTTCTAAACTCTTTATATAAAAAAAATAAAAAAGGGTGAAAGATGGGCGTTATAAAACCTTCTCTAAAAAGAAAAGAAACAAAATCTTTGGGCGCGCAAGAAACATTACGCGAACTTAAAAGAATTATCAAACAAAATCTTTCCACTCAAGAAAAACTTAATATTATCACAAAGCTCACAGCCCAGCATTTAAAAACGCAAGCCTGCACTTTTTATATGATGCGCCCAGGCGAAGTTTTAGAATTATATGCCACATACGGGTTAGATCAAAAAGCTGTTCATGAAACTTTTTTGAGAATTGGTGAAGGTTTAAACGGTGAAGTTGCACTTAGAAGGAAACCATTACAAGTTGAAAATGTTTGGAGTCATTCGGGATTTGTTTATAAGCCTGAAACCAAAGAATTAAATCTTAATTCTTTTGCGGCTGTTCCTGTTATTCATCAAGATATCTTAATTGGTGTTTTAAGCGTTCAAAAAAAAGAACAATATCACTTTAGCGAAGCTGAAATTGATTTTCTTTTGATTATTGCCATGATTTTAAGTGGCATGCTTTTAAATGTTTTAACGAATAATGAGGGAAAAGTTGCCAGTGCAAGACGCCATAAAAAGTTAGATGCCGTTTGCTTGATTTCAGGACTTGCCATTGGTAAAGCTTATGTTCATAAACGCATGCAGTTTGACACCATTTTATCTTCAGATAAACTGGCTGAACAAAAAAAATTGATTGGTGCAATCAGAAAAGTTGAAGAAGAAATTTCTCAAAAATTATTGCTTCCTGATATCACGCATGAACAAGCAGAAATTTTTAAAACTTATTTAATGTTCACCAGAGATAAAGGGTGGGCTAAAAAAATTAACAATGCCATTGAATCTGGATTAACCGCCGAAGCCGCCATTCAAAAAGTTTTAAATGAAATAACTGAACGAATGAGCATGATGAGCGATCCTTATATCAAAGAACGCTTACATGATTTTCAAGATTTGGCTGGAAGAATTACCCGTCATTTAAATAAAAAACAAGTCAAATCTTCTAAACGACTTTCAAAAAACACTATTTTAGTTGCAAAAAATTTGGGACCTGTTGAGCTTTTGGACTATGATTTAAATAAAATTAAAGCCATTGTTCTTGAAGAAGGCTCTCAAACAATGCACATGACAATTGTTGCAAAATCGCTCAATATTCCAGTTGTTTCAGGCATTAAAGATATTTCAAACAGTATTTTAAATGATGATGATTTAGCCGTTGATGCGGTGAATGGATTTTTATATATTAACCCATCTGATGAAGTGTTAGATGATTTTGATGAACGCCTTAAAACATATAAACAACATCAAGCTAAATATCTTCCCTTTAAAAACCAACCAAGCGAAACAAAAGATGGCGTTTATATTTCATTAAATATCAATGCTGGGCTACCAACAGATATTTCAAACACAAAGAATTTTGTATATGATGGCATTGGGTTATATCGAACAGAATTACCTTTTATGTCTGCTGAACAATTACCTGATTTAAAAGAGCAAATTTCAATTTACAAAAATGTTTTTAAAGAAGTGGCCGACAAAAAAGTTATTTTTAGAACACTCGATATTGGTTCAGATAAAATTTTGCCTTATTTTGAAAATAAAAAAGAAGAAAATCCCGCCATGGGCTGGCGTTCAATTCGCATTACTCTTGACAGACGTATCATTTTAAAAACTCAATTACGAGCTTTGATTAAAGCTGCGCATGGAAAAGATTTAAACGTTATGTTCCCAATGATCACAACGATTGACGAATTAAAAGAGGCTAAAAAACTTCTTTATGCAGAATTAGAGCGCGAAAAAGAAAAAGAAGGTATTTTACCTGCATCAGTTAAAATTGGAACAATGATTGAAGTTCCCTCATTGTTATTTCAATTAGATGAATTAATTGATGAGGTTGATTTTGTTTCAATTGGAACCAATGATTTAGCACAATTTTTCTTTGCAACAGATAGAACAAACCCCATCATTTGGGATAAATATGATGCTTTATCACCAGCCTTTTTAAAAGTTTTACAACAAATTTTAACGGCGTGTCAAAAAAAAGACATTCCATGTTCTGTTTGCGGTGAAATGGCTTCCAGACCTTTAGAAGCATTCGCTTTAATTGCTTTGGGATTCACTCATTTATCAATGAATCCTGCCGCTCTTGGAAGCATTAAAGCAGTTGTTCGAACAACAAACAGAAAACAAGCAAATCATTTTATATCAAATCATCTTAATGATTCAGATGCAAGCTTAAGAACTTTATTAAGAACATTTGCAACAGATCATGAGGTTTTAATTTAAAAAAGAGAGGAAGAAAATGAAAACAAAAGCAATTATTCTTGGAGCCGGTATGGGTAAACGGATGGGAACTGATCTTCCCAAAGTTTTGCATACAATTTGTGATGTTCCAATGATTAATATTTTATTAGATGCGGTCAAAAAAACAGGTATTGAAGATATCACCGTTGTAATCGGACCAAATATGGAAAACGTGAAAGAAGCTGTTTCTCCAATTAAAACAGTTGTTCAAACAGAACGTCTTGGAACAGCTCACGCGGTATTAGCTGCCGAATCTGAAATTCAACCTTTTGATGGAAATGTTTTAATTTTATTTGGAGATCAACCACTCTTTTTACCCGAAACATTAACAAAGATGATTGAAAAATGCGAAAGCGGAACAGATGTTTCTATTTTAGGATTTATTCCAGAAGATCCAAGAAGATACGGTCGATTAATCATGGGCGAAAATGGCCTTGATGCAATTGTTGAATATAAAGATGCAACAGATGTTCAACGCGCAATAAAACTTTGCAACTCTGGAGTTATGTGTGTTAATGGCAAATATTTATTAGAACTTTTAAAAGAAATTGATAATCAAAATGCTGCGGGCGAATATTATTTAACAGATATTGTTAAAAAAGCAAAAAATAAAGGTTTGAGCCGAGATATTGTTATCGGTGATGCTGCTGAATTACATGGAGTAAACACACCGGAAGAATTAGAATTAGCAGAAGAAATTTATAAAAAAAGGATGAGTGCATGCTAGCTCTTTTTTCAAAAGTTTTAATGGTTGGTGTTTTAGTTGCTATTATTTGCTGGGTAATTGCGCTTTTTTCAAATGATTTTTTCACAGCAACTTGCACAAATAAATTGATGGCATGTCTCCCATCAGAAAAAGAAAAATGGCATACAGAAATTTTAATCGGCATCAAATGTGTTTTTCAAAACTTAGGATGTGTTGGAAAAGAATTTATTTCTATTTTTAAATAAAAAGGAGGCTTCATGAGCTACTTATTAGCAGATATCGGCGGAACAAATATTAGAATAATGCTTTTAAATGGATCAGAAATCACCTCGTTGCATTATTATAAAACCAGCGATTATCGTTCAATCACCGAAGTTTTAACTGATTATTTAAAAACAATAAATGAGCAACCAGAAAAAATGATTTTCGGGGTGGCAGGTATTATTCAAGATCATATAACCATACTCACAAATGCTGATTTTTGTATTGATAAAGATGAACTTAAAAAATCTTATCCAACCACTCAAATTTTGCTTGTTAATGATTTTGAATTGCAAGGATGGGGCATTTTAAAGGCAAAAGAAAAAGATTTACTTGCCCTGACTGATAAAACCAAAGAAGAGATGGGTAGCAAACTTGTTTTGGGTCCTGGAACCGGTCTTGGAAGTTGTTTTATAATTCCAACACACAATGAATATCAAGTTTTATCTTCAGAGGCTGGTCATTCTTCTTTATCTGCTCTCACCCCCAATCAACAAAAAATTGTATCCGAAATCACAAAAGAAGAAGCGCCTCTTTCCTTTGAAGATATTCTTTCAGGATCAGGTTTGTTGCGCCTTTATCAAGCCATTTTAAAAATTAATCAACAAGCCCCTGATTCGGCTTGGATAAGCGAAAGTGAAACAATGAAAAATGCTTTTAAAATAACCGAAACTTTAGAAGCTGATATTTTTCCACTTCGCCCGAAAGAAGTGACTGAACTTGCTAGCAAAAAAGATGAAATTGCCCTATTAACCTTTTGGTACTTCTTTGAATTTTTGGGCATTTATGCTTCAAATTTGGCTTTAACACTTAAAACTGAAGGAGGCGTTTACTTAGTTGGGAATCTTTTAAACCAACCAACGATTCGCAGCTTATTAATGAAATCATCCTTTAAAAAATATTTTTATTATAAGAAATATTTTGCAAATTACCTTAAAAACATCCCTGTTTTCTTGGTTGAACAGCATGATATTCAGTTAAATGGACTTGTTTATTTAACAAAAAATGCTTAAAAATAAATACATTATAAAAAAAATATTTTTTATATAAAAAAAAGCTTGCATCTCATAAAGTTTTCTGCTATTAATTATAGCACACCTTGGGGGTGTAGCTCAGCTGGTTAGAGCGCCTGCCTGTCACGCAGGAGGCCGAGGGTTCGAGTCCCTTCACTCCCGCCATTTAAAGACCGCATCCGCGGTCTTTTTTTTATGTGTGAAGAAACTCTCACCCAAGGGTTCTCGTCCAATTCCAACTATCAATTTGTTAGTTGAAATTCTTTAATGTCTTTGAACAGCAAAATTCTCTTATTTGCGTTTTTGTGCTTAGTTCGGAAAAATAAGAAAAGACCAGTAACCACAGGTAATGAAAATATCAGGGCCGTAATTAAACAGGTAAAACCTTCTCGATACTCATATTCAATGTTATTTGAAAAATTATGTTTCAAAAACGCATTCATTTTTTGAGCTTTTTCTTCTCTGGAAGAAATCCAAATATTTTATGTCGCATTTTCCAAGTCAATCTCTTTTGTTTTAGTTTTTAGAACAAGATCATAGGTATCCGCTCTCCTCCCCCTCCTGCTATAAGGCTCATGTTTTCTTAAATACATATAGTCAATTTCAGAAAGAGGAATTTTATGGACAGATTGGCACTTAAATTCTTTTATATCAAAGACTTGTATTTCACAAAGATTGCTTTTATGACTCCAAGTCATTTTATGATGTTTTGTTGCAGTATAAAATATATATCATGTGGATAATATCCAGCATATAACAAAGCACCCCCTAAAAAAACGAACGATTAATGAGAGTCTTGGAAAATCATCAAGATTTTGCCGTTCTGAATTTGAATGGTTCATTTTTTTCTTTTCCCATATTAATATATTCAATATACAACAACCTGTATAATTATTATTTTACAAGTGGTAACACACTTAAACCTAATTTAAAATCAAATCTGTTCTTTCTGAATAGATCTTACATATTATCATAAAAAATAATAAAATACTATTCATTCAACACCTCATTTTTCATAAAAAAAGATTGTTTAAATTAGAAAAACATGATATTTTATAATCACAGACAAACGAGTAAAAAATGACAAACAGTTTATTAAATAGTCTAAATCCTGATCAACAAACTTGTGTTCTCGAAACAGAAGGCTATATCAGAATCATAGCTGGGGCAGGAAGTGGCAAAACAAAAGTTTTAACACATAGGTATGCACACCTTGTCCAAAATTTAGGTATTCCAACAAAAAGTATTCTTTGCGTAACCTTTACCAATAAAGCTGCACAAGAAATGAAAAGTCGCATTAAAAACCTAATTGGTGATCACGACACTGCCTACATTTCGACATTTCACTCTTTCTGTGTAACCATTTTACGAGAAGATATCCATACACTCAATTACCCAAAACAATTTTTTATTATAGATAACGAAGACAAAAAAACAATTCTAAGAAAAGTATATGAGGATTGCGAGCTTTCACAAAGTGACATTACATTCAAAAATGCTATTGATTTCATATCCAAAAATAAAGATATTGATTTTTTAATTACTTCAAATACAAGTGAGATATCAAAAAAATATAATCTCGCAAAACAAAATCCTGATCCTCATAATAAAATATTATATGGGTACATCTATGAGCAAAAGAAAGCATTTGGTCTAGATTTTGATGATCTAATTTATTTTACACTGTATATATTTAGAAATTTTAAAAAAATTTTAAAAAAATGGCAAGAACGTCTTCAATATATTATGGTTGACGAATTTCAAGATGTATCAGAACGTCAATATGACTTAGTATCTTATTTAAGCCAACACCATAAAAACCTATTTATTGTTGGTGATCCAGATCAAACCATTTATTCTTGGCGCGGATCCCAGCAAAATTTCATTTTAGATTTCAACAATCAATTTAAAAACGTTAAAACCTTTGTTTTGAATAAAAATTACAGGTCAACGCAAAATATTTTAGACGTTGCAAATTCACTTATTTCAAACAACAAAGATAGAATAAAAAAAGATTTATCTGCCGTTAAAACTCTAACAAATCCAGTCATTTATAATCATCTAAAAACGTCAAAATTAGAAACTGATTGGATTATAAAAGAAATCAAAAAACTCAAAAAACAAAAAGCAAACTACAGGGATATTGCTATTCTATACAGAGCTCATTATTGTTCGAGAACACTTGAAGATGGCCTAATAAGAGCAAAAATTCCCTACACTATTTACAGTGGAATAAGCTTTTATGAACGAAGAGAAGTAAAAGACATACTGTCTTATATGAGATTCCTTTTATATAAAGATGATATTTCTTTTTTAAGAATCATCAATACCCCAAAACGAGGTATTGGGAAAAAAAAGATTGAACTAATTCAAAACACTGCAAATCAAAATTCGTGCTCACTATACTCTGCTTTAATCAAAAACATAAAAGAAAATAGATTAACCAACACTCACGCTATGAATTTTGTTAAATTATTTAATACAGCAGAAAAAAAATTAAAAACAGCAAAATTAACAGACATATTAGAATTTTTATTAACAAAAAGTGGCTATCAAGAAGAACTAAAAAGGGATGGAGATCAAGAACGACTTGATAATTTAGCTGAGCTCAAACAATCAATCATTGAGTATGAAAGTCATTTTGGCGAGAAACTTGAACTTACTGAATATTTACAACAAATATCATTGCTAACAAATCAAGATAAAAAAACAACTGATCAAAATTCCATTAAACTTATGACTATCCACACCGCAAAAGGATTAGAGTTCCCTTATGTATTTCTTTGCTCACTATCTGAAGGTATTTTTCCATCTTATAATGTCAAAAGCAATACAGAACTTGAAGAGGAACGACGACTTGCTTATGTTGCAATTACAAGAGCTGAACTCAAATTATTTTTATCTGATTCAGAAGGCCTAAATTTTGATAATTCATTCAGATATCCATCTCGCTTTATTTTAGAAATAAATCCAAAGCTATTAACATTTATTACCAAACTAGATGAAGAATACAAAAATCAAACAAAACAACAAATCACAAGAATCGATGCATTTATTAACAACACACAAATGCATAATTATGAAGTTGGATCTACTATTAACCATAAATATTTAGGAAAAGGCACTCTTATTGAATATAACCAAAACGATAATACCGGCCTAATTAAATTTGAAAATATTGAAACACCGAGATTGATCAAAATTAAATCATAAAAATAACAGCCTTATTATTTTAACAACTTAAAATAATTTTAATTCACTTGAAAAACACTTTCGGCGATATCTGATTTTTGGAATTTTAATGTTTTTAAATATTCTGTAATTTGCTCATCATTATTAAGAGCTGCAATTGAAAAAATATTTTCCCCATAAAAATTGGCCAACTCAACATGAATCCCTGGTTGACGCAACAAAAATTTCATCAATTCATATCGATTATTTTCAACTGCGCAAAGAAGTGCCGTATTTCCAAATGTATCTTGCGCATTAATATCACAACCAACTTCAAGCAAAAATTTAACAACATCCACTGACCCATGTTCAGCCGCATAGACCAAAATCGGCTTTGCCAATTTTCGCTCTGTTTCTTCATCCATTTCAACAAAGAAGATACGTTTCACATCCAATAAAGCGGCGCAATCTTGAAGTTCAATTAAATCCCCTGAATCAATTGCACTTTGAATACGATGCGCCATTAAAACTTGAATATTATCTCGTTCCATTTCTTCTTCAATCATCTTTTTTGCCTCTTTTTTTCTTTATCTATTAATTACAAGTATATCTCAAAATAGCAAAAAAGTCAAATATTTCAAGAAAAAAGAATATTTCACATTCTTTTTTTTATAAAAAAATTTTTTTATTGACAAAGAATTTTTTTTATTTTAGGATAAGAACAAAAGTGGAATATCTTAAACTTGGAGAGCTTAATATGCTGACGCAAAAACAATATTTACTCTTAACATTCATCAACGATACAATTAAAGAAAAAGGCGTCTGCCCCTCCTTTGATGAAATGAAAGAAAAATTAAATCTTCATTCAAAATCTGGTATTCATCGCATCATTAGTGCACTTGAGCAAAGAAAATTTATTAAAAGAGCCCCTAACCGAGCCAGAGCAATTGAAGTTTTAACCATGCCCGCCGAAAAATATGTTGCTCCTGTTAAAGTTATGGGAAAAAATAAAACTAAAGGCTTTTCGCAATCTGTTTATAATGTTGTCAATGATAATTCAATTGAAATTCCTTTGTTTGGAAAAATTGCGGCAGGAGTTCCCATTGAAGCTATTCGCAATCCCAATGATATGGTCACAGTTCCTTCTCACATGATGGGTTCTGGCGAACATTATGCTCTTAAAATTGAAGGCGATTCTATGATTAATGCAGGTATTATGGATGGAGACACCGTTATCATCAAACGAGCTGATTATGCCCCAAATGGATCCATTGTTGTTGCATTGGTAGATGGGTTTGAAGCCACACTCAAACGCATTCAAGTAAAAGGCAGACAAGTAACATTAATTCCTGAAAATCCAGCCTATGAACCACGCACATTAGATATTGCCCGTGTTGAAGTTCAAGGATTATTAGTTGGATTAATGAGGGCATACCATTAAAAAGTTTCCCTTAAGAAAAAAGCAGCATCTTCCCTAAAAAAATAAAAACTTCCTCATCTCGCTGCTTTTTTCTTATTTTTTAAGAATCAGAAAAATAAAAATACTCATTATTTTTCAATTAGTTAAGCATTTTTAAAATCAAAAAAGTGCGAATCTGATTAATAATTTGTTAATTTTTGTACTAAAACCCCATTTTTTAGGCCTTTTTTCATTATTTTTCGTTTAAAAATTTTTTTTCAATTCTTTCTTTTTTATTACTATTAATCAAAATACATTCATATTTAAAATTTATAACATATTGATTTTTAATGATGTTTTTAACATTTTTTATATAAAATTATTTTGTCAATATATTTATAAAAAAGTGTTGACTTTTTTTTAAAAATAAGATATAATGCAATTATCATCAAGAGGTGATGATCAAGGTGTTTGAGTTATTTTTTAGTCTCCCTATTTTTGTGAAACCAAACACCATTGGGAAAGAGTGAACCTGTCCCCCCCCCTTTTTTCATTGTTCCTCTTTCCGCTAGGGGCCCTTCAAGGGCCCCTTTTCTTTTTTATTTAATTTTCATTAAGTCAGATCCATTTTTTCGAAGCCAACTTTGGGCTTTTGCCTGTTCAGTATTCATCAGTGCAACCGTTTCCCAAAAAGCATTCGAATGATTCATTTCTTTTAAATGTGCCACTTCGTGCGCAATTAAATAATCCACAACAAATAAGGGGGCAAATGCCAATTTAAAGCAAAAATTTAAATTCCCAGCAGAGGAACAACTTCCCCATCTAGAAGTCATATCTTTAAGCGTAATTTTATTAATTTTTCGATCAATTATTTTAGAAAACAAAAAAGATTTTTCATAAATATATTTCAACAATTCTTTTTTTGCAAAATTGCATAATCTACGATGCAAAAATTCCTTTTCACCACCAATATATAAAACATCATCTTGAACAACAACACTTGTTTTTTGTTTTTCATCATGAATAATTTTATAAATTTTACCCAAAATGAACACTTCATCTTTATCTTGAAAAACTTTTAGGTAATGTTTTTGCAACTGTTCTAAAACCCAATTTTGATGTTCTTTTAAAAATTCAAGAGCTTTCTTTTCTGAACAAAAAAGGGGCATAGTTAATTTCACTTCACCAGTTTTTGAAACCATTAATCGAAGTGTTTTTTGTTTCATTCTTTTCAAAAGCGAAACTTCAAATCCAAAAGCTTTAATTTTTTTCATTTGCAATATTTATTTTTTTCTTATAGTTTAGTTATAGTATGATTAATTTTTTCAATAAATGAAAGGGTAAAATAACATGGACTTCGATAAATTAAAAAAAATGATTGTAGCTCTTGCTATTCATGCAGGTGAATTTCTTATTATTGCATGGATTTTATTAGGAATGAATCCCTTTGAAGTCTATGATAAAATAAAACACCAATTCACCCAATATAAAAATATTTCTGGAAGACAAATTCATTTGTTTTTTGATGCTTCTTCAAGATTAGGGGAAAAAGCAAATAAATATGGATTAAATGAAGCAAAAAGTGTCAGCGAAGGGAAAGATCCATACCAAGAAGGATACATGATGCAAATTGATGAAGAAATTCGCCAAAACATCAACCGATAACTCTTAATTTTAAATTTTTAAAGGCATACATTTTTTTGTATGCCTTTTTTATTAAAAAAGAATGCTTCTTCTCTTGCAAGAAAAGGATAATTGTGATAAAAGAAGTCATTATTTTTTTTCAAAGGATTAAATGATTATGACAAACACTTTAGATAAAACAAAGTTTATTGAAATTGAATCTGCCGTCAGCTTATCCGAAAAGCAATTAGAAACTTTAAAAACAAGATTAACTGAAATTTTAAAAACAGATCATTTTATCTTGCAAGTAAAAGTAAATCCTTCCCTTTTAGGTGGCCTTAAATTAAATGTTGACTCTTTGTTAATTGATGCCTCTGTTAAAGGTCAACTTTCCAATTTTCAACAAGAAATTGAAAAACGAGTTGCAAGAGCTGTTGATGTTACAAAAATTGCAGAAGTTTTTTCTGATACTGTTTCCACTTTTGAAGATAAAAAAGAAATAAAAGAAGTTGGAAAAGTTTTATCTGTTTCTGATGGAGTTGCCCGAGTTGAAGGATTAAAATCCATTGCATCAGGTGAACGCGTGGAATTTGAAACTGGCCAAACAGGGATGGCTCTTAACTTAAACCCAGATGTGGTTGATATCGTTATTTTTAACGATGCTCAAAACATTAGAGAAGGTGCCATCGTATCAAGAACAAAACAAATGAACACTGTTCCTGTTGGCATGGAATTATTGGGTCGAGTTTTAAACCCTCTTGGCAATCCAATCGATGGGAAAGAAGGATTTGAAAACTTACCACTCCATCCTGTAATGGCCCCTGCCCCAGGCATCATTGCAAGAAGTTCTGTTAATAAACCAATTCAAACAGGAATTAAAGGAATTGACGCACTTGTTCCAATTGGAAGAGGTCAACGCGAGCTCATTATTGGGGATCGCCAAACGGGAAAAACAGCTATTATCTTAGATACAATTTTAAGCCAAAAAGAAAAAAATGCCGTTTTGCCCGACTCTGAAAAATTATTCTGTATTTATGTTGCAATCGGCCAAAAACAATCAACTGTGCGCGATATTATGAGAATTTTAGAAGAAAATGGCGCAATGGATTACACAATTATTGTTTCTGCAACCGCTTCAGATAGTGCCGCAATGCAATATTTAGCTCCTTATGCAGGTTGTACCATTGGCGAATATTTCAGGGATAATTCCATGAATGCTATTGTCTTTTATGACGACTTATCAAAGCATGCTGTTGCATATCGCGAAATGAGCTTACTGTTAAAACGCCCAACAGGTCGTGAAGCTTATCCTGGAGACGTGTTTTATCTTCACTCAAGATTATTAGAACGCGCTGCTCAACTTAGCAAGGAATATGGCAGTGGCTCGCTTACCGCATTACCAGTTATTGAAACACAAGAAGGAGACGTTTCAGCTTATATTCCAACAAACGTTATTTCCATTACAGATGGTCAAATTTTCTTAGAAACCAACCTCTTTTTACAAGGCGTTCGCCCTGCTATTAACGTTGGGTTATCCGTCAGCCGTGTTGGTTCTGCAGCACAAAGCAAAGCTATGAAAAAAGTGGCTGGTTCTTTAAAATTAGACTTAGCCCAGTATCGCGAAGTAATGAACTTTTCTCAATTTGCATCAGATCTTGATCCAGCAACCCAATCTCTTTTAAATAGAGGTTCTCGTTTAACTGAGATTATGAAACAAAAACAATATCACCCTTATTCTATGGCTGAAGAAGTTGTTTCAATTTTTGCTGGCGTAAATGGCTATTTAGATAATATTCCTTTAGATCAAATTTCTTCTTTTGAAGCAAAACTTCATGATGTGATAGAAAAAGAACATCCAAAAATTTATGAAGATATCACCAAAACAAATGATTTAACTGAGGAAACAAAAGAACAACTTATCCAAATTCTTAAAACACTATCTAAAGACATGGGAAAAAGTGACGAATGAGTTCATTAAAAAAGATATCTGATCGTATAAAAACGATTAAATCCACATATCAAGTGACTTCTTCAATGAAAGTGGTTGCAATTTCAAGGCTGAAAAAATTGCAAACAGCTTTTATGAAGACCACTCCATATATGACAGAGATGAATCGTGTTATTCGCCGATTAATCAGAAGCGCAACAAAACGTCAAGATGACTTAATCTGGAAAGATGATCCAACTTTATTACCATTACCTCGTCTTTTAAAAGGAAATGGGAACGATTTAAAATATACCATTGTTGTCATCACATCTGATGATGGATTAAGTGGCGCATCTAATGTACAAGTTGTTCAAAAAACACAAGAAGTTATTAAATATCTTCAAAAAGAACAAAAAGAAATAACTCTTCTTTGCTTTGGCACAAAAGGGGCTGAAATTTTAAAGCGCTTTTACCCAAATATTCGCATGATTACTGTGAAGAAAAAAGTTTTTAATGCAGGTGAAAGTTATTTAGATGCTGAACGACTTTCAAGCGATTTAACAAAAGCTTTTTATAAAGATAAGTTTGATGTTTGCCTTTTTGTTTATAATCAATTTAAGTCTGTTGTATCACAACGCCCAACAATTGAACAACTTATTCCCGGCAAAATGTTTTCAGAAGAAAACCCATGGCAATTTTTAATTGATACCAATGACTTAGACTATATTTCAAGAGACGTTTTGGGGCAAAAGAAAATTGCGCTAAAACAAACAAGCTTTTTAAAAGCCTTTGGGAAAGGTGATTTGTTTTCACCTTTTGGCGCATTAGAATCAAGCCTTTTAAAACCAGCGACCAGAGAACCAGAAATGTATGATTATGAAGGTGGCGATTTAGGCATTTTAGAACGCATTTTACCTCAATATATGACAGCTTATGTCAACCGTGTTCTTCTAGAAACAGAAGTTGCTGATAATGCAGCTAGATTAATGGCCATGGATAATGCAACTAAAAATGCAAATGACATGCTCCATGATATGCAAAAAATTTATAGAAGAACCAGACAATCAAAAATTACAACAGATATTGCCGAAGTCGTTTCAGGCGCAATGGCACAAGAAAATTAAACAAAGGAAACCAGAAGATGAAAAAACAAAATACTCAAGAATTCATTTCAGAAGGAAAAATTATCCGCATCACCGGATCCGTTGTTGATGTTTCGTTCAACGAAAAAGATTTACCAAAAATTTATGATGCTTTAATAACCAAAATGGGTGAAAAAGAGTTGGTATTAGAAGTTGAACAATTATTAGCTGGCAATATCGCTCGTTGTTTATCTATGTCTGATACAGATGGATTAGTACGTGGCTGTATTGTTTATAACACAGGGAAACCAATCAGCGTGCCTGTTGGCCTTGGCACATTAGGGCGTATTATGAATGTTACAGGTGAAGCTCTTGATGAGCGAGGCCCAATTGAAACTGAAACAAAAGATAGCATTCATAAAGCGCCACCTTCATTTATGGATCAAGCACCAAACAAAGAAATTTTAGAAACAGGCATTAAGGTTATTGACCTTTTATGCCCTTATCCAAAAGGCGGAAAAATCGGTTTGTTTGGTGGTGCCGGTGTTGGAAAAACAGTTATTATTATGGAATTAATTAATAATATTGCTAAAATGCATGGTGGTTTTTCTGTTTTCACTGGCGTGGGTGAGCGTTCCCGTGAAGGAAATGATTTGTACCATGAAATGGTTGAATCTGGCGTTATTGATTTAAAGGGAAATAATTCAAAAGCCGCTCTTGTTTTTGGCCAAATGAATGAATCTCCAGGAGCCCGTGCTCGTGTGGCTTTAACAGGATTAACAGTTGCTGAATATTTTAGAGACAACATGGCTCAAGATGTTTTACTTTTTATTGATAATATTTTCCGTTTCACTCAAGCTGGATCTGAAGTTTCCTCTTTACTTGGGCGAATGCCTTCTGCTGTTGGATATCAACCAACATTAGCAACAGATATGGGTGCTCTTCAAGAACGAATCACATCAACAAGAAAAGGATCAATCACTTCTATCCAAGCTGTTTATGTGCCAGCAGATGACTTAACGGACCCTGCTCCTGCAACAACATTTACTCACCTTGATGCAACAACCGTTTTGTCAAGACAAATTGCTGAACAAGGACTTTATCCTGCCGTTGATCCATTAGATTCAACTTCTAGATTATTAGACCCAGCCGTTGTGGGCGAACGCCATTATGAAGTGGCTACAGAAGTTGTTCGTGTTTTACAAGTCTATAAATCATTGCAAGATATTATCGCCATTTTAGGTATGGATGAACTTTCTGAAGAAGATAAAAAAATCGTTGCCAGAGCAAGAAAATTACAACGATTCCTCACTCAACCATTTACAGTTAGTGAGGTCTTTACTGGTCGCAAAGGTTTAACGGTTGATTTGAAAGATACAATTGAAGGATGCGCAGGTATTTTAGATGGCAAATATGATGATTTACCCGAACAAGCATTCTTTATGGTTGGCGTGATTGAAGAAGCTGTTCAAAAAGCAAAAGAAATGAAAGCAACAGAAGGAAAAGTCAAAAATGCCTGAAAATAAACCGGCTTTAAATCCATTTGGATATAATCCACCCGAAGAATCTCCTAAAAATGGAAAAATCAGAGTCAAATTAATTACACCTCTTTTTGAAGCAATGGTTATTGAAGCCGATAAGGTTTTATTACCTGCGCTTGATGGAGATATTTTAATTTTGCCAGAAAGGGCTCCTATCTTCTTTTCAATTAGACCAGGAAGGATGATTGTTTATAATGAAGGGGAAGAACCTGTTTCATTTTTGGTTTCAAGTGGTGTTTGCGAAGTTAGAAGAAATCTTTGTCCTGTAATGGCTTGGGGTGGACGCGAAGATAAAATAAATCCACATAAAATCAAGCAACAATTGGATGCCGCATTAAAAGCCCTACCTTCAACAGATTCTATTGCAAAAACAGAAGCTCTTTCTAGAATTAATTTCTTTAAAATGGTATTAAAAGAATTAAAATTCGATGAAACTGAAAACAAAGAAAAAACTTCTTTAAAAAAACAAAACCTTCAAATAACACCTGAAGATTTAGGCATAAAAAATTAAAAAAAAGGATCTTTATGAAACAGATTTATCATTCGTTAAAATTAAAAATTAACACTCTTTCTTCTTTCAAAAAGTCTGTTTTATTATTTTTATTTGGAAGCCTTTCCGCCCTTTCTTTTGCACCTTATTATATCTTACCATTCATTTTGATTGGCCTTTGTTTTTTAATGCACTTTTTAAATTTAGCAACAAATAAAAAGCAAACTGCTTTATTTTCATTTTCATTTGGTGCTGGACTTGGAGTTTTCTCTCTCAAATGGATAACAAACGCTTTTTTAATTGATGGTGGAGCTTTTTCGATTTTCATCCCCATTGCCTTATTTGGTTTTGCTTTATTCATGGGCCTTTTCTTTATGATTCCTGCTTTATGCAGTTATTATTTTAAACCTGGCATTCAAAAATGGCTTGCTTTTTCTTGCTTCTTTGTTTTTTTTGAATGGGTTCGCACATGGTTATTTACCGGATTTCCTTGGAATCAACTTGGCAATATTTGGACATGCTTTTTACCCATTTTACAAACAGCATCATTAATTGGCGTATTGGGATTATCTTTAATCACAATGCTATTTTTTACCTCATTTTGTTTATGGCCACAAAAAAAATACCCTCTTGTTATGATATCTCTTTTTTGTTTGTTAACATTTGGTGGTGTTTTAACTCTTATGGAGAATAAAAATGAAAATGTTTGGGGAGTTAATTTAAGATTGGTTCAACCAAACATTCCTCAAAGTTATAAATGGGATAAAAACAAGGCATTAGATAATTATAACACATTGCTTACTCTTTCAAGAGAAAACAATAAAAATATTACTCATGTTATTTGGCCCGAATCAGCCATGCCTTTTTATCCAGAAATTGATGAAGTTGAACGCATGAGATTAATGGGCGCTCTGCGTCAAGGTTCAATTTTATTAAGTGGTGGCATGCGTATTGTTAATTTAAAGAAAAGAGAGCTTGCAAATTCTCTCTTTGTTTTTGATCATTTAGCCAATATTGTTGGTTATTATGATA
The DNA here is from genome assembly GCA_045655105.1 of Alphaproteobacteria bacterium. GTDB lineage: Bacteria > Pseudomonadota > Alphaproteobacteria > CAAHEQ01 > UBA3637 > RGIG4140. Next base: position 5,191 of record JAZOOQ010000056.1, on the reverse strand, counting down.
AAACTCATTTAGTTCCATTTGGCGAATATATGCCATTTAGAGAAATTCTTCAAATTGATAAAATTGTTCCTATTCCCTCTGATTTTAAAAAAGGTGATGGCTTAAAAACAATGTTTATTCCAAAAGCACCACCTGTTTCTCCCTTGGTTTGCTATGAAGTTATCTTTTCAGGCGCTGTTGTCAATAAAGAAAAACGCCCTGAATGGCTTTTAAATATCACTAATGATGCTTGGTATGGTATATCAGCTGGCCCACATCAACACTTAAGTATTGCTCAAATGCGTGCCGTTGAAGAAGGATTACCACTTGTGCGTTCAACAAACAATGGTATTAGCGCCATTATCAATCCTTATGGTCAAATTATTGCTTCATTAGGTTTAGGAAAACAAGGCGTTTTAGATGGCCCTCTACCAAGAGCAAACCCACCAACCATTTTTTCAAAATATGGAAATATCATCCCTCTTTCTATGATTTTTATGATTTTTATCTTAGCATTATTAACGGCTCAAAGAGAAAAAAGATATCAAAATCAATAAAAAGCGCTTGACAAAGTTTTTTTTATTATATATAATGCCGTTACTTATCGGTTAAGTTTAAAGAAAGGGTCGTATCATGAAAGTTCGTTGTTCATTAAAATCAGCCAAGATGCGCGATAAAGATTGTATCGTTGTTCGCCGCAAAGGCAGTGTTTATGTTATTAACAAGAAAAAGCCAAAATTAAAAGCTAAACAAGGTTAATCATAAAGTTAGCAAAAAGCTCAAGGAAATTACCTTGGGTTTTTTTATATCCAAATTCTTTTAATAATATTACCAAACATTATCATTTTAACACCTTCTCATAAAGCTGATAAATCTTTCTTTTTCTTAAAAGTATTTTCTTTTATTTGAAAATATGATATAATAAAAAGAGAACAATAAAAGGAGATAACATCATGAAAAAAATTTTAATTGCATTTTTAATGACCCTTTGTTTAATCTCAAGTTTATCAGCATTTGCTTATAGTTTTGCTGAAAGAACAGACGACACTTTAAAAGAAGGAAGTTCTGAAAGTGTTGGTCTTGGGAATACTTGGAAAGAAGACTAATTTAAAACAAATATTTCAGCCCTCTATTTACCCTATTGGAGGGCTTTTTTAATTTACTTAATCTGAAGGAATCATCTCTTTTGAAAAATATTCTTTTAAATAAGAAAACATATCCGTTTTTTTAAAATTACCATCGTAAGAATCATATTGACCAAATCGAATACCACTTAAAAGAGCTTTTTTTGAAATCCAGATTCCTGTATTTTCATCAACCAACCATTCAATAGGCAATATTTCAATCCAGTATGGATCTCCGATTTGAACATCTTTCCCATTTGAAAGAATAGAATCACTATCTGCTGGGCGGCCTTCAACCCGAATATATTTTTTATCACCATATTCATACACAAAATATTTCTTTGGCTTTAACCCTTTTTCATAATCAGTTAACCCAGCCGTATCAAAAGTATAAAACTCCTTTAATTTTTTAAGTTCACGATTATGATACATTTTTTCAAGCAATTCACTTAACTTTATTTTAACAGATTTTTGAGGGTATTCGCCAAAAAAAGCAATCTTTACTTCTAAATCATTCGGCAATAAAATTTTTTTAATTTTAGGATTTTTAATTTTATCTGTTGTCTTTTTTAACAACACAGGACGCACGCCATCACGCCTACGATTCGGATAATAATAACAAAGATCTCCGGCATGTGTAATCGTTCTAACAAGACCCAAATCAATTAATCCAGAGGCTGTCCAAATATAACCAGAACGATCGCCTTCAATCGTTGTTCCCGCACTACCAAGCCAACCACCTAAAACAATAGCTAAATCACTTAAGGCAACTTTTGTGCCATATTTTTTAATCACTTCAAGTGCGCTTTCGCCCCAAATTTGATCTTCTGTTAACAGTGTTGCTTGAATCATAAGAACCCCTCCTATTCTTATAGGATAACACTTTTTCAAACTTTTGACAATAAGAAAAAACCGCTTTTATTTTAAAAGCGGTTTAGGGTATTTTTCTGATTAGCTCTTAGGTTCTTTGACGATCAACTAACTTATTGAGCAAACTTATTTCCTTTGGAGTTCCGCCCAATAACACCTTATGTGCTGGCTCTTCTTTAGTTGCTGATTCAACTGTTTTTTGCTCAACAGATACTGCCTGTTTGTGTTCAGGCAGATTTTCCACTATTTCCATCGAACTCGAATCTTTTTCAGGATTATAAGCACGTGATATCTCACTATAACATTTAGATAAATTTTCTACCTGTTCATCACTGGCAATACAAGCTATTGCACATAAACTTGAAATAAGATCTCCTTCTTTTCGAATAATAAATCCTTGTTTAGTTAAAAACTCAATTAATTGAGAAATTAATGGTTGCTTTTGATCAGACTCCCAATACTTTACTTTTGTTTCCAAAATTTTATAAAAATAACTCTCTGCACCAGCTTCAAAATTCTTTTCCTTTGCTTTTTTCACAATTTGGAACACATCATTATATAAAGAATAATATGAAGAAGATGACTTGTTTTCTTTTAATCCTTTTTCTCTGATTTCCCTAAATTCACTTAATAACTTTTCACTTGTTGAATTCATAATCATCTCATAAATAGATGACTTCTCTGAATCTAAAGCCTCTCTATTTAAATCTTGCCAACAAAGATATGCAATTCTTTTTTTAATTTGAAATGGAGTGTCTTCCCACTTTTTATCAAAATATTCATATACACAACATCTATCATCCGGCGTAAACTTTCTAAATATTTCCCTAAAATACTTATCTAAATCTTCTTGAGATGAAATCTTGATTAATTCATTAAAAATAGGTTCCACCACCTTGCTATATTCAGCAATTTCATGACAACTATTTATCTTGGTTTCAACATCATCTTTATTATCATAAGACTGATATTCATCCATTAAAATGCTAAAGATGTTTTCTGCTGTAAAAGGCAACTTTGCACTTTCTAAATAAGACACAAGGGGAGTGTAATCGCCTGATAATTCAACAGCAATATATTTTTTTCTCTCTGACTCTAAGTTCTCGTTATCTGACTTTGATTTTTTGCTACCTAACTTTATCTCCCAACCAAAGGGTTTTTGAGAAGTATAAGCCTCACGATAAGCTTCTTTTTCTGTTTCCCCATCATAATGCTCTTTAAAAGCAGCAATCAAAGCAATAAAAATAGCCTCTTTTTCCTCATCAACATCCACTTTAAAAACAGCGCGTCCATTGGTGCGATGGTGCTTTCCGTTTGTGCAAGTTACAACACAAGATCTTCCATGTGGATATAAAGATCCAATTAAGCTTCCAGAATCATCCATATAAATATATTCTGTTGCATCATCAGCTGATTTTATAGAACGAATTTTTAAAATATCATCTAAGCGCTCGGGTAATTTATTTCCCCCTTTAACAACCGCCCATTCAATTTCTTCAATATCCTCTTTTGAAAGAATAAAGAAAATCGGCATTTTTTCTGCGTCTTTGATTTGTGTAGTTATCTGATTTCCTGATATACTTTCTTGATTATTTGGTGTGTTTATCTGGTTATTTGGTATACTTTTCTGATTTTTGGATGTACCTTTCTGATTATTTCTTCTTGACATATTATCCTCATTTATGAGCAAAATTTTATCTATTGTTTACGCATTCTGACTCTTTTCGTTTATTGAGTACTATTTCTTTTTTATTCCCGCCTAGTCTATTTAGTGGTTGATCCAACAACGTCTTTATGCGATCTTCCATATTAGAACTCAAAACAGTTTTATTCCCACCTAGTCCATTTAGTGGTCGATCCAAAAACGTCTTTATGCGATCTTCCATATTAGAACTCAAAACAGTATAAATCTCGTCAATTTCAGCCTGCGCAAATTTTGGCATTCTTTTTTGCATTTCTGATAGAATAACAAAATCAACAAAAGCAGAAGGCTCTTTATCTTTCGGATAAAAAAACTCTATAGACTTTGAAATAGCGGGCGCAAGATATGCGGTTTCATTTGATAGTTTTTTTTCTAGCAAACTGATATCATTAACAATATCATTCAAACCTTTTTCAACATATTGTTTTTTTCCAAAATAAAGTAGTTTGCGAAAATATGCCCCTTTTTCTGACTTATCTTTATCCCAACCTAAACTAGAAAGTAAACAATTTGATATTTTTTTTCTTAAATCTGCTTCTTGCTTTTTGCAATCTTCTTCAACATATCCAACAAATCTTTCCCAATAAGGAGAATTCATAAACTTATCAGAAATACTTTTTGAACATATTCCTTTTGTTAATGCACGAAGATACTTTGATAAAGATTCCATATTGTTTGACATTTATATACATCCTTTCGTAATTTGTCAATATTTTTTGCAATTTTATCATAATTTATATTTTTTGTCAAATAAAAAAGAACTTATAAAGAAAAAACCTCTTAAACAAAACCCCGAATATTAAAAAATTAATATTCGGGGCGGGGAGATTTCTAATTCAAAGAGTTTGTTATTTTTTTAGATTTTACTTCTTTTCGATTCGATCTACATCAATTTCAGGGGAATGCATAATTTCTTTATCAACTTCTCCATAAATTGTTACCGTATCGGCAGGAGTTACCGTTAACCCCTTCCAATCATCATTATCAATTTCAACGATAATAGCTCCTGTTGAATCTCTAAATTGATACTTTTCTTTGGCTGTTTCTTTTTCAATATGCCCTGTTAATTGCACAAGCGTATCATCTTTTGCATTTAAAGCTTCAGCAACTGTTGTTACGCCATTTGAGGGCCCTTTAAATCCGCCTTGGGCTGCCGGTGCATTCGGTTCAAAGCCGGCACTAGCAACGCAAGAAACTGCAATTGAAAGAGCAAAAAGTGATGTATAAATAATTTTATTCATTTGAACTCCTTAATAATAATAGTTATCATTAACAATAACAACTATACAATAAAAATAAATAAAAAAAAAGATATTTTTTAATTTTTTTTCTTGTTTAATAATTCTGTAATAAAAAAATGACGTTTCTTTAACAAAATTTCAAGTGAGAAGAGATAAAAAAAACGGGCAAAATGCCCGTTTTTTCTTTTGAAATATATTTTTAAGCTCTCAATTCAGCTCCCGTTGCCTTTTGAACGGCATTAATAATTTGAACACTTAAAATTTCAATTTCTTTA